>NZ_AUBQ01000017.1 GCF_000429325.1 Fundidesulfovibrio putealis DSM 16056
TCATCCCGCCTTGGCGGCCTTCTTCTCCACGGCGGCCCAGTCTTTGACGCGAAGCTCGATGCTGGCAAGGCCATTGTAGGTGTCCAGACGCGGCGTGAAGGCCAGGGTCAGCTTGCGACCCGTGACGTCGGCCCCGATCTCCTCGGCCATGCGCCAGGCCTTGGCGCGCAGCGTCACGGCGGCGTCGGGGTCGCGCACTTCAAGAATCACGTGGTTGGCCCCGAACACGCGGCGGCCTTTCACGTCCAGGGGCGGCGAGCTGAACACGGGTTCGGGGTTGCCGCAGCCGAAGGGTCCGAGCAGCGTAAGCTCCTTGAGGAGTTCCTGATGAATGTCCTTGAAGGAGAGCTCGCCGTCGAGGCGCAGCGTGGGGGAAGGGGAGGTCGTGCCCAGTTGTTCGGCCACGGCTTTCAGGAAGTCGGCGCGCAGGGCGTCGAGGTTTTCGGGCGCGAGACTTAACCCCGCTGCCTGATGATGCCCGCCGAAACCGAGCAGATGCTCCTGGCAGGCGGAAAGGGCGGCGTGCAGGTCCACCTCGGGGATGGAGCGCCCGGAGCCCTTGAGCTTGCCGTTGTCCGCCGTAATGATGAGCGTTGGCCGATAGTGGGCGTCCACCACGCGCGAGGCCACGATGCCGATGACGCCTTGGTGCCAGTGCGGCGCGTGCAGCACCATGGCGGGGTTGCCGGACTGGGCCTGCGCCTGGGTCAGAGCCTCGCCGGAGATGGCGTCCTCCTCGGCGCGGCGCTGGACGTTCAGCTCGTCGAGGGCCTTGGCCAGGGGGCGCGCGGTGTCCAGATCGGGTGCCAGGAGCAGGGCCAGGGCCTCCTCGGCGCGGTTCAGGCGTCCTGCGGCGTTTATGCGCGGGGCCAGGCCGAAGGTGACCTGGGTGGCTTCGAGCGGGGCCTTGGGGTAATAGTTCGAGGCTTCCTTCAGGGCGAAGATGCCGGGCCGGGCCGCGTCCGCCAGGAGCAGCAGGCCGTTTTTCACGATGATGCGGTTCTGCCCGGTCAGGCTGACCACGTCCGCCAACGTGCCCATGGCGGCCAGATCCAGGAACTGGCGCACGTCGATATGCTCGCCCGGCAGCATCCGGTTGAGGGCGGCGGCCAGGAAGAAGGCCACGCCGACGCCTGCCAGGTCGCGCCCTTCGTTGTCTGCGAGCTTGGGGTTGGCCAGGGCCACGGCGTCGGGGAGTTCCGGTCCTGGCAGGTGGTGGTCGGTGATGACCAGCGAGAGCCCAAGCTCGCGGGCGCGTTTGGCCTCGGCCACGGCGGTGACGCCGCAGTCCACGGTGAGCACCATGTCCGTGCCGGATTCGGCCAGTTTCTCGAGGCCTGGGATGCTCAGGCCGTAACCCTCGTCCAGGCGTGCTGGGATGTAATGGCCCACGCTGAAGCCGCGCCGAGCGAAGAAATCGGAGAGCAGCGCCGTGGAGGTGACGCCGTCCACGTCGTAGTCGCCCCAGATGGTCAGACGCTTTCCAGAGGTCAGGGCTGCGGCCACGGCCTCGGCTGCCTGGGTGAGGCCGGGGATGTCCCCAGGCGGCATGAGGTGGCGAAGGCCGGGACAGAGAAAGAAGTCCATGGCCTCCGGGGTGGAGAGGCCCCTGTTCCAGAGGAGCTCTGCCAGACGCGGGGAAACGCTCAGGCTGGCGGCCCAGTCTTGCAGTACGGGGGGCGCAGGGGTTGCGGCGCGGGAACGCCAGATTTTTCGCACGAAATACTCCTTGAAGAACTGTCCGCCGATGGCGCGGCCTGGCAGGCCCGCGCAGGCGCGGATTCGGAAAGGGCGTTCGGCAGGGTCGCAGGTTGGCGCGCTAGTGTGGCGTCCTCAAATAAATGCGCATTTATTATGAAGATAATAATTTGGAATTATTATTTTTATCCTTGCAAAACATGTTCATGTTTTTCAAGGACGCGACTCTAGGCGGCGAGCCCGGCGGCGAAGAGGCCCGGATCGTGTTGCAACAGCAGGGCTTTGACCTGTTCCAGCATGTCGGAATCGCTCAGATGAAATTTACCCAGCACGTCCCGCCAGGGACAGTGCACGAAGGCTTCCGGTTCCGCCACCACATGGGCCATGGCGTCGGCCACGCAGAGCACCAGGGCTTCGCGCCGGTGATTGGGCGAATGCATGGGCGCGTGGTGCCAGTTGACCGGCTCGGTGATGTCCTCGGGCAGATTCCAGGCCCCGAGGACCATGGACCCAAGCACCCCATGCTCGATGCCCCAGTAGTCCTCCTCGGCCTCGGAGTAGGACACGCGCTGCTCGCGGGTGAGGGCGTCGATGGCGCGCCAGTCGTCGGAGCGGTGCAACGCGGTGAGCAGCTTGCCCAGGTCGTGCAGCACTCCGGCGGTGAAGAGGTTGTCCGCGTCCACGCTGCCCATGAGCGGCGCCAGATGGCGGGCGATGATGGCCACAGAGAGCTGATGCTGCCAGTAGCCGCTCACGCCGAATTCCTTGGGGAAGTTCTTGTGCTGGGTCAGGGCCTTCACGCCCACGGCCAGCACCAGGGAGCGCACCTCGTTCAGCCCCAGCACGGCGATGGCGCGGGGCACGGTGGTCACCTCCTGCTGCAGGCCGTAAAAGGCGGAGTTGGCCATGGTGAGCACCTTGGCCGTGAGCCCCTGGTCGCGGCTGAGGGTGTCGGCGATCTCCTCCAGGGGCGTGGAGGATGTCTGGCCGGTCTGGCTGTAGAGGGTGGTGAGCAGGGCCGGTGAATAGGGCAGGTCATGCCGGAGTCCGGGCAGGGCGAGGAGAAATTGCTGGCCGTGCTCTTGGCTCATGGACGCTCTCAGGCGGAACCGGGTGAGCCGGGCGTGGATTCCGCAGGCAGCAGGTCGCGCACGCCGGGCAGGTCGATGGAGATCTGGTTCTGGTCCACGAGGTATTTCACGAAGCGCCGGGCTTCGTTCAGCATCGGGTTGAGCGCCAGGGCCTTTTTCAGGTATTCCAGGCACTCGCGGGCTTCCTGCTTGTCGAAGTAGGCCCGGGCGATGTTGTACATGAGGTTCTCATCGGACTCGGTGAGGCTTTCGGCCTTGCGGTAGTAGTCCAGGGACTGGTCGAGCATCTTGTTCTTGCGCAGGCTGATGCCGAAATCGTTGAAGAGGTGCTTGTGCTCGGGCTGGAAGGCCGCGTCCAGGCGCACCAGGCGCTCGAAGATGTCGTTGGCCTTGTGGGCTTCGCCCCGGTCCAGGTAGGTCAGGCCCAGGCCGAAGTTGGCCTTGACGTTTTCCTCGTCCACCTTGAGGGCCTGGTTGAACTCCATCTCCGCGCTGAACACCTCGCCCTTCTCGCGGTGGCGTTCGCCCTTCTGGATGGTGCGGCTCAGCTCCTGGAGCTTGGGATACACCGTGGAGATGTAAAACTCTGGTTCCGGCGCAAATTTGGCCAGCAGATCCTCAATGGTGATCTTCCGCTTGGGGCCGGAGGGGATGTAGTTCTTGTTGAGAGGCTGGATTTCCAGCAGGTTCTCCTCAAGTTCGTCCACGAACCAGTAGGTTTTCTGGATGGTCTTGCGCGTGGTGGTGCCGGTGCCGACCTTCTGGATGGACTGGGTCGAAAAAATGCCTTTAATCCTCTCCCGCGCGCGGTCGGAGGATTTCAGGGAGTTGGATGCAGTATCCGGATTGTCAGATTCATTCATGCAAAGGACTCCGAACCATCAGTGCGATTCTGGACTCCCATCAGGCGAGCCTCTGGCACAACACGCCTTACACCACGTCCCTATCTACCCTGAACAGTTCACAGACGCAAGAGTCGCCTGAAAACGGCTCCCTACTCCCAGGTGCCCACCACGGACTCCACCAGCCCGGGATGCAGGTCCGGATGCGACCGCTGCGCCAGATACACGGCGCGCAGTTCGTCGTACGCAGTGTCCAGGTTGTCGTTGACCACTATGTGGTTGAACCAACCGGCCTGCGCCACTTCGTTTCTGGCGTCGGCCAGACGCCTGGCGATGGTCTCCGGCGAGTCGGAGCCGCGTCCGGTCAGGCGTCTTTCAAGCTCCTGGCGCGAGGGAGGCAGGATGAACACGGTGTTGCCGAAGCCAAGGTTTTCTTTCAGGGCCTTGGCTCCCTGCACGTCGATGTCGAAGAGCACGTCGCGCCCGGCGGCCAGCATGTCCAGCACGGCCTGCTTCTGCGTTCCGTAGTAGTTGCCGTACACCTCGGCCCACTCGGCGAAGTGGCCCTTCGCGATGCGCGCCTTGAACTCCTCCACGCTCAAGAACTCGTAGTCGACGCCCGGCCTGTCGCCGGGCCTGGGCGCGCGGGTGGTGCAGGAGATGGAGAACCCGGCCTGGGGGAATTCGGCCAGGAGCCTCTTGATGAGGGTACTCTTGCCCGCGCCCGAGGGGGCGGTGATCACCAGGGCGAGGCCCAGGCGCTTACTTGGTTTCATCGTCCTCGTCCTGGCTGAAGCGTTGCGAGATGGTCTCCGCCTGGATGGCGGAGAGGATCACGTGGCCCGAATCCGCCACGATGATGGAGCGGGTCTTGCGTCCCTGGGTGGCGTCCACCAACAGGCGGGACTCCTTGGCGTCCTCGCGCAGGCGGCGCATGGGCGAGGACGCAGGGTTCACGATGGCCACCACGCGCGAGTTCACCACGTAGTTGCCGAAGCCGATGTTGAGCAGTCCTGTCTTCTGCACGCTCTTCCCCTACTCGATGTTCTGAACCTGCTCGCGGCACTTTTCCAGTTCGCCCTTGAACTCCACCACGATGCGGCTGACCTCGATGGACTGGGCCTTGTTGCCGCAGGTGTTGATCTCGCGGAAGGCCTCCTGCATCAGGAAGTCCAGGCGCTTGCCCACGTCGCCCTTCTGGCCCAGCAGTTCCTTGATCTGGTCCAGGTGGAAGCCCAGGCGGGTGAGCTCCTCGGTGACGTCGAGCTTGTCGGTCATCACCGCCAGCTCCTGGAGGATGCGCTCTTCAGAGGGCTCCACGCCGAGCTTTTCCAGAACGGAGGTCAGGCGGGTGCGCAGGGCCTGGAACTTCTCTTCCTTCACCTTGGGGGCCAGCTTCTTGATCTCGCCGTGCCAGACCGCCAGCTTCTCCAGGCGGCGCAGGATGTCCTGGGCCAGGAGGCCGCCCTCGCGGTCCCTGGCCACGTTCAGGTCCTCGAGGGCCTGGGCCAGACCGGAGGTCAGCGCTTCCATGAGCTCCGGCGGAGCGTCCTTCATGCCCTCCTGCCACAGGTGGGAGATGGTCATCAGACGGGTGTAGTCCGGGGTGAACTCGTGGCCCATGTCCGTCGCCAGGTCGGCCACGGAGCGGAGCATGGCCTGGGCCAGGGGCTTGTTGAGGGAGATGTCCAGCACTTCGGCGCGGTGCGGCTGGAAGTTGCAGGACACTTCCAGGCGGCCCCGGTCCGCAAAGCGGCGCACGACCTTCTCCAGGTCGGGTTCGCTGGCGCGCAGGAAAAGGGGCAGACGCCACTTGAGGTCCAGATAGCGGCTGTTGACCGAACGGGCCTCCCAGACCACGCTGGCGTAGGAATTCTCGGTGATGGAGCGGCCGAAGCCGGTCATACTCTTGGGCATGGGTGTCTCGCAGTCCGCTTGCGCTTGCCGGGTCGGCGCGCGTCGCGGTTGATGTGTCGTTTCAGGGCAGAACGCGCGGCGCGAGAGGCTCGCCCCTGCGCTGCGCGTCGGTCAGGATAGCGCTTCCGCCCCGCCTTCGTAAAGTGTCGCGAAGCGTGCGCGCCAAAATTGATTCGCCGGACGTCAGGCGGGCTCCACCAGCAGCGCCCCGTCCCGCACGCCCAGGGGACGCACGGGCAGGAGCCCTCCCCAGGGAACGGGCGAGGGGCGCTCCAGCCTGCACTCCACATAATATTCGCTTGAACCGTTCAGGGCCTGTTCCCCCTCCACGGCCATCACGAGGTGCGCCAGGCCGGCGATTTCCTCCAGATACGCACGTTCCAGGCGCTCCAGATCATCCCGCAGGATCGCCGCGCGGCGTTTTTTCTCCTCCTTGCCGAGCTGCCCGGCAGCCTTGGCGGCCAGCGTGCCGGGGCGTCTCGAAAACGCGAACACGTGGGCGTACCCCAGGCGGGCAGTCAGGCAAAACTCCCGCGTGGCCTGGAAGGCGGATTCGGACTCGCCCGGGAAACCGGTCAGGATGTCCGCTCCCAGGGCGGCGTGCGGCCAGAAGGTTCGCACTTCGCCCAGAAAATCCAGCACGGAACGGGGCTGGTAATGCGCCCGCCCCATGGCGGCCAGCACGCCCGGGTCGCCGCTCTGCATGGAGAGATGCAGGTGCGGACAGGTCATGCGCGAAGCGGCCAGCACCTTAAGCGCTGGCGCGCCCAGCATGCCGGGGTCCAGCGACGACAGGCGCAGCCGGGCCGCCCCGGCCCATTGCGGTGAAAGATCGGCCTCCAGGCGGGCCAGCAGGGTCCAGAAATCGCCGCCGCCGTCGAACTCGTACTGCCCGAGATTGATCCCGGAGAGGATAAGTTCCCGGTGTCCTGAATCCAGGAGCAGGCGGGCCTCGCCCAGGATGTCCTCATAGGGGCGTGACCGGGCCGGGCCGCGCGCCCGTGGGACGATGCAGTAGGTGCAGCAGTGCGAGCAGCCGTCCTGGACCTTCAGGATCGGGCGGGCCCGCCGGAAACGGCTGATGGAGAAGTCCGGCCAGGAGCCCCGCGTGGGCGCGGCAGCATCGGCGACGTCCGGCAGGACGCACCCCGGCGACCATGCCCCGAGGCCTGGCTTGGCGGATTGCGGCACCACGACCTCCACGCCGGGAATGGCCGCAAAGGCCCCGGCTTCAACCTGGGAGGCGCACCCCGTCACCAGCACCCTCGCTCCGGGAGCGGCGCGCACCAGGCGGCTGACCGCGCGGCGGCTGTCCGCCACTGCCCCGGACGTCACCGCACAGGTGTGCACCAGCACCACGTCAGCCAGCCCTGCGCCGCCTGCCTCCCGCCAGCCCCGCTCTTCCCAGCGTTCGCGGACGGCCTGGGATTCGTACTGATTGATCTTGCAGCCCAAAGTATGAATGTGGAACCGCGTGCTTGATCCGTGTTTTTGGCCCGGCACCGTAACTTTTTCCTCCGTGCGTGCATCGTCTTAATGGGTGAGCGAGGCCCCTCCTATAGTATCCGGGTGCTGTCGTGAAGCCGACGGGAATGAGTCCCGTTATCAGGACAAAGTCCTATTGACGGGACAGGCGTTCACCGCATACAGGACTGGAAACAATCCCACAGATTGACACGCCTCTCCAATACGCTGAAATACAAGAACTTAAACGATGGGCACAATTCTTGATATACACGTAGCATGAACAGCCTTCCCCGCCCCTTCGGCCCCCTGACCAACCTGCGCAGCCGCGATGTTTTCCTGCGCCCTCTCTACGAACTGGAGAACCGCGCGCTGGCGGGAATCGAACTGAGCTTCGCAGGCCTCGCGGCAGGCTCCTGCGTCAAGCCCGAGACATTGGCCGGAGTGCTGGAGAGCATCCGGGGCTCGCTTGCGCCTGAAGCGTTCGTCTGCGTCAGCCTTGGCGAGAACGAGCTCTCCGACCCGACCTACCCCGAAGCCCTGGCCTCAACCTTCGCCAGAACGCGCTCCGGCACGTCCAACATATGCCTGTTTTTCGAGGACGCCCTGTTCCCCAGGCTGGGGTTCGCCGCCATGCAGCAGTTCGTCCGCTTCAAACGCCTGGGATTCCGCCTTGGCGTGGACATCATAAACCTCCAGACGATCCCGGCCCTGATCGTCGAACGGCTGCCCGCCGACGTGCTGCGCCTGGACCCTCTGGATGCGCTGGCCCTGCCGGGTGATCCGCAATCGCTGCGCGACATCCAGGATTTCAGCAGCTTCGCGGCCAACCTGCTCATGCTTCCGGCCGCGAGAGGGGTTCGCAGCCAGGGCCAATTGAACCTTTTGCGCGACATGGGAGTGCGAATCGGACAGGGGCCTGTATTTTCCGATATTGCCCCAACCAGTTATCCATCCTAATTCGGCATCCCCATGCGGGAAGACCCCTTTTCTAAACTCTTTGTCATGTTCTCTTTTCAAAAGCCAATGTAAAATTAAAATTTCTATTTACAAATAATGTGAAATAGCTAAGATTCCCTCCGCTACCTATAGTAGACTGCTGTACCCGGAATTGAAGGAGACCTCATGGACGACTATTTGAAAGAATCCCTGGAGATTGTCAGGGCGCAGGCAAAAGTAAGGGTTATGACCGCTCAGGAGATCGTAACCATGGTTTCCAACCTTGTGCTCGGCCTCAAAGCCGTCATGCAGGGCGCCTCCCTGCCTTCCGCGCCCGTTGCCGCAGAAGACGCATCCGGCAAGCCCCTGGATCCCAAGAAGGCCATCCGCGAGAAGACCATCATCTGCATGGAAAGCGGCAAGTCCATGAAGGTCATCACCAAGCGCCACCTGGCCAAATACGGACTGACCCCGGACGAATACCGCGCCAAATGGGGCTACGCCAAGGACCTCCCCCTGGTCTGCAAGGAACTCCAGCGTGCCCGCCGCAAGAAAATGCAGGACATGCGCCTCTGGGAACGCCGCAAGAAGGACTAATCCCTCTTTCGGACCGCATCTCTGTTTCTCCCCTCGGCGCGGCAGCAGGCCCCTGCGGCCTCCCGGAGTCCCCCCGCTCCAGTCCGCGCAATGAGTCCCGTCTCGCCCGCAAAAGCCCTCGCGATTTTTCGCGAGGGCTTTTGCACATGAATTCCGCACGCTACGGGTTTCGCCCCCAATATTGCCCCATTTGGCCCTTTACAGCCTTATTTTACCGTGGCAAGGACCATACTACAGAAAAAGCAGCCCTCCCACTCGTCTCCCGGAGGTGAACCATGCCCGCTCCTTCCGTTCGTTTTGATCCTTCGCTTCTTTACGCCGAGTGCAGCCGATGCAAGGCTCCGGTGCTCTGGCTCGCCAACCCCAGCGAAGACCTGCTCTGGATGGGGATACCGGCGGGAAGCCTCGATGCCGACTGCCTCCTCCTTTATGAGGGATGCCCCAACTGCTGCCCCGAAAAGAAAGCATATGAGGCTCGCTTCATCAGGTTCGGGCACCGCAGGGAGCTCCCGGCCTCGCACTGACGCCGACGCCTTGACGCATGGCCGTTGAGCCGTTCTCCTGGCGCACGCGCCATGAGAGCGGCCCCCGATGTCGGGCGGCCAAGACGCATGAGGAAGTTCTGACACCTTAATCGATTCATTCCAGGCTGACAGAGCTACGCTTGCCGCTCCTGCGCCCTTAGTACGCTGCCCGGTCGCAACCTGCCTGCCCCTCCCTCCTCCGTCGGCTATTCAGCAATCCAGCCTTGGATCTTCTGGGCCAGTGCGCCTTCTTCCGTCGATTCCCCATCTCCAGTTGACAGTGAAATTCAAAATCATTTATTTCCCTTTTCACCAGACGGGAAAATGCTGCGCAGGGCGACACAATCCACTATCAACCTGGAATGATTAGCCTGACCCATTGCGTACCAAGTCATTTTTCGTCAATTTATTACAAAAAAGTGAAAACATTTGCCTTGCCATGAAAAATGTTTCACTTTACACACATTGCAGTCGTGTTACGAAGAGAGGTTTTTCCGCATTGGTCGGCAACCTCACCAGCGTTCGCCAAGCACTGGATTTCCTTCGCAACCGATGCGGGCATGGTGGGGCTGTTCTCAGGTTTTCCTTAAAGAAATCCGCACGGACGCGGCAACACCCCTCCCTGGCCATGCCCATTACCGGCAGAGGCAATACGCAGACAACACGAGGAGGAGGAATCCCATGAAACGTCTTATGCTTTTGGCCTTGCTCGTCAGCTTCGCTCTCGGCGCCGTGGCCGCTCAGGCCGCCACCGAAGTGAAGATGACCGGCGACGCCCGTATCCACGGAACCTGGTTCCAGAAGCCCAACTACACCGGCTGGACCGGCGACGGCACCCAGACCAGCGACCCCTTCACCATCTGGCAGCGCTTCCGCCTGCGCACCGACTTCATCGCCAACGAGAACCTGAAGTTCCGCCTGGGCATCCGCGTCAACAACACCCCCTGGGGCAACGGCACCTACCGCGTTGACAACCCGGCCGTGTCCATCGACGTGTATCAGGCTTACCTGCAGTTCAAGTGGCCCAACACCGATGTCGAGTTCACCCTGGGCCGTCAGCCCTTCACCGTGGCCCACAGCTCCTTCTTCGCCGGCAGCTCCATCGTGCTGGACACCGAAGTGGCTGGCGCCATCGTGAACATCCCCCTGATGAAGGACACCGTGTCCGTCGTCGGCGGCTTCATCCGCTTCCTGGACACCAACCGCGACTTCGACCCCACCACCACCCAGGTGCCCGACGAGTTCGACGGTTACTACCTGAGCCTGCCCATCACCCTGGACGGCTTCTCCGCCACCCCCTGGGGCATGCTGGCCGTTGTCGGCCGCAACGCCAACTACGCGGGCACCGCTTCCGGCGGCGCTGGCTTCTACAATGCCAGCCTGGCCCAGAACCTGATGTCCGCCGGCACCTTCGCCCTGGCCCCCACCACCCTGCGCAACGCGCAGAACGTGTACTGGTGGGTGGGCAGCGCCTTCGAAGTGACCGCCCTTGATCCCTTCAAGTTCTACGCCGACGCCATCTACGGCGAAGGCAACGGCAGCGACCGCGCCAAGAACCGCCGCGCCGGCTTCTTCTTCGACGTTGCCGCCGAATACACCGGCCTGGACATGCTCACCCCCCAGATCGCCTTCTGGTGGTCCACTGGTGAAGACGACTCCCTGCGCAACGGCTCCGAGCGCCTGCCCCAGATCGCTTCGTCCTGGGGTCCCAGCACCTCCTTCCTGTTCGACAACGACCAGGTCTTCATGGCCTCCAACATGGGCGTGAACGCTGTCGGCTCCTGGGGCTTCTCCGCCTCGCTGAACAAGATGAGCTTCATGCAGGACCTGACCCATCGCCTGACCTTCACCTTCGTGAAGGGCAACAACTCCTCCCGTGGCCTGCGCACCGCCAACGCCATCCTGGGCTCCGGCGCCTTCTACCAGATGGGCCGCGACCTGACCACGAACGAGTACGTCATGGGCATCAACCTCGACAACACCTACGCCATCTACGAGAACCTGAACGCCCTGGCCAACTTCGGCTGGTCCCACGGCGACTTCGAGCGTTCCGTGTGGGGACGCCAGATGGTCAACCAGGCCAAGAACGGCGACGCCTTCATGGTGTCCGTCGGCCTGCAGTACAAGTTCTAGGACTCGTACCTAAGCTCAAGAGCCTCGCAGGCGGCCGGGACTTGTCCCGGCCGCCATTTTTGCGCCCGCAGTCCGGAAAACGGCGCGCTTGCCACCAGCCTCTGTTTCAGAGTATCGCCCAAGCATGTCTCGCACTGCCGTATCTCCCATCGTCCGGCTCACGCTCCTGGCAACCCTGGTGCTCCTGGGCCTTACGGGCTGCGCCAAACTGAGCGCCTCCCACCTCCAGCTCAAACCCTGGCAGGACGGCGGCTCCCAGAAGCTCTACGCCAAGTTCATGCACTTCGAATTCCAGACCCTGGCCAGCGACAAAGGTCTCGAGGTGAAGGGGACGGCCTGGCCCATCAAGGAAAACATCCCGCTTTGGGCCGACACGGTGGAGAACCTTTCCATCAGCGCCTACCTCTGCGACGAGCACGGCAACGTGCTGGCCACAAGCACGAAAAAGTACCCCACACAGAAGATCCCGGCAGCCGGATTCCCCGTGGACCTTCCGCTCAAGCACGGCGGCCAGCCTTCCGGCGGCTACTTCGTGACCTTCGGCTACAGCACCATGTTCACCGCAGCCAAGCCCCCCACCGCCGGAGGCCAAGGCAGCGGCGGCATCGCCGGGAACTACGTCTTCTTCGCCAACGAGCAGGCAGCCCTCACCAGATAATCCGCGCGGACGCGCCTTCGTCCGGTCACATTCCCGTCTCCATACGTCACCCAATCATCCGGGCAGCGTAACACCACGCCGCGCTCCTCGTGCTAGGCCCCTTGAAACACGAGGGGACACAGGCATGGACTACCGCAGCATCTTGAAGAGGGCAGCCCGATGAACATGGGCACATCTGCCCCCTGCGACGCCCTGTCGGGTTCCCCGTCTTCAGTCGCCACCGG
Organism: Fundidesulfovibrio putealis DSM 16056; assembly: GCF_000429325.1. Taxonomy (NCBI): domain Bacteria; kingdom Pseudomonadati; phylum Thermodesulfobacteriota; class Desulfovibrionia; order Desulfovibrionales; family Desulfovibrionaceae; genus Fundidesulfovibrio; species Fundidesulfovibrio putealis. Next base: position 12,088 of record NZ_AUBQ01000017.1, read on the forward strand.
ATCGGCCCCAGCAGGCCGATTTTTCATTTCCAGACCCAGAGAGGAGGCCACTCCATGAAGATCGACATCCACGTCCATTCAAAATATTCCACGCGGCCCTCGCAGTGGTTTCTCCAGAAGCTCGGCTGCCCTGAAAGCTTCACCGAGCCCAAACGACTGTACGACATCGCCAGGCAGCGCGGCATGAAGCTGGTCACCATAAGCGACCACAACACCATCGACGGCGCTCTGGAGATCGCCCACCTGCCCGGAGCCTTCATCAGCGAGGAGATCACCTGCTACTTCCCCGAGGACGGGTGCAAGGCCCACGTGCTGGCCCTTGACATCGACGAGGCCATCCACCGCGACATCCAGAAGGTCCGGGAAAACATCTACGAGCTGGTGCCCTACCTGCGCGAAAAGAAGATCACCCACGTGCTGGCCCACCCGCTGTTCGGCGTGAACGACAAGCTCACCCCCTGGCACTTCGAGCGCATGCTGCTCCTGTTCTCCAACTTCGAGATGAACGGCACCCGCGACGCCTACCAGAACGACATCCTCAAGGACATCCTGGCGCGCCTCACCCCGGCGGACATCGAAAGGCTCGCCGAGCGTCACGGCATCGAACCTTTCGGGACCACCCCCTGGATAAAGAGCATCACCGGCGGCTCCGACGACCACAGCTCCCTGAACATCGCCAGCATGCACACCGTGGTGCAGGGCGTCTCCACCCTGAAAGAGTTCCTTGAGGGCATCGACGCGGGCTTCTCCAGGCCCGGCGGGCGCACCGCCTCCCCCAAGGCCATGGCCCACAACCTCTACTCCATCGCCTACCAGTTCTATAAGGCCAAGTTCAGCCTGGGCCGCTATGTGGAGAAGGACGTGTTCCTCACCTTCATGGACCGCTTCCTCTCCGGGGAAGCCCAGCGCAAAACCGGCATGATCTTCACCCTGCAATCGCTTCTGACCTCCGTGAAGCGCCGCTCGCGAAAGCCCGCCTCGGACTCCCTGCCGGACATCCTGCGCCACGAGGCCGAGGCCCTGATCCACGAGGACAAGGCCCTCTACGCCCTGGCCAAGAGCGGAACGCAGGGCTGCGGCCCCCTGGAGGACGAGTGGTTCCGCTTCGTCACCCGGGCCTCCAATAAGGTGCTCTCCGGCTTCGGCGACCGCCTGATGAACCAGCTCAGCGGAGCCAACGTCTTCGACATCTTCAACGGACTGGGCGCGGCGGGCGCTCTCTATACCGTGCTGGCCCCCTACTTCGTGGCCTACACCGTGTTCACCAAGGACCGCGTCCTGGCCCGCGAGGCCCACGCGGCGCTTCGCGGCGAACCCGCCGACAAGCAGATCAAGGTCGGGCACTTCACCGACACCTTCCACGATGTGAACGGCGTGGCCCTGACCCTGAAGATGCAGGTGAACATGGCTCACAAGCACGGCAAGGAGCTGCGCGTGGTCACCTGCGCCTGCGGCGGCGGGGAGGACATGCCGGGCGTCAGGCAGTTCGCGCCCATCGGCAGCTGCGAGCTGCCAGAGTACCCGGGCCAGACCTTCCACTACCCGCCCTTTCTGGAGATGCTGGAGTACGTCTACGAGCAGGGCTTCACCCACCTGCACTCGGCCACGCCCGGCCCCATCGGCCTGGCGGCGCTGGGCATCTCGCGCATTCTGAAATTGCCCATCTACGGCACCTACCACACCGCCTTCCCGCAGTACGCCAAGGTGCTCACCGGGGACGACGCCATGGAAGAGCTGATGTGGAAGTACATGCTCTGGTATTACAACCAGATGGACAAAGTGTTCGTGCCCTCGCAGGCCACCGGGGACGAGCTTGCCGCCAGGGGCATCTCTCCCGAGAAGATCACCCTGTTCACGCGCGGCGTGGACATCGAACGCTTCACCCCGGCCAAACGAAACGGCGTACTGAAACGCTACGGCCTGGAATCAGGCCCGAACCTCCTGTACGTGGGACGCATCTCGCGGGAGAAGAACCTGCACCTGCTGGCCGACGCCTTCCTGCGCCTGCGCCGCGCACATCCCGGCGCGAACCTGGTCATCACCGGGGACGGCCCGTATGCGACTGAGATGAAGGACAGCCTCGCAGGCAGGGGGGCGGTGTTCACGGGCTACGTCCAGGGCGACGAACTGGCCAGCCTGTACGCCTCCTGCGACCTGTTCGTGTTCCCCAGCACCACCGACACCTTCGGCAACGTGGTGCTGGAGGCCCAGGCCTCGGGCCTGCCGGTGATCGTCACCGCCCAGGGCGGACCGCAGGAGAACGTTGACCACGGCCGCACCGGCCTGGTGGTGGAGAGCGCGGACGCTTCCGGGCTGGCCTCGGCCATGGAAGAGCTGGTGCGCGACGAACCGCGCAGGCTGCGCATGAGCCGCGCCGCCCGCGACGCCATGGAGAAGCGCTCCTTCGACCGGGCCTTCATGCAGACCTGGGACCTGTACAAGTGCGCCTGCTGAAGCTCCGGACACGCTCCCAGGATTAAATCCGCGAGCAGCCTGTGCGGAAAGCATCGCGCAAAAAAGTCCCCGGACAGATTCTCATCTGTCCGGGGACATGTCGTTCAACGATTGAGGCGTCCTGCCCGGCAGCGGCGCAGATCCTGAACACGGAAGGCTCAGGCCGCGTTTACGCCCTCCGCCCCAGGGCCTTCACGCCGCCGGAGAGCGCCCTGGAGGAACTCCCGCCGCCCTGCATGGTTCCGATCAGCCCCTGGAGCACCACGGCCTGCTGGGCCAGCTGGCTCACGGCCTGGGCCGCCTGGTTCATGGCCTGGGAAGTTTCGGAAGAGATGGTGCTCACCTCTTCGATGGAGCGGTTGATCTCCTCGCTGGCAGCGGACTGCTGCTCGGAGGCCGCCGCGATGGAGCGCACCTGGTCGGCCGCCGAGTCCACCATGGTGACGATCTGCGCCAGGGCCTCGCCGGACCTGGTGGCCAGGGCGGTGGCGTCGCCGATGGTGCGCACCGCGCGCTCCACGTTGCCGATGTTGGTCCTTGTGCCCTGCTGGATGCCGGTGATGGCGTCCCCGACCTCCTTGGTGGCGGTCATGGTCTTTTCCGCGAGCTTTCTCACCTCGTCGGCCACCACGGCGAAGCCTCGCCCGGCCTCGCCCGCGCGGGCGGCCTCGATGGCCGCGTTCAGGGCCAGCAGGTTGGTCTGGTCCGCGATGTCCGAAATAACGTTCATGATCTGCCCGATGCCCTCGGCCTGCGCGCCAAGCGTTCCCATCTCCCGTTTGAGCTCCAGCGCCTGGCTCTCCACCTCGTGGATGCCCTTCACCACGTCGCCGACCACCTTCGAGCCTTCCTCGGCCTTGTGCTTGGCGGTCTCGGAGGACTGTGCGGCCTGGGAGGCGTTGCGCGCCACTTCCAGCACCGTGGCGTTCATCTCCTCCATGGCCGTGGCGGTCTCGGCCACCCGCTGGGCCTGGTTCTCCGCTCCCCGGCTGGACTGCTCCACCTGCGCGGACAGTTCTTCGGACGCGCTCGTGAGCACTTCGGACACCTGTTGGAGTTCAGCCGCCACCCGGAGCATGCTCTCCATGGCCTCGTCGGTGCGCTTGCGCGACTCCTCGGCCTCGGCCATGGCGACGTTGGCGTTCTCGGCTTGGCGGGCGGCCTCCTCGGACTTGTGGTTGGCCTCGGCGATCTTCTCCTTCAGACTTTCCACCATGGTGTTCAGGCTGACGGCCAGCTCGCCGATCTCGTCCTTCTGATCTATATGCAGGGTCTTGCTGTAGTCGCCGCCGGCCACGGTCCTGGCGAAAGCGACGCCCTGGCGCACCGGACCGGTGATGGCCCTGGTGATGAGCAGCGCGATGATCACGCCCAGAATGATGGCGCATACCAGCCCGGCGATCATCATGGTCTCTGCTGATTCGAGATCGTGGTCGGATTTGTCGGCCAGTTGCCCCACCTGGTTCATGCCGGCCTGGGCGATCTGCTTGGCAATCTCCGAAATCTCCAGGCCCGAAGCCTGGCGCTTCTTGTTCAGCTCGACCTTGGCTTTCGTATTGGCGATCTGCTTGTCCACCATGGCTTTATACAGCCCCATGGCGGCCTTTATGTCGTCCAGGGCCTTCTGGTTGACCGCCTGATGGGTGATCGCCCGAAGCTTCAGGAGCTCTGATTCGACTTGTGAAAAATGGGCTTTTGCGGCCTCGTAGAGCTTCAGGTCGTCGCTGACGTCCCCGGTCAGCACCTTGATACGGATGTCGGCGACGGTTTCCACCAGATCGGTGATCAGGCTGAGCTTCTGATGGCGCTCGAGCATCTCTTCCTTGCTCGCCCCCTTGGCGATCTCGGAACGCATGCTGTCGTCCTGGCTTTTCTGGTACTGCGCGACCAGCGCGAGGGCGGTGGTCGCGTCCTTGATGCGCTCGGCCCTGTCCTTGACCTCGCCGTCAAGAAGCGTCTTGGTGTCGGCGGCCAGTTTCTCGTACTCGGCGAACTTCGTTAACCCGGCAGCCACGCCGTCACGAAGCTTCACCAAGCGGGGATACTTTTCGGCCAGGGTCTTGGCCTCGGCCAGATACTTACGTATCTCGGCCATCTCTTTGCGGGCTTCCTCGAAAAACGTGTTGTCCGAGGTGTACGAGTAGCCGCGCATGGCGCTCACGGCCTGAAGAACGTGGCGCTCCAGGTTGTTGGCGATGCCAACTTCAGGAACGTACTCGCTCTTCATGTGCTCCGCACTCTGCTGGGCACTCCCCATGTTCACGATTGCCATGATTCCGAGCACGCATGCCAGGGCCAGCACGAGCCCGAATCCGACGCCGATCTTGACGCCAAGACGCATATTCTTCATCTTTCATCCCCTTTGAAAGATTGACCAAAACAACAAACATGCCAGCCCCCGCCCGCATGATTGTTGCCGCATGTGTAGCAAAACCAGGACGTTGTCGCCCCTTCCAATCCAAGAACAAACCCAGATGAAATGAATATAGACTGCATCACGATTCAACTTTTGATGTCAAGTTGTAACACTCTCATTTCATGATATTAATCTATTGTGAATGCGCCTGCGTCCCCGGTGTCTACCGTGGAAAACGGTTACGGATACATGGCCTGAATCGCCTCCTGACCGCGCAGCAGGACCTCTGGGGGAGGCACGCGAAATCAATGACGGAGCGTTTCCAGGGCAAAGACAGAGGCGACGTGGAGATTTATGCCTACAGTCTCACCAGCAAACGCCGAACTTTCTTCAAAAGGCAGGGAATCCCCACCTTGCGACTTTACCGAACCTGAACTGCCGTGCTACTGCGAATCTATACGATATAAATACCAATACAATGCTCAAACAAATACCTCTGAACCAACTCCAGGTGGGAATGTTCGTAGAGGCGTACGGCGACGGCACCCTGGCCAACCCGCTCTGCCATCCGCGCGATTACGTCCACTCCCAGACCCAGATCGACCAGTTCAAGGCGCTCGGCATAACGTCTCTCACAATTGATGCCGCCAAGTCGTCGCTCCAGCCCCCCAAAGCCCCGAATCATCCTTTCAGCCGACAGGACCGCGAGGCCGCCCGCAAGGCGTACTCATCCTGCCTGAACCACGCCATGGACGTGATGCAGAAGGTCCGCCAGGGCTTCACTGTGGACTTCACCCAATCCTTTGACGCGGTGGACACCCTGATGACCGGTGTGGAGGAAAACCCGGCGCACATGGTGCTCCTGAGCAAGCTCCACCACTACGACGACTACACCTTCCGCCACAGCCTGAACGTGTCCCTTCTGGCTCTGATCTTCGGCAAGTACCTGGGGATGGGGCAGCAGGAACTGCGCAGGCTGGCTTTCTCGGGGCTCTATCACGACGTGGGCAAGTTCAAGATACCCCTGGAAATACTGAATAAGCCCGGGCGGCTCTCCGAGCGCGAGTTCGAGGTGATGAAGCACCACAGCCTCATCGGCTACGAGTTGTTGAAAGGCCATCCGGGCATCAGCGAGGACATCCTGCTGGGCGTGCTGCACCACCACGAGCGCTCCGACGGCAAAGGCTACCCCAGGCAGCTCACCGTGGAGGAGAAGGACCCCTTCTCACGCATCCTGACCATCGTGGACATCTTCGACGCGCTCACCAGCGACCGCGCCTACAAGAAGGCCTTCACCCCGCACGAATCCCTCAAGGCCATGTTCTCCTGGCGTAACGAGAGCTTCCATCCGGGGCTTCTGGAGAAGTTCGTGGAGTGCTTCGGGATCTATCCGCCGGGGTCGTTCGTGCGGCTCACGGACCAGACCTGCGGCGTGGTGGTGGAGGCCCGGCCAGAGAGCCCGGCGCGCCCGCTGGTGAAGGTGTCCTTCTCCAGGAAGCTCGTCCCGCAACTGCCGGTCATGCTGGATCTCTCGGACACGCCCACGTCAGCCCGGGGCGGCGTGGACATCGAGAGTTGCCTGGACCCCCGCTCCCTGAGCATCCCTGTCGAACGCTTTATATAGACTCATGTAAATTATTTCGAATCGCTCGTTTCACTCCGGCGTACCCTTGCGAAAACAACTCGCCCATGCGACATGTCGCAGGAGGCGATGCGGAGCAGTACTGTCCCATGCGCTGAACCTATTAGCCGCATAGGAGGTCATCATGCTCTTTGTGACCAACAGGGTGTTCCACGAAGGCCAACACACCGTCCCCGGCAGGTCCGTCACCTTCGACCTGGACGACAACAACGCTCTCCAGTCGATCTTCTTCTGCTCCCGCACTGATCCGCCGGCCTTCGATGCCTCCGGGACCCCCGTGTACAAGGAGATCGGGTCCACGGCGTTCCTGAACAAGCTGCGCGCTTCCAAGGCGGACCAGATTTTGTTCTACATCCATGGCTTCAGCAATCTCCCCGAAGAGGATATTTTCCCTCGCGTCAAACAGTTGGGCAAGGCCTGCGAGGAATCGGGCCTCAAGATGGAAATAGTCCCCATCATCTGGCCCTGCGACAACGACTCCGGCATCATCAAGGACTACTACGACGACCAGGTCGCCGCCGACGCCAGCAGCACCGCCTTTTCCAGGGCGCTCTCCAAGTTCCTGGCCTGGCAGGAGAAGGGCGGCGACGACGCCCCCTGCCTGAAGCGGATCAACGTGCTGAGCCACTCCATGGGCAACCGGGTGCTGCGGGGGGCGCTGCTGGACTGGGCCATGTCGCTCTCCGGAAGGATTCCCTTCGTCTTCCGCAACATCTTCATGGCTGCCGCCGACGTGGTGAACGAGACGCTCCAGAAGGACAAGGACGGCGTCTTCATCTGCCAGAGCTCCAGAAACGTGGTGGTGTATTACGCCTCGGACGACCTGGCCCTGCGTTCCAGCAAGATCGCAAACGTCAGGAACTCCATCGCCTCGCGGCGGCTTGGCCACACCGGCCCCGAGGACATGGCCGGTGTTCCCGACAACGTGTTCGCCATCGACTGCGACGACGTGAACACGCTCTACGACATGCCCAAGGGGCACTCCTACTTCATTGAGCCGGGCCGTGAGCGCGGCGGCGCGGTGTTCCGCCACATCGTGGCATGCCTGCGGACCGGGCGTGTCCCGGCTGACGAGTTTCGACGCCTCATCATCGAGGACGACTCTTTCCTGTAGCCGGACAATCTCCCACAAACAGCAAAGGCCGCCTCCGCGAATGCGCGGGGGCGGCCTTGTCATTACCGGGAGCTACTCGTTGAGAGAGCCGGGGGCAACGCCTACTGCCCGTCCTCCGGCGCCTCGCCTTCGGGCTCGAATCCGTCCTTGCCGTTGCCTGGGGCCACAAGGGTGATCCCCTTCACGCGGTTCAGCATGATGCGCCCCGGCCCGACCTCGGGATAGATCTCGCCAAGGCGCAGCGTGGTGACCACGGCCTTGCCGACCACCTTGCGCCCCTCCGTGCCGTCGGGCTCCAGGGTGCGCATGCCCCACACGTTGTGGAAGGCTATGGGATGCCCTTTGTACTGGCCGATATAAAGCAGGATGTGCCCAGGCATCCAGATGAGGGTGGCGTAGGGCACGCCGTTTTTCAGGATGACCTGTTCCTTCTCCTCGGGCGTCATGCCCTCAAGGGATATGAAGGAGCCGGACTTGGCCTGGGCGGCCGAGTTGCGGGGCAGCCACAGCCCGAACGGGGCCAGCAGGTCGCGGGTGGCGGCCGAGCAGTCGCGCTTGCCGTCCAGGCCGCCCCAGCCGTAGGCCTGGCCCATCATCTGGTTGGCGGTGCGCGCCACGTTGACCGGGGTGGCCGTAAGCGGCATGAGCGCCGCCTGCCCCTGGGTCAGCCAGACCGGGCGCGTTTCGGCGCGTCCGCCAACCCCAAGGGCCGGGACCATGATCTTTAGGCGGACGCCGTCGGAGTCCTCCACGGGCAGAACGGTCCCCACGCCAGCCCGTAGGCCCTTGCCGGGTCCGGGCAGCAGCGGCACGTCCTCTGCGACGAAGGCCGCGAACGGGCGCGAGTGGTACTGGGCGATGAAGGCGTCGTCCACGTAGGCCAGCTCGTCGGTGCGCACCCAGCCCGGCGCGATGGCGGTCTCCACCAGCGCCCAGGCTCCGTCGCGGCTCACGTGGTCCACCAGCATGGGGGTTCCCAGCCACAGGGCGGAAACCTGGAGGATGTCGAACGGATAGCCCTGCCCCGGCTTGCCGGGGGTGCCGAAACGGTTGTCCATGGTCGGGATGGCGCGCAGGTTGGTGTTGGCCACCGCGATGGCCGGACGGCGTGCATTGGCGAAATAGCGCAGGTTGGCGTTCTGGACGATCCGGTCGGCCCAGGCCTTGGTGCGCGGCTGGCCGGATTCGTCGTAGCCCAGGTTCCTGGAATACGCGGACAGGGAACGCATGGCGCTCTTGCGGGCGTACGCGCCGTTTCCTCCGCCGCGCCAGGGCGCGAAGAGGCGCTCCAGATAGACCTCTGAACGCAACTTGGCGGCTTCGGCTGAAAGTAAGGGTTGCTCTGCTTTTGCCTTGTCGATATACGCCGCTGCGTCCTGCGGCAGCTCCCGAAGATCATCCAGCGGTTTTTTGGCCTCGCCCCATTTGGCCTTGGGCTGAAAGGCTATATCCGGGGTTTTGGGGCTACAGGCTCCCAGGACCAAAACCAGGGACAGAACGGCAAAATATGCGGGGCGCAAGAACTGTGGCGTAAACATGGTGCTCCTCTGCGGGAATCGTTCCCGCCTGGGAGTGCCTCCTTGATGCCCCGAGGTCAAGGGTCTGCCAGGAAAAAGGCCCAAAAGCCCCATCTTCAGGGAGCGTCGCCGCCCTGACGCACCGGCTGCAGCGCACCAATCTCCTTTGCATTCCAAACAGTATATGGGTAGTGTAAATAAATATTTCGGAGCATGCCTTCAGCCAGTCTCCTTCCGGATTGGCCGCTTCCCCCGCCGTTTCGCGCCGTAACGTCTTTTGAGGCTTCCCCACTGAACGGAATGTACGTTTGAGTCGTCGTTGCAAACAATGACGCCTCAAGCGGCGATTATATATACCACCATAAGGATGGACTCTCCATGAAACTCAATATTCAAAGCAAGTTGCTTCTCCCTACCATCGCCATCGTCATCATAAGCATCGGGCTTGCCAGTGTGTTCTCCTACCGCAAGGCGGCCGAGGAGATCTGGACCGAACTCCAGAGTGCGTCCCGCAATGTGGCGGACAGCGTCAGCAAAGGCATGACCATGTTCGTGGAGGACATTCGCGGCGCGGTGGTCATGCAGAGCCAGAACCGGGCCTTGCAGGAATTCCTGGCCGCCCCCGCAGCGGACGAGGCGCTTAAGACGGCGGGCGTCAAGGCGTTGAAGGAACTCGGCAACTTCGAGGAATCCATCCAGGGCGTGAACCTCCTGAACACCAAGGGTGAAACCGTCCTCAGCAGCGAGTCCGACTCCGCCACCGGAGGCAGCCTGGCCGACCGGGACTATTTCAAACAGGCCATGTCCGGAAAGGCCAGCATCTCCGAGCCGCTCATCAGCCGCGTCACGGGAAAACCCGTGTTCATCGTGGCCGCGCCTGTGAAATCCGGGGACAAGGTGCTGGGCGTGATATACGCGCGCGTGGATCTGGCCAAGTTCACCGCAGACATGATCACACCGGTGAAAATCGGCCAGACCGGTTACGCCTTCATGACCACCAGGGCCGGACTGGTCTTCAGCCATCCCGACAATGCGCTCATCATGAAGTACAACGTCAGCGAGACCGACTGGGGCAAGAAGATGCTGTCCCAGGACAAGGGCGTGGTGGAGTACGAGTTCAACGGCGTGCCCAAATCGGCCATCTTCATACGGGAGAAGACCACCGGATGGACCGTGGCCGTCACCGTCAACAGCGAGGACATCGCCAGGGCCTCCGGCGCGGTGCGCAACACCACCCTGCTCTTCGGCGGCGTCGGCATCATCCTGGTGAACCTGGTGATCTTTCTTATCGTGCGCAGCATCGTCAAGGATCTCAAGTCCAACGTGGCCTTTGCCGAAGCCGTTGCCGAGGGCGACCTGAACCGTAAGCTCGTCACGGATCGCCAGGACGAACTGGGCACGCTGTCCGACTCGCTGCGGGTCATGGTGGACAAACTCAAGGAGATGATAAAGACCTCCGAGGCCAAGACCCGCGAGGCTGAACACCAGACCGAACTGGCCCGCAAGGCCACGCAGGAGGCCGAAGAGGCCAAGCAGCAGGCCGAGCGCGCCAAGACCGAGGGCATGCTCGCGGCGGCGGCCAGCCTGGAAGGCGTGGTGGCCATCGTGTCCACGGCCTCGGAAGAGCTGACCGCCCAGGTGAACGAAGCCAGCCGGGGCTCGCAGGAGCAGGCGGTGCGCACCGACGAGGCCGCCACCGCCATGGAAGAGATGAACGCCACCGTCCTCGAGGTGGCCAGGAACTCCTCCCAGGCGGCCGACACCGCCATGGAGGCCAAGAACAAGGCCGAGGACGGGGCTGGCGTTGTCGGCAAGGTGGTCGAGGGAATCGGGCACGTGATGAACCAGGCCCTCTCCCTGAAGGCCGACATGGACAACCTGGGTAAGCAGGCCCAGGGCATAAGCCAGGTCATGACCGTCATCAACGACATCGCGGACCAGACCAACCTGCTGGCGCTGAACGCCGCCATCGAGGCTGCCCGGGCCGGCGACGCCGGACGCGGCTTCGCCGTGGTGGCCGACGAGGTGCGAAAGCTCGCCGAGAAGACCATGCAGGCCACCCGCGAAGTGGGCGCGGCCATCGAGGGCATCCAGACCGGCGCGAAGTTGAACATCCAGAACGTGGAGACCTCGGCCCGCCTCATCGAGGAGGCCACCCGCATGGCCAACCAGTCCGGCGAGGCGCTTGGGAACATCGTCGAACTGGTGGAACGCGTGGCCGACCAGGTGCGCTCCATCGCCACAGCAGCTGAAGAGCAGTCTGCCGCCAGCGAAGAGATCAACCGTTCCATCGACGACGTGAACCGCATCTCCACCATCACCTCCGAGGCCATGCGGCAATCGGCCGCAGCCGTGGAGGAGATGGCCGGACAGGCGCAGATCCTGGGCAATCTTATCGAGGAGCTGAAATCGGGGGACGCAGGACAGAAGGCGCTGCGTTAAGAGGCCTGGACTGTCAGACGACGTGAATCGGGCAGGATTGACCGATAGGCCCAAGCGCCTGCCAGGAAACGAGACCTGATCGAAACGGCCCGCGAGCGCCCCGGATGCAATGCCGGGGCGCTCGCGGGCCGAAATCATTTACACGAGAGTGGTGGAGGACGTCACGGCCCGCAGGCGGCCAGCCAGGGTGCTCAGTTCCGCCAGGGAGCTGGCGGATTCGTCCATGCCCCTGGCCGTGTTGAGCGACACCTCGTTGACGTCGTCCAGGGCCTTGCTGATGTGTTCGCTCACTGCGGACTGCTCTTCGGCTGCGGCGGCGATGGTCTGCACCTGTCCGGCGGTGTTCTCCACCAGCCCGACAATCCTGTGCAGCGTCTCGCCGGAGCGGCCCGAGAGCTCCGTCGCTTCGTCCACGGTTCGCGCGGCCTGTTCGGTGACGCCCTGGTTCCTGCGGGTCTCTTCCTGGATGGCGGTGATCACCTGGGTGACCTCGCCGGTGGCCTGCATGGTCTTCTCGGCGAGCTTTCGCACTTCGTCGGCCACCACGGCGAAGCCGCGACCGGCGTCGCCGGCCCGGGCGGCCTCGATGGCCGCGTTCAGCGCCAGCAGGTTGGTCTGGTCCGCGATGTCAGAGATGACGGTCAGGATTCGTCCGATGTCCTGGGCTCGCTGCCCGAGGCCCGCCATGTTGGCGCGCAGCTGTTCGGTCTGGTTCCTGACTTCATGGATCACCTCCGTGGCCTTGCGCACCATGGCCTCGCCCTCGCGGGCGGTGTCCCTGGCCTCCTGGGCCTGGGTGGCCGCAGCCTGGGCGCTCCTGGCCACGTCATGGGCGGCTGAGGTCATCTGGGACATGGAGGCCATGGTCTCCTCCACGCGGCGCTGCTGCACGCCAGCCCCTCCGTTCACTTCTTCCACCTGCCGGGCGATAACGCTCAGAGACCCTGTGATCTCTCCCGAGACGGCGGTGATCTCCTGGTTCACGGCGCGAAGCTTGGCCAGATGGTCCTCCAGCTCGTCCTCGCGGTCCACCACGGCGGTGATGTCCTGGGCGAGCTCCAGATACCCCAGCAGGTGTCCTTCGGCGTCGGTGATGGACTGCACGTAGGGCTTTATCACCACCCTCTTGCCGTCCTTGCTGCACTGGATGCGGGTGTCCTCCGCCACCGGGATGCCCCTCTTGCCCATGTCGATGGGGCAGTTTCCGGTGCGGCAGACTCCGGTCTTGAAGATGTCGCTGCACGAGACGCCCATGAGCTCATTCTGCGGACGCCCGGCAAACACGGCGGTGGCCTTGTTGGCCATCTTGACGCGCATGTCCTCGCCCACCACGAACAGCGGGTCGGGCACGGAATCCAGCACGGCCTGGTTGAGTGCGATCAGGCGCGAAAGCTTGACCATGAGCTGGTTGAACCAGCTGGCCAGGCTCGCCATCTCGTCCCTGGAATCCTCGGGGAGCTTGGCGGTGAGGTCCGCCTTGTCCTCGGTGATGTCCTTGATCTTCTGCACCATCAGCTCCATGGGGCGGGCCACGTAGCGCGCGAAGGCTAGGCTCGCGATGATGGTAGGCACGGTCAGAAGCGCCAGCAGCAGCCCGGCCAGGGTGTACTTGGCCCGGTCGATCAGGCCGCTCTCCGCCGAGGTGTCGATGGCCGCAACCATGACGCCGGTCTGCGCGCCCTTGTAGTCCTTGATGGGGAACGCGCCCAGGGCCACGTCGCCGTGCCGGGCCATGGCCAGGCCCTTCTGGCCCTCAGCCAGAAACTGGGAGGTCACAAGCTTCAGGGCCTCCTTCTCCTTGAGCCCGGACACCAGCACGAATTTGTTGTCCATCACGGGGTTCTTGGCCGGGTCGCGTAGCGAGGCGGTAATGTTCAGGAACTCGGAGTTCATGAACAGCAAAAGCCGCGTGCCGCTGCCGGACGCCCCTTGCAGGATGGGGTCGAAGTCCGTGAGGATTTCCACGGAGCCGAGCTGCTTGCCTGCCGCGTTCTTCACCGGAGCCACGCCACGGATGGCAAACCCGCCCTCGCCGAGCTCGATGCCCATCACCGCCTTGCCGGAGCGGTTCACGTCCAGGACCGTGGGGCGGAATTTTGAAATGTCGTCGGAGACGTCCAGCTTCTGGCCGTCGCGCGTCACCTGCTTGTCGCGCCACAGGCGCACCAGGCTGCGGGCGTTGGGGAGGTGGTAGTGCAGCTGGACCTTGCGCCCGCCCATGTTGTCGGAGAAGCCCTTGAGCGCCCCGGCCAGCTCGGCGCGGATGCGTTCGCGGGCGCGCTGCGCGGCGGGGTCCTTCTCGTCGGAGATGTTTCCGGAGAGGGCTTCCTCGAAGGCGTCGGTCACCCCCTGCATCTGGGAGAAGAGAACCGCCTGCTCCAGGGCCAGACGGGAGACGTTGGCAATGGCGCTCTCCACCTCTCCGGCTTTGCCTCCGACAATCTGGGAGACGAATTTCTCCTCCACTTCCTCCAGGGAGCTCCTGAGCATCCAGAGGCACGCGCCACCCAGGATCACGATAGTCGCGACAAAGGGCATGAACATCTTATTGCGTATTCCCATCACTCCCCCACAGTAAATAGACAGGACAGATACTAAACATTACCATTTCGCATTCGTAACGATATCGGGGCCATCCCGGCAACGGAGGGAAACAGGCAGAGACCATCTCTCCAATCCCCCGGCACGCCTACGAGTTTCCCTAATCCATTAAAATAGTGCATTATATACGGCGTCGCCACGTACAGGCCGACGCCTAGCCCGAAAACGACATAGCCTTTGTTCTTTATCAATATTTGCGTATCGACGCATCCAGCGGGAAACATTTCACAATATTAATTTTCCAAAGCATTCAGCCTACTTCGATGAAACGTCGTAACAAATGCCCACTGGATGAGATCAGCCGGTCACGGAAATGCCGAATTGATGACGTTTTACCCCGAATGAGGCCAGGAGAAGCCGGGGGCAAGGCGGGAGCCCCGAGAAAGAGGTCAGCGCAGCATGTCGCGACACGTCGCGCACGGTGAAGGGGTCAGGGAGCGGGCGCTTGCTGGCGTGGACGCCATTGCCCGGGGGAGACATGCGCCATCAAGGCGACCCGCCTCGCACCGGCTGGAGCCGCAGGTCCTTGTCCGGTCGCATGGGCCGGGTTGCGCGATCATGGCAAGCGCTGTCGCGAAGAAGGGGCGGACGTTTTCAAACTCGTCCGCCCTCGTTCCGGCCTGAGGGGTCAGGAAAAATCGTCGAAAACCGAGTCGTCCGCCGGGTCGTGGACTCCCCGATAATATTCCACCACGATCAGTTCCTCCAGGGCCTCGAAACGATGCCCCAGGCCGGGCAGAATGGTCACCTTGTCCCCGGCTCCCACTTCGGTGCGCCCGCGCGCGCCCAATGCGGGGTCCGTCCAGAGGAGCACCCCGCGCCCGCGCAGCACGTAGAAATGCTCGGTTTTGGTGCGGTGGATATGCCCGCCACGGTAAAACCCTGGCCCAGGCAGCAGCGTGAAGCAGGCCAGATGGTTGAACTCCGGCCCGTCCTCGATCAGGGCCAGCTCGCCGCGCTCCTGAAGGATGCGCCGGGTGGGCAGGCGCTGATCCGTCACCGGGGCCTGAACCACGAGAAGCTTGTCGGTATGCACTTCATGTCTCCTCTGCACTACGTTCCCGGTCATGGACTGCGTGCGCCATGAACCGCCATACGCTCGCCGCGCCATCCGTCCGGAACGGCCACCTGGCCGCCCGTACGCCTGCGGTCCCTGCAGACAAAGCCTGCTGCACACGGGCACGCATTTTCTCTTTGATGCCTAGCCGATTTGTGGCATCCAGGAAATGAAGTATTCTTAGCGGGCGGAACCACCTATGATCTTTTCTGATTTTGTCCCCGGCAAGCGCGTGATGCTCGCCCTGTGCGCGGCGCTGACGCTCTCCGGCCTGCTGGTCTCCGCGAGCTCCCCCGGCGAGGGGGGGGCGAGCCTTGGCGGCGCGGCCTTCCCCCTGGCCGCCCTGCTGCACATCGCGGCTTTCGCCTGCGCCTGCGTGGCCGCGCTGGCCATGGACTCCGCCGAGCGGGCCAGGGAGCGCAACGCCCGCATCGAGAGCGAGCAGCGCCTGAACGCCCTGATCCAGGCCATCCCCAACCAGGTCTGCTTCCAGGACACCGCAGGGCGCTGGCTGGTGGCAAACCAAGCCATGCAGGACGCGACGGGCCTGGACGCCGCAGCCCTGATGGGCAAAACCGTCACCGACATCAAGGCCCTCTCACCGAACGCAGGGTTCATCAACTCCACGGTGCTGGAGACCGACGAGCTGGCCTGGAAGGTCGGCGAGGTCCGCTACTGCGTGGCCTTCCGCCACCAGGACGGCAGCGAGTCCACGCTCGAAGTGCTGAAGAAGACCCTGGTGCACGGCGGCAGGACCGTCGGACTCATGGTGCTGCGCCAGGACATCACCTCGTCCAGGCAGGCCATGGAAGAACTGAGGAGCGTCCGCAACAGCCTTGAAACCAGCGTTGCCCAGGGCGTCGAGGAAAACCGCCGCAAGGACGTCCTGCTCATGCAGCAGTCCAGGCTGGCGGCCATGGGGGAGATGATCGGAAACATCGCCCATCAGTGGCGCCAACCCCTGAACGCGCTGGGGCTCCTGATGGCAAACCTGACCTTCGACGCCAAGGCCGGCACGGTCGACACAGCCGAATTCGACCTCTACGCCGCGCAGGGACGCGACATCCTGACGGCCATGTCGCGCACCATCGACGACTTCAGGAACTTCTTCAAACCCGACAAGGAGAAGAACATTTTCCAGGTCTGCGACCCCGTTAAGGAAGCCCTGAGCCTCATGGAAGCGAGCCTGATCCAGGCGGGCATCAGCGTGGAGCGCGACCTCGGCCTGCCTGCGACCATCCTGGGCTACCGGGGCGAGTTCTCCCAGGTGATCCTGAACCTCCTGGCAAACGCCCGCGACGCAATCCTGAATTCGGGCAACCGCCACGGCTTCATCCGGGTGTCGGTGGCCGAGCGCGACGGCTTCGCCGAGATCAGCATCGCCGACAACGGCGGAGGCGTCCCGGAGCAGAACATGACGCGCATCTTCGAGCCGTATTTCACCACGAAACCCCAGGACAAAGGTACCGGACTGGGGCTATACATGTCCAAGCGCATCATAGAAGACCATATGCAGGGACGCCTCGGCGTCTTCAATTCCGACTCCGGGACCGGCTCCGGAGCAATCGGGGCGGTGTTCACCGTAAGCGTTCCCCTGGCGCCCGCCGAAGCAGTACAAAAGGACGACAGCCCATGCCGTTGAGAAAAGCCCCGCTCTCCCCCACTGAAACCCTTTCACGAATCAGCCTGCTCCTGGTGGAGGACGACGCCTTCACCCGCGAGCAGTTGGGCAGGCTGCTCTCGCGCACGGTGGACGTGGTCCATCCTGCGGCGGACGGCTCCGAGGCGCTGCGACTCTTCCGGGAACTCCAGCCCGACATGGTGCTGACAGACATCAACATGCCCGTCATGGACGGACTGTCCATGGCCGCCATCATGAAGACCGAATCGCCCGACACCCCGATCATCGCCGTTACCGCCCATAACGAGGAGCACTTCCTCCAGAAAGCAATCGAGGTGGGCATCGACGGCTACGTGTCCAAGCCCATCGACCCCGACGCCCTGATCCCGGTGCTCTTCAAGAACGCCAGCTTCGTGCTGCAACGCAACCAGGAAGAGGCCAGGAACCAGCTGGTGTCCTATCTGCTGGACATCAACCCGCACCTCATCATCTCCTCGGAGCACGGACACGTGGACTACGCCAACCAGACTTTCCTGCAATTCGTCGGGCAGGACAGCCTGGAGACCCTGTTCGCCGGAGCGCGCGGCGCGATGAACGAAATCCACGTGGCCGGGGTGCGCTACCACCTGTCGGACTTCTCCTGGATTTCGGAACTCAGGATGCTCCCGGACCATCAGCACACCGCCTGCTTCTCGGCCTCCGGCGAGGAGTGCGTGGCCGAGAACACCTTCTGGGTGACGGCCCGGCGGTTCGGCGACCTGGATCGCGACATCGTCACCTTCACGGACATCACGCCACTGGAGCGCGAGAGGGTCCAGCTCCTGTACCGGGCCACCACGGACAGCCTCACCGGCGTGTCCAACCGCTTCAAGCTGGCCGAATACATAAGCGCGGAGCACGCGCGCTTCCGCCGCTACAAGATGCCCATGAGCCTCATCATGTTCGACATCGACCACTTCAAGAACATAAACGACACCCACGGCCACACCGTGGGCGACCTGGTGCTGGTGGAACTGGCCGCGCTGGTCAGGCGCGCCATCAGGGACACCGATACGCTGGGACGCTGGGGCGGCGAGGAGTTCATGATCCTCACGCCCGTAACCACCCTCGTTGATGCGCTGGAATTCGCGGAGCGTCTGCGCGAGGACATCGAATCGACGTCCTTTCCCCTGGCCGGGCAGCTTACGTGCAGCTTCGGCGTGGCCGAATCGGCCGAAGGGGAATCGCTGGAATCGCTCCTCAACAGGGTGGACAAAGCTCTATACAAGGCCAAAAACAATGGCCGCAACCGGGTGGAGACCGCCTGATGGGAAAGAAAGACAAATCACAACGCCCCGAGGCATCCATGGACCAGGCCGCGATCCTGCGGCTGTTCAAGGAACGCGCAAAGCCCCTCACCCTCAAGGAGGTGCTGCACGGCCTTGGCGGCTACAAGCAGCATAAGGCCAAGGTGACCCACCTGCTGGACCAGCTTGTGGAAGCGGGCCGCCTGATAAACCTCAAGGGAGCCTGGGGCCTGCCCGACAGCATGAACATGGTCACGGGACGCCTGGAGATTCAGCGCTCCGGCGTGGGCTTCGTCATCTGCGACGACAAGCGCCGCAAGGACATCTTCATAAACCCCCGCGACTTCGGTGAAGCATGGCACGGCGACCGCGTGGCCATCGTGGTCACGCGCCAGCGCGGCCCCAGCTGCGAGGGCCGCGTGGTCCGGGTGCTGGAGCGCCAGAACCCGCACCTGCCCTGCCGCGTGGAGCGCCGCATCCGCCAGGGGTTCTACCTGTGCCGCCCCACCGACCCGCGCCACAAGCACGCCCTGCTCCTGGAGCTGGAGCCGGGCGTGGACGCCCCCACCCTGGGCGACGTGCTCACTCTGGCCGCCGGAGAGAAGCTCGACGAGCAGCTCTACGCAGGGGAGCTCATCGAGGCCCTGGGCAACGAGAACGACGTCTCCGTGCAGGAGCGGCTGGTCAAGCTGAACCACGGCGTGCCAGGCCCCTTCCCGCAGTCCTGCCTGGACCAGGCCGCCGGGCTGCCCTCCGTGCCCGGCGAGGCCGACTTCGCGGGCCGCAAGGACATGCGCGACGCAGGCTTCGTCACCATCGACGGCGTGAAAGCGCGCGACTTCGACGACGCCATCCTGGTGGAGGCCGCAGGCAAGGGCTACCGCCTGTGGGTGGCCATCGCGGACGTGGGACATTACGTGCCCGAAGGTTCCGCCCTGGACCGCGAGGCCATGGAGCGCGGCAACTCCTATTATTTCCCCCAGTCCGTGGAGCCCATGTTCCCGGAAGCGCTCTCCAACGGCCTGTGCAGCCTGAACCCCGGCGTGGCCCGCCTGGCCATGGTGGTGGAGACCGACTACTCCCAGGACGGCCACCCCGGCGAGAGCCGCTTCTACCCGGCGGTCATCCAGAGCAAAGCCCGTCTGACCTACTCACAGGTGAACCGGGCGCTGCTCCTTGGCGACGAGGCCGAGCGCGCCGCCATCTCCCACGTGATGCCCATGCTGGAAACCGCCGAGAAGCTGGCCCGCGCCATCCGCGCCCGCCGCTCCGAGCGCGGCAGCCTGGACTTCGACCTGCCCGAGCCGGAGATCCTCTTCAACCTCCAGGGCGAGGCCGAGGACATCCGCCCGCGCGTGCGCCACTTCGGCCACCAGATCATCGAGGAGTTCATGATCGCGGCCAACGAGGCCGTGGCCCGGTTCCTCACGGCCCACAAAGCCCCCCTGCCCTACCGCATCCACCCCGAGCCCGACCCGGACAAGCTGGAAACGCTCTTCGGCGTGCTCAAGCGCACGGACATCGGCCTGAAGCTCCCGGCCACGCCCTCCATCGAGTCGCTCCAGAGCCTTTTGGCCCAGGTGGAAGGCACCGAGATGGAGTTTCTGGCCAACCGGCTCATGCTGCGCTCCATGATGCAGGCCAAGTACAACACCTCCAACCAGGGGCACTTCGGCCTGGCCTCCGAGTGCTACTGCCACTTCACCTCGCCCATCAGACGCTACGCAGACCTCATGGTGCACCGGGGCCTGAAGGCCGTGCTGGCCAAGCAGGAAGCCCCTGTCCCCGCCAAGCGCATGCAGGCCGTGTGCGAGCACATCAGCCAGCGCGAACGCGTGGCCATGGAAGCCGAGCGCGAAATCTTGAAGCGCATCACCGTGCTCTTCATGCGCGACAAGGTGGGCCAGACCTTCGACGGCGTCATCTCCTCCCTGGCCGACTTCGGCTTCTGGGTGGAGCTGACCCAGGTGATGGCCGAGGGCATGGTGCGCCTCTCCACCCTGACAGACGACTACTACGCCCTGTTCCCCGAACGCCAGGAGCTGCTCGGACAGCACACCGGACGCCGCTTCCGCCTGGGACAGGCCGTGCGAGTGGAATTGACCGACGTGCAGCTGGGCAGGCTGGAGGTGAACCTCAAGCTGGCCGAGGACGGCGGCGTGCAGGGGCTCCCGCGCAAGCAGCACGGCAAGCTCACCGCCCCCCGCCCGACCCGCAACGGCGACGCACCCAGGCCGGGCGGGGGCCGCAAGCCCGCCGGGAAGGCCAAGAGCAAAGGCGGCTACTTCGGCCAGACCAAGGGAGCTGCGAAAAAGCCCAAGGGACGCGGGAAAAAGTCGGATTAGGCGGGGACGCGGCGTGACGCGCTGATTACTGCGAAAGAGAGGCCTCCGGCGGGCAAAGAGGGCTCCGCCCTCTCTGCACTCTCCCGCCAGGGGAATGATCCCCCTGGACCCTGCATCCGCTTCGCGTAACGTATTGCTACGGTGTAGATTCCTGAAAAATATAGAGCCCTGAAGCGCGCAAAGCCGCGCTTCAGGGCTCTGTTTCTGGAAATCGCCGTCGTCGGTGAAGGCTGGGGCTGGGGGTTGTGACGGACGCGCCAAGGGCGGCGGGCGACGAATCGTCTTCCAATCGGTTCTAGCCCGCCGCCCTTGGCGTGGACGGAACAGCCCCCAGCCCCAGCCTTCACATCGGTTCCAGCCCGCCCGCCAGGACACGAACGGGACAGCCCCTGCCGCCAGCCAACTCAACACACCCGCACACGACGCGAAGCTACAAGCCGGGTGCAGGGGAGGCTTCTCCCCTGCCGGGTCCAGGGCAGAGCCCTGGCGGGTCTGGGCGGAGCCCAGCGAGTCCGGGCAGAGCCCGGCTCTCAACACGAAAAAGGCCCCGGAAACTCTCGTTTCCGGGGCCTTGGTTGCGAAACCTGGAGAGGCTACTCTTTTTCGGGCGCGTTGATGATGAGCTGCTTCACGCTGCCCGGATCGTACTGATAGCGGGCGGTCTTGATCCAATAGAACTTGCCGTCGATGTTCCTGATGGTCCAGAAGTCGAAGTCGTAATCTTCGCGGCGGTCGCCGTACTCGTTGAGGGCCAGCCAGCCGCTCGCGCCGTAGAAGCGCTCGGCGGTAGCCGGGATGGCCTTCCTGAGCACGGAGGCGTCCTCGCCGGAGGCCATGGCCGTGAAGGCGGCCAGCCAGACGACGTCATAGGCGACCACGGCCTGGGTATCCACGAAGGCTTGCAGGCGGTCTTCCAGGCGCTTTTCCAGCTCGGAATAGAGGGTCGTGCCGGTCTCGCCGTAGCGGGCGAAGGCCATGCGCACCTTGGCTGCGAACTGGGCAACGGCCTGATCGGAGATGACGGAGCCGCGCAGGGAGGAGTCGTCTCCGCCGTACCACTTGGCGTCGCCCAGTCCGGCGAGCTTGGCGGCCTCGCGCAGGATTCCGGCGGTCTGCGTGCCGCGCGCGGCGACGATCACGGCCAGCTTGCTCTTGTCCTTGACCTGCTTGTCGATCTGGGCCTTGAGGTCGGCCACGTAGCTGGTGAACTGGGTCACTTCGGGGCGGAAACGCGTTCCGGCCAGAACCTGCCCGCCCTGGTTGGCGAACTGTCCCTTGATGTGCGTGATGAGCTCGTCGCCGTACATGTCGCCTTCCCAGATGGCGATGAGCTGCGTGCAGCCTTCCTGGGAGGCCAGCACGGCCAGGGCCTCGGCCTGATAGGCGTCCGAGGGGGAGAAGCGCAGCAGGTTGTCGGACTTGCCCAGATAGGGGCCTGCGCTGCCCTGCGAGAGGAGCATGATGTTGTTCTTGTTGGCGAAATCGAGGACGGCGTCCACTTCGTTGTCGGTGTAGGGGCCGACCACCACGCGCACCCCGGACACGGCCAGGGCCTTCAGGCGCTCCAGGGCTTTCGCGCCGGAGGAGGCGGTGTCTTCCACCTGGACGCTGACGCGTTCGGCGGAGCCGTTCTCGGCCAGGTAGGCGTTGATGTCGGACGCGGCCAGTTCAAGAGCGACCTTGGAGCTCTGCCCCTGGGCCGCCTGGGGGCCGGTGAGGGGCAGGAGCGCGCCGATGGTCAGCTTGCCGCCGCTGAGCTTGGACTTGGCGGGAACGGCCATGCCCTTCGAAGGCCTGATCTGGGCGGCGCCGTCAGCAGCGGGGGCCGGGGCGGCCTTGCCCTTGGGTGCGGGCGCTGCGGCGGGAGCGGGCGCAGCCGTATCGGCGGGCGCGGCAGGCTGGTCCAGGGGCATGACCTCACCGGGTTTGGCGGCGGGCTTGGCAGCTGCTTTGGCCGGCTGCTTCGCGGGCTTGGCGGGCTGGGCCGGGGCTGGCGCAGCGTCAGGCGCAGCCGGGGCGTCCTGGGCGAAAGAGGAAAAGGCCAGACCGAACACAAAGAGTATCAGGAAAAATACAGTTCTTGCCGAAGAGCCGACAGATCGCATCAAGCGCCTCCATTATGTTGGGAAAGCCTGCGCGCCCAGGAAATCAACCACTACAAAATAGAGGTCCAGGGGGCAGACTTTTTCGTCAACCTCGGCGCAATGCGGCAATTCCGCTTCCGCAGCCACGCAGAGGGCCTCGTACACGCAGACCTGTTTGTCCGGTCCGAACAGGTCGCAGATTACACGATCAAGTTCCTTGAGTTCTTCCGGCGCAGTGCTCTTCAGGCTGACCCGCGCTCCACCGTCGAAATCGATGGAGAAATGCTCCAGGTATCGCGCCGCTAGTTCCTGCATTCCGGAAATCCTCTTGATTGGTATAGACTGGAGCCTGCCAAAAGGAAACTTAAAAACACGAACAAGCCTCACTTCCCAATGCAGAATCCGTCAAACACCGCGTTCAGGACGCCGTCCGGAGTGATCTCCCCGGTGATGGAGGCCAGATGGGAGCAGGCCGTCTCCAGGCGCACCCCGAGAAGATCGGGAGGGACGCCCGCTTCCAGGTCTGCGGCCAGCAGGGAGAGCTCTTCGCGGGCCTGGGCCAGGAGGGCGCACTCGCGGTCGTTGGGCACGGGCTCCGACTCGGGCAGTGCGGCGTCCGCGCCCAGAAGGCGCGCGCGCAGGGTCCGGCACAGCTCTTCCAGGCCATGGCCGGTGCGGGCCGACACGCGAAGCACCGTGAATCCGGCTTCGGCCAACACATGCGCCGGGTCGCGTCCGGCAGGCGCCAAGTCGCACTTGTTGACCACGGCCAGAGTCCGGGCCGGGTCCAGGCTGGCGATGCTGCAATCGCCGGAGAGCGCCCCGGAGAGTTCTGAAGGGTCGAAATCCTTGGAGCCGTCCACCACCAGCAGCACCGCCCGGCTCTCGCTCAGCAGGCGGGCGCAACGCGACAGCCCCTCGCGCTCCACCGGGTCGTCGGTTTCGCGCAGCCCGGCGGTGTCCACCAGCCGCACCGGCAGGCCGTCCAGGTCCAGCTGCTCTTCCAGGAAGTCCCGCGTGGTGCCGGGCACGTCGCAGACGATGGCCCGCTCGCGCCCGATGAGCGCGTTCATGAGGCTTGACTTGCCCGCGTTCACCGGTCCGGCCAGCACGGCCAGCTCCCCCTCGCGGAAGGGCCGGGCGCGACCGTGAGCCGCGATCAAAAGCCCCATGTGGTCCATGACCTCGGCGAGCGCGGCGAGAAATCCCGGCGGGTCCAGGCACTCTCCCTCGTCCTCGGGGAAATCCACCGCGAGGCAGATGCTCATGCGAAGGCCCTCCAGCCGGGAGCGCAGCTCGCCCACGCGCCGGGCCATGAGCCCTTCCAGCCGGGACAGTGCAAGCCCCGCCCCGGCCAGGGTGTCCGCCGCCACCAGTTCGGCCACGGCCTGGGCTTGGCTCAGGTCCATGCGCCCGGCCAGGAAGGCCCGCTTGGTGAACTCACCCGGCGCGGCGTGGCGCGCGCCCAGGGACAGGGCGGCCCCCACCAATGCGCGCAGGATGGCCGGGGAGCCGTGGCAGTTGAACTCCACCACGTCCTCGCCGGTGTAGGATCCGGGGCCGGGCATGTAGGCGGCCAACACGTCGTCCAGGTGGCGGCCCGTGGCGTCCAGGAGCGTGCCGTGATGCAGGCGGTAGGGCTTGAACCCTGCGAAACCCGTACGGGGTGAGCTGAAGAGGCGCTGCCCCATGGCAAGGGCGTCCGGCCCGGAGAGGCGCACGATGCCCACACCGCCGCGCCCCGGCGGGGTGACCACGGCCACGATGGTGTCTTCAGCGCGCACGGACGCTCTCCCCTGCGG
Source organism: Fundidesulfovibrio putealis DSM 16056 (assembly GCF_000429325.1). NCBI lineage: Bacteria > Pseudomonadati > Thermodesulfobacteriota > Desulfovibrionia > Desulfovibrionales > Desulfovibrionaceae > Fundidesulfovibrio > Fundidesulfovibrio putealis. The sequence continues at coordinate 36,409 of NZ_AUBQ01000017.1, forward strand.
ACTTGAAGCCCCTGTTCGATGGGGCATGCGTTTGTTGAATGCGCGCTGACGAGGTACCGGTATCACGTGCTTGCTTCATTATCGTGTCTTTACGTCTTTGCGGCCATGGCGGCCTATTTTGTGGTGTGCTCGAACACGCCGTCCCAGTCCGGGCCGGGCGGCGCGGCTTCCAGCGTGCGGCAGCGGCTGGCGTAGAGTTCGTACAGGTCCTGCCCGGTGTCGGCCTTCAGGGCCTCGAACAGCGCCAGGGCCTCATGGAAATTCCCCTGACGGTACAGGGCCAGCCCCGCATCCCAGCGGGCCAGCTCCTGCGCGAGTTCCGTCGAGACAGCCGCAGCCAGCCCGTGCACGGTGTGGATGGTCACGGGCTCATGCTTGCCCTTCACCCGTACCCGGTCCACCTCCTGCCACAAGAAGCCCTCGCCCGCGCTGTCGCGTATGGCCCCCGTCACCAGCACGCGTTGGTGGTAATACTTGGTAAGGCCCTCAAGGCGCGAGCACAGGTTCACGTTGTCGCCGATGATGGTGTAGTCGAACAGGTCCTCGGAGCCGAAGTTGCCCACGCGCACCGGGCCGTGGTGCAGGCCGATGCCGATCTGGATCTCGAAGCCGTAGCGCAGCCGGAACCCGACATTGAGCGTGTCCAGCTCGCGCAGCATGGAGAGTGCGGTCTCCACGGCCTTTCGCGGATGGTCCGCCACGTCCAGGGGCGCGTTCCAGAAGGCCATGATGGCGTCGCCGATGAACTTGTCCAGGGTGCCGAAGCTTCCGGTGACCAGGCGCGTCATGGGGGTCAGGTATTCATGGAGCAGCGCCACCACCTGCGTGGGCGAGAGCTTCTCCGACATGCTGGTGAAGCCGCGCACGTCCGAGAACAGGATGCTCACGTCCTTTTCCTCGCCGGTGAGGGTCAGCTTGCCCGGTTCGTCCACGATCTGGGACACCACGTCAGGGGACAGATAGTGTGAGAAGGCCCCCTGGATGAAGCGCTTCTGGCGCTCCTCGTTCAGGAACTTCAGGAACGTGAGCAGCGTGAAGTTGACGCCAAGGGCCATGAGCGGCGTGAGCGGCGACACGTACAGGTCCAGCCGGTTCATGCACAGGGCCGAGGCGTACCACATGCCGCCCCCGGCCAGAAGGCTCAAGGCCCCCACCCAGAGCGAGCGCGTGAACATGAGCAGCACCGTGACCCCCAGCCCGAACGCGGCCAGCAGCGTCAGTTCCAGGTACCAGGCGTCGATGGGGTGGCGCAGGTATTTGTCGGAGATGATCATGTCCGCGATGGTGGCGTGGGCCTCCACGCCGGGGAATTCCTGGTCCAGGGGGGTTGCCCGGATGTCCTGGAGGCCGCGCGCGGAGGTGCCCAAGAACACGATTTTGCCTCGCAGGTCGGCTGCGGCCACGTCGCCGCGCATCACGTCCGCCGCCGAGATGTAGGGGAAGGTCCTGGCCGGGCCGCGATAGTCGAGCAGCAGGCCCCCGCGCCGGTCCAGGGGGACCTTGCGTTTGCCCAGCTCCCCCATATCCAGGGTTATGTCCATGTCCTGCCCGCCGTAGCCGTCCGGCGAGACGCTCAGCACCGCGCCCTGGTCGCCGAAAGCCCGCATCAGCGTGGACACGGCGAGGCTCGGGAAGGCGGTCTGGTTGTAGGATACGGCCAGCGGCACCCAGCGCACGATGTTGTCGCGGTCCGGAAAGGAGTTGAAGAACCCGGCCCAGCCTCCGGACGCGGCCAGCTCCGGCAGCGGGCACACGGCGGAGTAGGCCTGGGCCAGCAGGAGCGGCGCGCCCGCCGCGTCCTGGGAGCGGCGCACGGCAAGGCGCGGCGGCGGCAGCGTGCAGGCCTGCGCGGTGGCGCTGTCGCTGGCCTGGTAGGTGAAGAAGTAGCCCAGCACGTACGGTCCGGCCCCGAGCATCCTGGCCAGGAGCCTGTCGTTGTCGCGCAGGTCGTCGGGCAGGCCGGTGAAGTCCATGTTCACGCCGAGCGAGGCGAGCTTTTTGCGGATGGTCTCGGGCGAGGTCTGGTCCGGCTCCGCGAAGATGACGTCCATGCCCACGGCCAGCACGCCGTACTGCTTGAGCCGCCCCAGCAGTAGGGCAACCTGGTGGCGCGGCCAGGGCCACTGGCCGATTTCGGCCAGGCTCTTCTCGTCCAGGTCGATCACGGCCACGTGGCCGGACTGCACCGGGCGGGGGCGTTGCCGCAGCAGCACGTCGTAGACCTTGTAGTCCAGGAACCCCAGCCAGGAGGGACTGGTCCAGTGGACGAAGGACAGCGCGACGGTCACTGCGAGCCCCGGCAGAAACTGCATGAGCCAGAGCCTGGGGTCGCGCAGGCGTCTGAAAAAGTCTTTGCCTGAAGAGTTTTTGGACTTGCGGGACACTTTCCACTCTCCACAAAATCGTATATGGCAGTCAACATGGCGGGCGGTCCCCCGAGGAAAACCCAACGCCCGCCCCAACGCACACGATGGACGATCCAACCCGCGCCAAAAGCCGCCTGGCCCGCATGATCGCACGCCTGGACCCGCAGAGCAAACGCCTGCTGCTGTCCGCCGGCGTGGGTTACCTGCTGTGCGTCTGGCAGGCCTTCTGCGTGAGCCCCCCCTGGCCGGATCTCGCCCGCGCGACCGGCTCCAGCGCGGCGGACATGGCCGTGTCGGCGCTGAACCCGTCTTTGGCCCGCAAGGCCGTCCGGGACATGTTCCTTGGCGATCCGCTCATCCCCGGCGAGGTGCGCGCCAGCATCGACTGGCAGTCGGTGCGCCAACCCGTGGCGCTGGCCTCGGTCAGCCCCGACGTCCCCGAAGGCTGGGCCAGACGGGCCGAGACCACCCTGTGGGGAAAATCAAAGGCCGTGCTGCGCCCCACGCCCACCTACACCATGGCCTGCTTCATACCGCAACAGCCCCCTGGAGCGCGGCCCGCGCACACGCCGACGCCGGGCACCCTGGCCGCGCGGTTCGAGTCGGGCACGGACGGGGCGGCCTCGGTGGGGCACACGCCCTCCGCCGGAACCAGCTACGGCACCTTCCAGATCGCGGCGGGCACGCCCACGTTCGGAAACTTCCTGCGCTACTTGAAAGACCGCGCCCCGGACCTGCACGTGAGGCTCTCCGGGCGCGGCCCGGCGGACACCGGCTCCACGGGCGGCTCGGTTCCCGCCGAATGGCGGCGCATCGCGGCGGAGAATCCCAAGCGCTTCGAGCGGCTGCAATACGAGTTCATCCAGGCCACGCACTACCGCCCCGCCGTGGCGGAGATCTACTCGCGCTCCGGCGTGGATGTTTCGGCCCTGTCCCCGGCCAGCCGGGAGGTGCTCTGGAGCGCCGCCGTGCAGCACGGGCCGGGCGGCGCGGCGGACATCTTCGTGGCCTCGGTCACGGCCATCAAGGGGCGCATCGTGGAGGAGCGGCGCGTGGTGCACTTCGAGAAGGCCCTGATCGAGGAAGTGTACAAAAGACGCCTGAGCTGCTGGGGCAACAGCCCCCTGGTGGGGCGCGGAGCCATGCTCTCGCGCTATGGCCGGGAAAAGACGCAGGCGCTGACCCTTCTGGACCGTCACTATTCCGGCACCTGACCGAGCCTGGACTGCTCCTGAATATTCCCTACGCCGTCTCCGCCATCCCGGCGGGCCTGCCGTTTTCGTCCAGGCCGGGCATGAAGGCCCGCATGGTGGGGTGATCCGAGGCGAGCGCCTCCTGGGCCGTGCCCGTAAACTCGATGCGCCCCTCGTCCAGGAGCGCCACCGTGTCCGCGATGGAGAACACGTCCGGGATGTCATGGCTGACCATCACCGCCGTGAACCCGAAGGCCCGGCGCGACTCGTCTATCAGTTTGAACACGCCCCACTTGCGCATGGGATCAAGCCCCGTGGTGGGCTCGTCGAACAAGATGATGCGCGGCTCGGTGACCAGCGCCCTGGCCAGGGCCACGCGCTTCTGCATGCCGCCCGAGAGCTGCGACGGAAATTTGCCGGGCATCTGGGACAGCTCCAGTTCCTTGAGCAGCCGCTCCACGCGTTCGCGCACCTGGGGCTCGGGCAGGTGCAGCTTCTCGCGAAGCGGCAGGGCCACGTTGTCGAACACGGAGAGCGAATCGAACAGGGCCATTGCCTGGAACATATAGGACATCACCGATTTCAGGCCCCGGCGCTCGGTGTTGGACATGTCCCCCAGGGCCTTGCCTTCGAACCAGACGTCGCCGGAGTCGGGCCGCAGAAGCCCCATGATGTGCTTGAGCAGCACGCTCTTTCCTTCGCCGCTCTTGCCGATGACGGCGGTGAGATCGCCCGCCTTGATGTCCAGGTCCACGCCCGTAAGCACCGGGCGCCCCTGGAAGGACTTTTTCAGGTCCTTGATCTGGATAAGCGTTGTGGACACGTGAAGCCTCCGGGCCGGTTCATACCCAAGTGCCCAGCAATTGCAACACGCGCGTGCCCCGCGCCGCGCGCGCCATGCGACAAAAAATTGAATACCCGCCCGTCCCGCCCCCCCTGAAAGCGCCTGGCAAGCGGCAATATCAGCCCGAAAAGCGCCGCAACACGGCGTCGGCACGAAGGTTGCTAGCGTGATTTCGACCCCGGAGGCCTAAAGCGCCGGGAAAGTCCTGCCGATAATCCATTCAGGAGATGAATGGTTGAAGCAGGGGTTCACTGGGCATCACACTGAAATGACGGGACATTTTGAAATGCGGCAACATCTTGTTATCCTTTGCGAAAGCAAGTACCTTAAGCAAGTTCGGCGCTTTGCGGCCTTGCCGTCCGCGTTCACCTTACAAACGAACGGTGGTCCTGGCATATGTTCCTGGTGAACAAAACGTACTACCGGCCAAGCAAGGCGGCGCGCTATCTGGCCATCCTGGACACCCTCGCCCAGGACAGCCAGGTGAGCCAGAACGAGCTGGGCCGCCGCGCGAACCTTTCAGGCGCCATGGTGAACCAGTACCTGAAAGAGATGGCGGAGACGAACCTCATCGAGTTCGAACGGGTGAACGGCAAAAGTTTCCGCTACCTGCTCACTGACGAGGGCGAAGCCCGCCGGAGGACCATGTTCTCCAGTTTCTCGTCGGAAACGGTGCAGATTTACACCGCCCTCAAGGCGGCCATCGTCCACAAGCTCGCCAACCTGAAGAGCCGCTCCCTGGTGAAGCTGGTTCTGTTCGGAGCCTCCGAGACCTGCGAGATAGTGCTCCAGGCCCTGCGCGCCACCGGCGGCTTCGAGGTGATGGCCCTGGTGGACAACGACCCGGCCAAGGCCGGAAAGACTCTCGGCGGGTACGTCATATCCCCGCCGGTGGTGCTCGACTCCCTGCGGCCCCAGGCCGTTGTGATTACCTCCTACGGTTGCCAGGAGGAAATTCACGGGCAGCTTCGAGAGCTTTACGGGCAGCACAACGTGGAGATCATACGCTTATGAAGACGCCCCCCCCCATCCAGCTCAAGTCCGGCGTTGCCATCGGGCATGGACGCCCCTGCTTCGTGGTCGCCGAAATCGGCAACAACCACCAGGGGGATGTGGCCATCGCCCGCCAGATGGTCCATGAGGCCGCCAAGGCCGGGGTCCAGGCCGTCAAGTTCCAGAAACGCGACATGAACGCCCTGTTCACCGACGAAGGCCTCCAGATGCCCTACGGCGGCCCCAACAGCTTCGGCAAAACCTACGGCGAGCACCGCCTCGCCCTGGAACTGTCCATCGAGGACATGGTCGAGCTGAAGGAACTTGCCGAGTCGCTGGGGCTTGTCTTCTTCGCCTCAGCCTGGGACCAGGTCAGCCTGGCCGAACTTCTGGACATGGGCGTTGAGGTGCTGAAGATCAGCTCCGCCGACCTGGTCAACGTGCCGCTGCTGCGACAGGCAGGAGCCACGGGACTGCCCGTGATCCTCTCCACGGGCATGAGCAGCCTGGAAGAGATCGACCTGGCCGTTTCCGAGCTTCGCCGCTACCATGACAAGATCATCATTCTGCACTGCAACTCCACCTACCCCTGCCCCGACGAGTGCGTGGGCCTGCCGGTGATGGCCGAACTGGCCAAGCGCTACGGCCTGCCCGTTGGCTACTCCGGGCACGAGCAGGGCATCGGGCCGAGCGTCGCCGCTGCCGCGCTTGGCGCCTGCGTGGTGGAGCGCCACTTCACCCTGGACCGCACCCTGCGCGGCACCGACCATCAGGCCTCGCTGGACCCTGCCGGGTTTGCGCAGATGGTTGGCCTTATCCGCGAGGCCGAAGCGGCCATGACCGTGTGCCGCAAGGAAGTCTCCGAACCGGAGCGCAAGGTTGCCGTGAAGCTGCGCAAGAGCGTTGTCTTCGCCCGCGACCTGCCCGCCGGGCACACCCTGGCCGAGGCCGACCTCACCGTGAAATGCCCCGGACACGGCATCAGCCCCGTGCACTGGGACGACGTGCTGGGCCGCACCCTGGTGGCCGCCGTGCGCCACGAGGATCTGGTCCAGTGGGACCAGCTTGCCCCTGCCTTAAGCGTTCGCGGGAGCATCGTGGACGAGCTGCCCCTGGCCCAGAGCCGTTAAACACGCGTCAGAAACCGGCGCGGACAAAGGCCCATGACAGCCGGGAAACCTGCGGTCCACGCCAACCGCACGCATCACGCAGCGCCTTGCTTCCAGGGCGCTGCGCGCCAGCCATGAAAGTCCTCCACTTCTCCATCACCCCCCTGGCGGGAATGCCCGTCAGGCTGGTGCAGGCCCTGCGCCGCCACACCGGCGTGGACGCCCGGCTGGTGGACCTCAAGCGCTTCGGCCTCTACGACCACGACCTCGTGCTGTCCGAATCACCGCAGGAGGCCCTGGACCTGGCCTGGGACGCAGACGTCATCCACCTGCACAACTACCTGGACTACGACTCCAAGGCCTTTGGCCGCATCGATTTCCGCGCCCTGGCCCAGGCTGGCAAGCGCGTGGTGCGCCAGTTCCACTCCGCGCCGTCGCTGGTGGCCGAGGTCATGGGCATCACGCCCGAAAAGCTCCTGGCTCAGGACATCCCCTGTCTGGCCATCGCCCAGTACCCCGAGCGCCTCTACCCCAAGGCCATGATCGTCCCCAATTTCGTGCCCGAGACCGAGGACGCCTACCTGCCCTCCTCCAAGACCCCGCGCTGGGACATCTTCTACAGCCCCACGAAGGACTTCAGCGCCTGGGCCGACCGCTGGAGCACCAAGGGCATGCCCGAGGCCACCGCCGTGATCGAAGCCGTGGGCAGGCGCACGCGCGCCGCCACGCGCATCGTCACCGGCCTGCCCTTGGCGCAGGCACTGGAAGAGAAACGCGCAAGCCGCATCGTGGTGGATGATCTGGTCACGGGCAGCTACCACCTGACCGGCCTTGAGGGGCTGGCCCAGGGCAAGTGCGTGCTGTCCTACCTGGACGAGCGCTCGCTCATGCTGCTGCGCCGCTTCTCGGGGAGCGACACGCACCCCTTCGTCAACGTCCGCCTGGAGGACGCAGGGGAGGTGCTGGAGCATCTGGTGGCGCAGCCGGAACTCACCCGCGAACTGGGTGTGCAGGGGCGGCGCTGGCTGGCCGAATACTGGCCCGAGGAGCGCATGATCCGCCACTACGAGCGGGTGTACGAGCTTCTGCTGGAAGACCCGCGCCTGGTGGCGCGCCAGCCGGAGTTGTCGCTGGAATCACGCTCGAAGTATTTCCTTTTCCACACCCTTCCCGACCTGATCTATAGGTCCAGAGCATCGGCCTGGACAAACCCCGCCTGAGCGCCTAGCTTCCCGATCCTGACAAACCCACCCCTGTTTTCCGGGGGAAGGCCGCCGCCACTTTTCGACCCCACGACAGGGCCAGGAGTTGCGGAGGCAGCGCTCGTCGTCCATATGCCAGTGACCTGGGATTCGCTCCCCGGCCCGTGCGGCGTCCGGTCGGCATCCATGCGCATCTGACATCAGGACTGGAGGAGCACCGAGCATGCCCATCGACCGTCGTTCGTTCGTGACCGGAGCCTGCTGCGGCGCGGTCGCCGTTGCCGCCGCCGGAGCCGCCCTGCCCCTTCTGACGCCATCCGTCAGCGCGGGCGCAGCCCAGCCCGCCGTGCTCCCCTCGGGCGCGGACCCCGCCGCCTACGCCAGGGAGCGCTTCCTCTCCCACTGGAACTGCACCCAGGCGGTGCTGGAGTCCCTGTCCGGACACGCCGGGATGGACGCCGAGGCCGTGACGCGCATCACCACGCCCTTCGCGGCTGGCATGTGGAACGGGCTGACCTGCGGCGCGGTCACCGGGGCCATGATGGCCCTGGGGATGCGCTTCGGGCGCACAACAGACGGCGATGGCAAGGGCACGGACGTCACCAAGGCGAAGATGCGCGAGCTGGTCGTCGCAATGCGCTCCCAATTCGGAAACCTCGACTGCTCCGCCCTGCTGGGGACCGACATGGCAACAGACGCGGGCGTCTCGCAGGCTGCGGGCCAGGGACTCTTCAAGTCCACGTGTCCGCTGCTGGTGGAGGCTGCCGTGAAGGAAGCGGCCAGGCTGATGGCCGCATAACACGCGGGATTGGCGTCAGCAGCGCCCCCCTCTGGACATCTCCCCTGCCGGAGATTTACACTGCATCACGCGTTATTTGCGGGAAAAACGGCAGGATCTGGCAGAACAGGCGGCTTTAGCAGCGCCGCGTCTTCTGCACTGGCACGAATACCCCTTGAGACGAACAAGGAGTATCTTCATGAATATGTTTCCTCCCGAAACTGTTCTTGGAGCGTTCAGGTATCTGCATTCGCTGTTCAGGCGCAAACAGCTGGCGGTCGCGGGAAGCTGCCTCCAATGCGGAAAATGCTGCGAGAGCCTCTGCATCAGTGTGGACGGCGGGTTCATCGAGTCCGAATATCAATTGCGCGAAGCCTGCGCAAAAGACCCGCGATACGAGCGCTTCGTCATCACCGGGCAGGACAGCTTCGGTCCGCTGGTGTTCAAATGCTCCAGCCTCGTGGACAACAGATGCGCGGACTACGCCAACAGGCTTGAATTCTGCGCGAACTACCCCACGACGAATCTCTACTTCACGGGGCGCAACGTGCTGCCGGGCTGCGGGTTCCGGTTCTCCTACGAATGACCGCGCGCGTTGCCCTACGATGTTTCCGCCAATGAAGAAGGCCGCCCCGAGGGACGGCCTTTCACGTTTTGAAAGTCTGCCGGGAGCGGCGGCGCTAGCGGGCCACCCGCACGGCCGCGCGCCTGGCCTTCACGAACTCGATGATGCCGGGCATGATGGACACAAGGATGATCAGGTAGATCACCTTGTTGAAGTTTTTCTCCACGATGGGCAGGTTCCCCACCAGATAGCCAAGGCCGATCAGGCCGCCGATCCACAGCACGCCCCCGCCCACGGAGTAGGCCAGGAACTTGGTGTAGGTCATCTTGCCGATTCCGGCCACGAAAGGCGCGAAGGTGCGCACGATGGGCATGAACCGGGCGATCACCAGGGTCTTGCCGCCGTGTTTCTCGTAGAAGGCGTGGGTCTTTTCCAGGTGCTTCTTGTTCAGGAGCCTGCTGTCCTCCCGGTTGAACACGGCAGGCCCGGCGGTGCGCCCGATCCAGTAGTTGGTGTTGTCGCCCAGCACAGCCGCCGACATCAGAAGGCCCGTGGTCAGAATCGGGTCCAGGCTGCCCGCACCGCAGAACGCGCCCACGATGAACAGCAGGGAGTCGCCCGGCAAAAACGGGGTCACCACAAGGCCCGTCTCGCAGAAGATGATGAGAAACAGCACCAGATAGGCCCAGGCCCCGTAGTTGGTGACGATCATCTCCAGGGTTTCCTTGACGTGCCCGAGCATCCAGAAGAACTGGGAAAGGATTTCCATGCATTGTCCTTGATAATGTGAGAATAGGGAGAAGAGCCTCTCCGGCGCGGCTTACATAAGGCGGGTTTGCCCGGCAGGCAAGCGGGAAGTGACCCGGCCTTCAGGGCAGGCCCCACGCATCCGGGCCGGAGGGCCAGAGATTTCCGGCACTCCCGAAAACGGGCCTCTACGCCACTCCAGACCCGCTACTACGCCGGGACACCCGGGCCAGCCGCCAGACGCGCCGGGCGGGCTGGCCGAGCTCCTGACCGCACGGCGCACAGCGCGGATATGAACATGACCGCCCCCCGGCAAGGAGAAACCATGGACGATACCGGCTACCTGCTCCCCCGCATCGGCACGCTCGTCACCCCTTACGACAAGCTGGAGGACATCCCGCGCCAGTCGTCCCTGGCGGCGGACGTGCTGGGCCGGGCCGAGGTGTTCCCGGAATACGCGCCGGGCCTGGCCACGATTGAGGAATGCAGCAAGATCTGGCTGATCTTTCTGTTCGACCTGGCCAAACCGGTGGAACTGACCACGACCTCCCTCGAGGACGGCCGCACGCGCGGCGTCTTCGCTACGCGCTCGCCCCGCAGACCCTCGCGCCTGGGCATGAGCGCGGTGGAAGTGGTGTCCGTGAGCGAGGGAGTCCTGGTGTTCCAGGGCGTGGACATGCGAAACGGCTCGCCGCTCCTGGATATCAAGCCCTGCTTCGAGTGCTGACGCCCCCCGGCGGCAGGACAGGAAAAGCCCTCCGTGCGCCGGACTGCCGGACGGAGGGCTCGGGTGGGTTTTCACGGGCTGCCTGGTTCACCGGCGCGACTGCACCGCGAACGGCCAGGACGCCCCTCGTCCCAAACAGGCAACCGGGCAGCGGCCCCGGAAGAATGCTCGCACACGTTCCAGGCGGGCACGCCGTCCGACCGTCTACTCCACAGTGAGGTGCTCGGCCTTGCCCACGGCCTCGGCCTTGATGCGGTTCAAGGCGTCGGCCAGGGTGGGCACCACGTTCTCACGGATGTCGCCCGCGACGATGATGAACAGGACGTCGTCTCCGGGAACGAACGTGCCGGAGTTGGCCTTGGCCGTCACCGAGAAGATGCCGGGCCGCTGGGACAGCTCCTGGCAGATGGCCTCTATCTTTGCCAGGTCCGGCTTGATCTCCAGCCGGTCCACGGGCTTGCCGCTCTGGCGCTGGGTGCCGCGCACCACGCCGTTGTGCACCAGCAACATGCCCACCTTCTCGGTGAAGCCGGGCTTTTTCTTCAACTCGGCGATTGCCTTGGAAATATCCATGTAGACCTCCGTGGTTGGGTATATTCTACAGGAGAAGGCCGCGCCGTGCCAAGAGGCTTTGGCGCGTTCGCGGCCCGCTCCCGAAAAAAAGGGACCGGAGCCTCGCGGCTCCGGTCCCAATTGTACCCGTCAGAGTTCATGCAACGCTTCCCGGCGACAACCCCACGAACGGATCGGCTGCGGGCAAAGGCATTGCCCCACTGGGGTTTCCAAAGGGCGCAGCCCTTTGGCCGCCGGAGGCTATTCCTGCTTCAACAACTCATGAACCTAAACCAAGAAAACCATTTATTCTGTTTATGAAAAACATTTCATGTTTTTCAAAAACGCGACGCTAGCTCCCCTTCTTCAAGCCCGCGTACCAGCCGCTGGCCTGCTCCAGGATGGAGTTTATGCGCCCCACCATCTTGTGGGGGTCGGACAGGTAGCCCTCCAGCAAGAGCGCCGACTCGTAGAGCTGCTCCGTGGCCTGATCGATGAACGGGTCCTTGGGATCGGCGCCGTAGATGGCGATGAGGTTCCTGGTCAGGGCGTGGTCCGGGTTCAGCTCCATGATCTTCTCGGGGGCCGACTCGTCCTTGTTCATCATGCGCATGAGTCGCTGCATCTGGGAGCTCATCTGCCCGTCGGCGGCCACCAGGCAGGAGGGGCTGGATTTCAGGCGCTGCGAACCGCGCACGTCCTTGATGCGATCCCCCAGCACTTCCTTCATGCGGGCCAGGAGCCCCTCGAACAGGGTGGTCTCTTCGGGCGTGAGCGCTGCCGGAGCCTCGCCCGCGTCCGGGGCGTCGTCGAAGCTGGCCAGGTCCTTGGCCTGGGCCTGCTCGGCGGACTTGAAGGCGAACTCCTTGAAGTCGCCGATGGATTCCAGCACGAACTCGTCCACAGGCTCGTACAGGTAGAGTACCTCGATGCCCTTGCGCCGGAAGATTTCCAGGTGGGGGTTCATGTCCAGGGCCTCGCGGCTTGTGCCCGAGAGATAGTAGACGGTCTTCTGGCCATCTTTCGCGCGGGTGACGTAATCGGCCAGGCTGGTCAGCTTGTCCGGGCCGTCCAGGGCCGAGGAATCAAAGCGCAGCAGTTCGGAGTAGGCCTCGCGGTTCAGGAAGTCGGAGTAGCCCAGCTTGAAGATCTTGGCGTGCTCCTTCCACAGGGCCGCGTAGCCTTCGGGATCGGCGGCGGCCTTCTTGCGAAGCCGCGAGAGGATCTCCTTGGTGACGGCCTGGGCGATGCGGCGCAGCATGGCGTTCTGCTGCAAGGTCTCGCGGCTTAAGTTCAGCGGCAGGTCCTCGGTGTCCACCACGCCCCGGCAGAAGCGCAGGTACTCGGGCAGGAGCTCGGTTGCGTCCTTGGCTATGAGCACCCGGCGCACGTACAGGTCCAGGCCGCGCTCGAGCTTCTGGAAGCCCAGGAACTCTTCGGACTTGGCGGGCACGAACACCAGGGCCGAGAACTGCACCGGCGCGTCCACGTTCATGTGGACGGTCTCGATGGGAGCCTCGGGGTCGTGGGTCAGGAAGGTGTAGAACTCCTTGTACTGCTCGGCGGTCACGGAGGTCTTGGGCTCGCGCCACACCGCCGGGACGGTGTTCACCCGCTCGCCGTCCACCAGGATGGGAAACGAGATGAAGTGGGAGTGGCGGTTGATGATGTCCTTGATGACCGCCGGATCGGCGTATTCCTTGGCGTCGTCCTTCAGGTGGATTTCCAGGGAGGAGCCGCGCGTCACCTCGCCCTCGGCCAGGATCAGCTCATAGCCGCCCAGGCCGTCGGACACCCAGACCCAGGCCGCCTCCTCGGGCTCGGCGGACTTGGTGGTCAGCACCACCTGGCGCGCCACCATGAACACCGAGTAGAAGCCCACGCCGAAGCGCCCGATGATGGAGCTGGCCTTGGAGGCGTCGGAGCCCAGGGCCTTCAGGAAGTCCTCGGAGCCGGAGTGGGCGATGGAGCCGATGTTCTCCACCAGCTCGATCTCGGACATGCCGATGCCGGAGTCGGCGATGGTCAGCACGCCGTTTTCCTTGTCCGTGGTGATACGGATTTCCAAGGGAAGCTCGGCATCGGCCACGGCGACGCCGCTGCTCTGCTTGAAGCGCAGCTTCTCCAGGGCGTCGGAGGCGTTGGAGATCAGCTCGCGAAGGAAGATCTCCTTATTGGTGTAGACAGAATGCGTAATGATATCGAGCAATTTGACGATGTCGGCCTTGAACTCGCGCTTCGTGACCTTCTCGCTTTCGGACATGTCTCAACCTCTTCTGCTTTTGTTTGGTTCTTTAGGTGCGAACGGTTGCGCCTGATGCATCTGGCCTGCCCGACCGGCAGGGCTTGACTAGCCTCAGGAGAAGCCGCCCGGAGTGCACCCCGTGGGGAACGGGCCGGGGGCGAAGGGCGTGGCCGCGCCCTTGTCCGAGGTCTGGCCGCACACCGGCGACAGGATGCGCACGGCTCCTGGCTTGCCGCACACTGGGCACGCGGGGGCCTCGGTGGCGGAGGCGCTCATCAGTTCCTCGAAACGGTTGGCGCACGCGGCGCACTGGTATTCATAGAGGGGCATGACGGGTCTCCTGCTGGAATGTGTAGTCAACCGAGTACCTTAAACAGCGCCGCCGCTCTGTCAAGGCCCGGCCCCCGATTGGCTTTTCCGGGCACCCGTGAGGCAGCGCCCGAAGTGGTGTTGACCGTCAACGGGCCGAAGCATATATGAAGTAGGATGTTCATTCTCTCCCGGGGGCCTTGACCGCTTCCGGTGTGTGATTATTGTAAACTTCCAAGACGCAACTACGCAGAAAGGAGGACAAAAGCATGGTCATCGACTTCAGTCCGTTCTTCGGACAGCAGACACCGCTCGACCGGATCTTCGAGGCTTTCTGGTCGCCTTCCATGTCCATCTCCCAGCGCCCCTACGCCTATCCTCCCGTGAACATCTCCGAGGATCAGGAGAACATCACCGTGCGCTGCGAACTTCCAGGCATGGACATCTCCGAGATCGACCTGACGCTCACCGAGTCGTCGCTGGTGGTCAAGGGCGAACGCCAGCCCGCCAAGGGCAAGTACTACCGCCAGGAGCGCCCCACCGGCGCGTTCCAGCGGGTGGTGAACATCCACTCCCCCATCGACCGCGAACGCGTGAGCGCCAAGATGAAGGACGGCCTGCTGGAAGTGGTGATTCCCAAGTCCGAGTCGTCCAAGCCCAAGAAAATCTCCATCGACATCGCCTGATAGCGGAGGAACAGGACAATGAGCGAAGAAACCAGGACCGAGGAAAAGGGCCTGCCACGCGCCAAGCCCGCCACCGACATCGTGGAGACCCCCGACGGCTTCTACATCTATATGGATATTCCGGGCGTCTCCAAGGAATCCTTGATCATCGACCTGAACGAGGACGAGATCAAGGTGACCGGCAGGACCGCCTACCCCACGCCCGACGGCGAGAAGCTGATCCATGTGGAGTTCGGCAACGGCGAATACTACAGGGGCTTCACCCTGTCGCACATCGTGGACAAGGCCAGCATCAAGGCCAACGTGAAGAACGGCGTGCTGGAGCTGCACCTGCCCAAGGCCGAGAAAGCCCAGCCGCGAAAAATCGACATCCAGATGGGCTAGCGCCCAGCGCGGCCCGCTTCAAACGGAGGTACGTATGTTGGAACAACTCTTCCCCGCACTGCGCAGAAGCGACCCGGCCGGAAGGTTCCCATCCCCCTTCGAGGCCATGGAACGCATGATGCGCGAACCCTTTTCGGGTTTTGCGAACATGAAGGACATCACTCCCTCGGTGGACGTCAAGGAGACCGGGGGCGAGGTGCTGGTGAGCGCCGAACTGCCCGGCGTGGACCCCAAGGACGTGGAGCTGACCCTGGACAACGGCGTGCTGACCATCCAGGGCCACAAAACAGAGACCAACGAGCAGAAGGACGGCGAGACCGTGCTCGCGAGGGAGATCCGCTACGGCAGCTTCACGCGCTCCCTGGCCATGCCCGCCGGGGTGCTGGCCGACAAGGCGTCCGCCAGCTTCGACAAGGGCGTCCTGAAGATCACCATCCCCAAGTCCGAGGACGCCAAACCCACGCGCGTGCCCATCGAAAGTTAGCAGGAGTGCGTTCGCTTTTCGTCGACCGGCCTGTTTGAACGCAAGCCGAACGTTGCGGCCCCGGGAGACAATCTCCCGGAAACACTGACGACTTGTGGTGACGAAACCAACGGACGCGAAACATCAGGCCGGGCCGGGAGAATACCCCGGCCCGGCCTTTTTTTTCCCGCGACGCGGAAACGTCACTCTCTGCCGCTGGACAGCGCGCCCTGTTTATCGCATAGGAGGATCAAGAACACTTTCCTGCAGTGAGAATACAGCAATGAGCACCAGTGCGTACCACGTCGTCCTGACCAGAAACGAAGTCGGATATTTTGCCCATTGTCCCAGCGTGAACGGCTGCCATGGACTGGGCGAAACCCCCGAAGAAGCCCTGGCCGGTTTCAAGGCGTCCCTGGAATTCTACGTCCAGACCCTGCCGGACGCCCAGGGCCGCGACTTGCTGAAAAGCGTGAACCTGGGCTTGCACCCCGAAGGCCTCTCCGGCCAGTTCGCCCAGGCGCGCTGAGTCAGGACACCCGAAACCGCCCCTCCCGTCGGGTTGTCCGGCGGCCCGAAGCCCGCGTATGTCACGGCAGCCCCAGCGCCCTGTCTGCGCTCTCCGTGCACGCCGTGATCATTGCTCCCCATAGCCCCCCGGAGAGCAGCGGCCCGCCGCCACGCTTTGACGGCCATGGCCGCGCGCCGGTTCCTCCGCCCCGGTTTGCAATGCCGGGTCATTTATCCTATCCTGACGTTTCCGGTCCGCCGCGATTCCTCCCGTCCGGCCCCGGAATATTCTGTTTCATCCGAGGATACCGGCATGCAGCTTCTCGACGGGAAGGCCACCGCACTCTCCATCCGCCAGAACCTGGCGGTCGATGTCGAACGACTGAAAAAAATCCACGGACGCGCTCCGCATCTGGCGGTGGTCCTGGTAGGCGATGACCCCGCCTCCCAGGTCTACGTCCGCAACAAGGAGCGCGGCTGCGCCGAGGCGGGCATCACCTCCAGCGCCCACCGCATCGGCGCGGACGTCACCCAGTCCTCCCTGGAGGCGCTGGTCCGCGAACTGAGCGCCAACGACGAGATCGACGGAATCCTGGTGCAGGCCCCCCTGCCCCGCCACCTGGACCTTCTGGCCGTGCAGTCCCTGGTGGACCCCGACAAGGACGTGGACGGTTTCCACCCCGTCAACGTGGGCAAGCTGTGCATCGGGCTGCCCTGCCTGATGCCCTGCACGCCCGCCGGCGTCATGGAGCTGCTCAAGCATTACGATATTTCCTGCGCAGGCAAGAAGGCCGTGGTCATCGGACGCTCCAACATCGTGGGCAAGCCCATGGCCCTCCTGCTGGCCAGGGCGGAACCCATGGCCAACGCCACCGTGACCATCTGCCATTCGCGCACGCCCGACCTCGTGGGCGAGTGCCGCTCCGCCGACATCCTGGTGGCAGCCATCGGCAGGCCGAAGTTCGTCACCCGCGAGATGGTCAAGCCCGGAGCCGTCGTGGTGGACGTGGGCATCAACCGCACCGAGCAGGGCCTGTGCGGCGACGTGGACTTCGAGGCCGTGAAGGATCTGGCCTCGGCCATCACCCCCGTGCCCGGCGGCATCGGTCCCATGACCATCGCCATGCTTCTGGCCAACACCGTGAAGGCCTACACCTGGCGCATGGAGCGCTGAAGGCGGCCCCATGGCACGAGTTTTCCACACATTCGCCACTGCGGCCCTGGTCCTGCTCCTCTGGAGCGGGGCCGGGCTTGCGGCCAGCCTCACCGTGGCAAGCCCGGCCTTCAAGGACGGCGACAGGATGCCCCGGTCGGCTGGATGCGAGGGAGGGGACCACTCCCCGCCCCTCAGCATAAGCGGAGCTCCGGCGGAGACGAAGACACTGGCCATCCTCATGACCGAGCAGGATTCCCCGCGATCGGTCATAGCGTTGTGGATGGCCTACAACCTCCCCGGAAACCTCGCCAACCTTCCGGAGAACCAACCCCGCACCCGCCAGATGAAAGGCGAGGGACTGCAACTGCCGGGACCCGGCGGCAGGATGGGCTACACCGGCCCCTGCCCGCCCTCGGGACTCACGCGCCGCTACGTCATAGAAGTGTTCGCCCTGGACGCCTCCCTGGATCTGCCCGAAAACGCCACCAAGCAGGAGTTCCTGCTGGCCGTGGAGGGACACATCCTGGCCAGGGGCAAACTGTTCGGCAAATTCAAGAAGTAGTCTGGCTTGCCCGCCAATACCGCCTGAGAAAGCCCTGCTCCAGGCAGCCGGACAGCCGGATTGTCCCTAATCGGCCGCATCGGCCCGGCTGTGCGGCTTTCGCATCCCCAGCTGATTCTGTTTCCCGGAGTGATTTCCGCGCCCGTCCGCGCCGATGCTGACGGCTAGGCATCCACAACGCCTTGCCTGAGCCATTTCTTGACAAACACGACATGCAACGCTGATAGCATGCATATGCTTTCAGAACATCAGGGCGATTGCCTCCGGCAGTGAATGCACACCTCCATGAGACGCTCTCACAAGTTCCGGGGACAACCTCCATCGCGACACTCCCGGCCTGTTCAGGGGATCGCTCCGGCCCTGCGGCGTCTGGCGCGCGCCGGTTCGTTCACGTTCCTGCTGGCCTTGTCCTGTCTGCTCTGCCTGCACCCGGCGCAGGCTTCCAATTCTCAAAGCTCCTCCCACGGCCAGACGTCTCTGATCCGACTGCAACTGAAGTGGAAGCATCAGTTCCAGTTCGCCGGGTATTACGCCGCCATCGAAAAGGGTTTCTTTGCCAGGGAGGGCCTGCGCGTCGAGCTGCTCGAAGGCGTTCCCGGCTTCACGCCCTCCGAGCGCCTGTTCACCGGACAGGCCGAGTACGCGGTGGATTCCACGGCCATACTCCTCCAGCGCCAGAAAGGCCGGAAAGTGGTGGCTCTGGCGGCCATATTCCAGCACTCCCCCAACATCGTCATGACCCGGCGCGACAGCGGCCTCACCACGCCGCAATCCCTGATGGGCAAGCGCATCATGTTCACCGACCCCACAGACCCCGAATGCCACGCCATGCTGGCCAACGAGGGCGTCTTCCCCAAGGACTACACCGTGCTCCCCCATACCTGGAGCATCGACGCCCTAGTGAACGGCACAGTGGACGCCATGTCCGCCTACCTCACCAACGAACCGTTCCTCATGGAACAGCGCGGGGTCGCTCCAGGCGTCATCTTCCCCAACCAGTATGCAGTTGACTTCTACGGGGATTGCCTGACCACGTCCGAGGCCGAAATAACCGAGCATCCGCGCAGGGTCGAAGCCTTCCTGCGCGCCGTGAACGACGGCTGGCGCTATGCCATGGCCAACCCCGAGGAGATCGCGAACCTGATCCTGGCGCGCTATCCCACCTCGAAATCCCGCCAGGAACTGCTGTTCGAGGCCGAGGCCATGCGCAAGCTGATTCTTCCCGACATGGTGGAGATCGGGCACATGAACCCGTCGCGCTGGAAACACATCGCGCAGACCTACGAACGCCTGGGCATGCTCCCCGCCGATTTCAACATGGAGGGGCTTCTGTATCCCGAATTCAAGCAGGCCAGGGAGGAGCGCGACCGGCTTACCGTGAACATCTTCCTGGCGGCCACCGGCGCGATGGCGGTGCTCGCGGCCGCGGGCGGCGTGGTCCTGCTGGTCTTCAACAAGCGCCTGAGCCGCATGGTCGCCGAGCGCACCCGGGAACTGGAACAGTCCCGCGATTTTTTCCAGAACGTCATCAACAGCACCTCCGACCCCATTTTCGTGAAGGACGCGGAGCACCGCTACGTGCTGACCAACGACTCGACCGCGCTGTTGTTCGGCAGGAAACCCCAGGACGTCGTCGGGCTCACGGACTTCGATATCTTCCCGCAGGAACACGCCCTAGCCATCAGGGTGAAGGACGAGGCCGTCAGGGACAGCGGGCGCGAAGACCTCTTCGAGGAATGCCTGCCCGACAGCACCGGAGCTATGCGCAACTTCCTGACCAGGAAAACCCCCTACACCGACAGCTCCGGCAGGGCCTTCATCCTCGGCGTGGTCCGCGACATCACGGAATTCAAGCGCATGCAGGACATGGTGGTCCAGGCCGAAAAGATGATGTCGCTTGGCGGGCTGGCCGCCGGAATGGCCCACGAGATCAACAATCCGCTGGGCATCGTCATGCAGTCCGCCCAGAACCTGCATCGCCGCCTCTTCGAAAGCCTGGACGCCAACCGGCAGGCCGCCGAAGAGCTGGGCCTGGATCGCGACGCCATGACGGCCTACATGCGCCAAAGGGGCATCCTGGACGCGGTAAGCGACATCCGGGAGGCCGGGCAGCGGGCTGCGGCCATCGTCAAGAACATGCTGGAGTTCAGCCGCAAGAGCGAATCAGGGAAAGAGCCATGCGACCTCGCGGCCATCACCGAGAACGTCCTGGGCATCGTCTCCAGCGACTACGACCTCGCCAAGCGCTATGATTTCAAAAAGATCGACATCAGGAAGGACTATTCCCCGCAATCCTTCCCGGTGCCCTGCTCGCGCACCAAGATCGGACAGGTCATCCTGAACATCCTCAAGAACGCCGTGCAGGCCATGTCCGCAAACACGCAGGCCGCCGCGCCCAGGCTGTCCATACGGATACGGCCGGAAGGCGATTTCATGCGACTGGACCTGGAGGACAACGGCCCCGGCATGGACGAAGCCGTGCGCAAGCGCATCTTCGAGCCGTTCTTTACCACCAAGGGCACGGGCGAAGGCACGGGACTTGGCATGTTCGTGTCCTACAGCATCGTCAGCGAACACCACGGCGGACAACTGCTGGTGGATTCAGCCCCCGGCCAGGGGACCACCTTCTCCATCCTGCTGCCGCGCGAACCCGCCGCCTAGTGTGGCGTCCTCAAATAACGTTCATACAATTTACAAGCACAAACCAAGAGAACTATTGACTTTTTATAAACATGCTCATGTATTTCAAAGCCGCGTCACTAGGGCGCGGTTGAGCCACGCGGCCATCGGCTTCTCTGATTCTCGCCACTCCCCGGATGCTTTCCAGAAGAGGCATACTTCCTGAGATACGTCCTCCCTTGCATTAGAAACACGCTCACCATCGCTATCATGCGACTCGCTGCCAACGGAACGCGTCCACCTTGACGGTGTGGATAAGTATGGATATATTTTTCTTCTATGAATAGCAGGGACGTGATCCAGGCACTTGAAGCCGAGGGTTGGAAGCATGTGCGCACCACCGGGAGCCATTGGCACTTCAAGCACGGCACCCGCCCGGGGATCGTCACTGTGCCCCACCCGAAAAAGGACCTGCCCCTGGGCACGATCAGAAGCGTTGAAAAACAGTCGGGGGTAAATCTGCGCGGGTCGCGATTTTGAAAACAGTATCGTGCCCAGGTGTTACATCCTGGCTCGCATCAACTGCTTTCGCGGACGCATCGCGAGGAGAAGATATGAGCGCATATATCGGAATTATCCATAAGGAAGCTGACAGCGACTTCGGGGTGAGTTTTCCCGACTTCCCTGGTTGCATCACCGCAGGAAGCGACATGAACGAAGCTGCTTCAATGGCCAAAGAGGCCCTGGCAGGGCATGTCGCCCTGCTGGCTGAAAATGGGGAAAACGTCCCGGCGCCGTCGAGCCTGGACGCCGTGCAAGGCCATGAGTTCGCCGCCGGGGCGGTGGCCTACATTGTGGTGGATGTGCCTGTCGCCCCACGCCGCGCGGTGAAGGTGAGCATCACCATCCCGGAAGACGATCTGGTCTCCATCGACCGTTACGCCAAGGCCCATGGGATGGCCCGCAGCACGTTCCTGGTGCAAGCGGCAAGGTCGGTGATGCACGGTTGATGGGACGGCTTTTGTTCAGCACCCGGCCAGGGGACCACCTTCTCCATCCTGCTGCCGCGCGAACCCGCCGCGTAAGGCGCGAACACTCCACTTCCGCCTGAATCAAGGAGGATTCCATGAATCGCCGCGAATTCATCGAGACAGGAGCCGTCCTGGCCGCCAGCGCCGTATTGGCCGCGAGCGTGGCACCCCCCGGCGTGGCCTCGGCCCAGGCGCAGGACATGCCTCTCCCCCCGCCCCGGACCACCGGCGGCAAGCCCCTCATGGACGCCCTCATGGAGCGGCGCTCCACCAGGCGTTTCGCCCCCAAAGCCCTTGAGCCGCAGGTCCTGTCCGACCTGCTGTGGGCGGCCTTCGGCATCAACCGTACCGATGGCTCGAACAAGCGCACCGCACCCTCCTGGAAGAACCGCCAGGAGATGGCCGTCTATGTGGCCATGCCGACCGGTCTGTTCCGCTACGACGCCAAGCGCCACGCCCTGGCCCCGGTCTCTGGCAAGGACCTGCGCGCGCTGACCGGCAAGCAGGACTTCGTGGCCACGGCTCCCCTGAACCTCATTTATGTGGTCGATTTCGCGCAGATGAGCGAGGCCTCGCCTGAAGAACGGATGTTCGTCGCAGGGTGCGACTCCGGGTCCATCTTCCAGAACGTCTACCTGGCCTGCGCCTCGCTGGGGCTGGTTACGGTGGTCCGGGCCAACGCGGACAAGTCCGCCCTGGCCAGGGAAATGAACCTCGGCGCGGACCAGATGGTCACGCTGGCGCAGACGGTGGGGTACCCGGCGGGATAAACGCCGGGGAGCGTGCCGGAGGGGAAATCAGGGCCTTTCCTTCAGGAGATCCACCAGTTCGTCCACGCTGCGCACGATGGCCTCGCAGCTGGCGTGGATCATGGCGTTGACGCACGCGCCCGGAACGTCTCCGGCCCGGCGGAAGTCGGTCCTGACGCCGACGACGGGGATGCCCCTGGCGTGGGCGTAGCCGATCTCCCAGGCGGTGCCGTCGTCCACCTGGGGACCGTCGAGCAGGGCCACCACCAGGCCGCAGGCGGCCAGGGCGTCCCGGCAGTCTGTCATGATGACGCGCGGGGCGTCCGCTCCCCATTTGGCGATCTCGTCCTGGTCGAACAACTCGAAGGGCCAGATGACCGTATGGCCGGTCTCGACCTCGATGCGGGCTTTCGTGGCGCGGTGCCACTGCCGATCGGCTTGCGAAAAAAGTGGTCCGGCTAGATAGATGGTAGGCATGACGGTCCTTTGCCAGGGAGAGGCCGTCCAGACAAGAGGCCTTTGGCCTGATTGGGCGCTAGGCCCCTGACAGGCGGGCTGTCACGGAAATTCCTTCCGGAGCAGTTCCATCACCCTTGCCGAAGCGGCTTCCAGCCCCTGGAAGAACTCCCCGGCCAGCGCGGGGTTCATGCTCCTCCCCGCCTGTTCGATGTCCAGCGCGCACTGCCGGACCGCCGCCGCCCCGATCACTCCGGAGGCCCCCTTGAGGGCGTGGGCGGATTCCACAAGCTGTGTATGGTTCCTGTCGATCAGGGCTTGCCGTATTTCAGCAACCCGCCGGGGCAGTTCCCTCTTGAAGACCTCCACCAGATTGCCATGAAGCTCAGGCTTGGACGCAAACTGGGATGCTGCCCACGCCCTGTCCAGGTCCGGCAATCCCGTATCGGCTTGTTGCGGCCCGCACGCTGCGTCGGGGGGCAGGGCTCCCCCGCTCATGGCCAGTTCCACTGCCCGAATCAGTTCATCCAGCTCCACCGGCTTGGCGACGTAGCCATTCGCACCTGCAGCCAGGAACCGCTCCCGGTCGCCCTTCAGGGCGTGGGCGGTCATGGCCACGATGGGGATGTCCGGGTCGAACGCGCCCGACCGGGAGGACCTGATGATCCTGGTGGCTTCCAGCCCGTCCATCACCGGCATGGAGATGTCCATGAGGATCAGGTCGTAGCGCCCGGCGCCCAGCATCTCCACGGCCTGCTTCCCGTTGGCGGCGATGGCCACAGTATGCCCGGCATCCTTCAGGAAGGTCTCGGCGAACATCTGATTCATCCGGTCGTCCTCTGCCACGAGTATCCGTAGAGGCATGTTCCCCCCGATTCCGGCGGCTCCGGATGAAACGGCCCCTGCGGCCGTGCCGCACGCATCGCCCCCCGAGGGCTGGAGCGCGAACACCGCCGTGAACTTGAACGTCGCGCCCTTGTCCGGCTCGCTCTCCACCCATATGTCGCCGCGCATCATGCCGATGAGCTTCTTTGAGATGGCCAGCCCGAGCCCGGTGCCGCCAAAAAGCTTGGTGGTGGAGGAATCCGCCTGGGTGAAGCTCTCGAAGATGGTCTCCAGCTTGTCCTTGGCGATGCCTATGCCTGTATCGCGCACCATGAACAGCAGGCGGGTCATTTGCACGCGGGCCTCGCCCCCCTCTTCGGCCTGGACGGGCGGCTGCGGCCAGACCGACAGCTCCACCACCCCCTTCCGGGTGAACTTCAGGGCGTTGCCCACCAGGTTCACGAGAACCTGGCGCAGGCGCCCGGGATCGCCCTGGAGCGTGTCCGGCACTATCGCGTCAACGTGGAGCTTCAAGGCCACGCCTTTGTTCTGGGCCTGATGGGCGAAGCTCTTCATGATCTTGTCCAGCAGGGGACGCAGCGCGAAACGGTCGGATTCCAGGTCGAGCCGCCCTGCCTCGATTTTGGAAAAATCCAGCACGTCGTTTATGATCTGCATGAGCGAGGCTCCTGCGTCCATGACGCCTTCGAGGAACTCGCGCTGCTCGTCGGAGAGGTCACGGCGCAGCACCAGCTTGGTCAGGC
Organism: Fundidesulfovibrio putealis DSM 16056; assembly: GCF_000429325.1. Lineage (NCBI taxonomy): Bacteria > Pseudomonadati > Thermodesulfobacteriota > Desulfovibrionia > Desulfovibrionales > Desulfovibrionaceae > Fundidesulfovibrio > Fundidesulfovibrio putealis. The sequence continues at coordinate 60,244 of NZ_AUBQ01000017.1, forward strand.
CCAGGATGGCGTTCATGGGGGTCCTGATCTCGTGGCTCATGTTGGCCATGAACTCGCTCTTGGCCTTGCTGGCCGCCTCGGCGGCGTCCTTGGCCCGCTGGAGTTCGTCCCTTATGCGTTTGCGCTCCGTGATGTCCACGATCAGGCCGTCGTAGGCGGCCACGCTGCCAGAGGCGTCCCGCCTGGGGACGAGGGTGGTGGATATCCAGCGGACGCTGCCGTCCTTGTGGAATATGCGGTGCTCGAACTCGGCCCCCCCCTCGTCGGAGAGCGCCCGCAGGGAGCAGTCCATGACCGCCGCCCGGTCTTCGGGGTGGATCATCTTGTGCCAGAGATAGGGGTCCGCGTCGTATTCCTCGGCGGTGTAGCCGGTTACCGCCTCGCACCCGGAGCCATGGATCGTGCGGACGGCCTCCCCCGCGTCGAGCGTGACCGTGTAGATGTAGCTGGTCACAGAACCCAGCAGGCGACGGTAGCGGGCCTCGCTGTCCTTGAGCGCCTGCTCCGCCATTTTGCGCTCGGTGATGTCTATGATCAGGGCCAGCTTGGAGGTGGTGCCGTCGGCGTGGTAGATGGGGGTGTTGGCGTTGTAATACCAACGCCCGAACTGCTCGTTGAACATCTCCCAGCGGACGGTTTCGCCCTTCATGACCCGGTCGTTCACACACCAGGGACAGGCAGAATCCCGACCATGCAGCGCCTTGTGGCAGTTTTCTCCGGTTGCGTCGCGTCCCAGGAGCGCTATCAGCGCCTGATTCATGAAGGTGATGCGGAAATCGGCGGAGCAGATGTAGATCATGCCGTAGAAGGCAGTGACGATGGCCCGGTGCTTTTCCTCGCTTTCACGAAGCGCCTGTTCGATGCGCTTTCTGCGGGTGATGTCTTCGTACGCGCCGAGTACCCCCCGTATTGCGCCGTCGGCATCGTACAGGGGGACCTTGGTGGTCCGCAGCCATATCTGATTTCCATCGGGAGTGGTCTGGGGTTCTTCGTAGCCGAGCTTGCCCATGCCGCTGGCCAGCACTGCGCGGTCGTCGGCCCGGTAGGCGTCGGCTTGTTCGGTCCAGGCCATCTCGAAGTCGTTTTTGCCGATGAGGGCGTCGGGGGAGTCGAACCCCGCGTCGGCCGCGAATGGCTTGTTGCAGCCCAGGTAGTTCAGGTCGGCGTCCTTCCAGAATACCCTGACCGGCAGGGCGTCCAGCACCTGATTGAGCATGACGCGCGATTCGCGCGCATCCAGACCCAGGTCCGGGACCAAGCCATGGGGACGGCTGGATTCGGCTTGCGGGCCACGGGCCAGGGCCAGCTCCAGTTCGGCAATACGAACCCTGGCTGCCGCAAGCGCGGCTTCCAACTCCTCGCGGGACGTCGTTTCCATGAGAAATCGCCTTCCCTGTGCGCCTGCGCGCCTGACCAGCCTGTATGAGGGGGGGCATGCGACTCTATCGTCTCAATACCCCAGAGCACACGGCTCCTGCAACAGCCCAAACCGAAAAAGGGTTCCAGACGTTACGTCTGGAACCCTTGAATTCTCGTGGCTCCCCGGGGGTGACTCGAACACCCAACATTCTGATTAACAGTCAGACGCTCTGCCGATTGAGCTACCGGGGAACAGAAGGCCGACACGGTTTCCCGTGCCCGCTTGACGTTGCGCTGTGGCGCCTCGCGTCGCGGAAAGACGGTTTATGAAAACAGGCCCCTCGCGTCAACCATTTTTTTTCAAAATTTTTCCGTTTCTTGACGCTCCCAGGGTTTTGACTTAGGGCATGCCGATTCCTTTCGTCCCTCTTTTCGACCACGGAGAGTTCCTTTGGCATCCCAAGACAAGCCTCGCCGGCGCGAGTACAAGCTGCCCGTTAAATCGGATAAGGTCGAGCGGTTCCATCCCCTGCTCGACGCCCTGGCCAACCGCGATGAACTCAACGAGGTCATCAAGAACCGGGTGGCCAAAGCCTGCCAGTACCTCGACGCGGAAATCCCGCTCTATCCCAACGACTTCGTCAAAACCGACGACCTCGGGCACACCCTCACGGACCACGACGCCCTGGACGAGGAAGCCCTCCAGGCCCTGGACCGGGTCTTCTCCGTGGCAGGCCGGATCGTGGCCATGCGCTCCTTCGGCAAGGTGGCGTTCTTCCACATCCAGGACGCCTCCGCCCGGCTCCAGTGCTACGCCGCCCGCGAAGACATGGGTGAGGCGGCCTACGGCCTTTTCAAGAAGCTGGACATCGGCGACGTGGTCGGCGTGACCGGGAAGCTGTTTCGCACCAAGACCGGCGAGCTGACGCTTTCAAGTTCCACCGTGCGCCTGCTCACCAAGTCCATGCGCCCCCTGCCGGAGAAGTACCACGGCCTGAAGGACATGGAGATCCGCTACCGCCAGCGCTACGTGGACCTGATCGTCACCCCGCGCACCGCCGAGATTTTCAAGATACGCACCCGGATCGTCTCCGGCCTGCGCCGCTTCCTGGACGAGCGCGGCTTCGTCGAGGTGGAGACGCCCATGATGCAGGCCATACCCGGCGGCGCATCGGCCAAACCCTTCCTGACGCACCACAACGCCCTGGACCTCCAGCTCTACATGCGCATCGCGCCGGAGCTGTACCTGAAGCGCCTCCTGGTGGGCGGCTTCGAGAAGGTCTACGAGATAGGCCGCAACTTCCGCAACGAGGGCATCTCCACCCGGCACAACCCGGAATTCACCATGTGCGAGTTCTACTGGGCCTACGCCCGGTTCGACGACCTCATGGACCTGACCGAACAGATGTACGCCACCCTGGCCCAGGACGTGTGCGGAACCACAAAGATCACCTACCAGGGCCAGGACATCGACCTTACCGCCGGCACCTGGCAGCGCGTGCAGTTCCACGAGTCCCTGGAGAAAATCGGCGGCGTGTCCCCGGGTATCTACACCGACTACGAAGCCTGCAAGGCCCACGTGCTCAAGCACGGCGAGAAGGTCCTCAAGGGCGAGAAGCTCGGCAAGCTCCAGGCCAAGCTCTTCGACCTGTTCGTGGAGCCCAAGCTCATTCAGCCGCACTTCATCTACGGCTACCCCACGGACATCTCGCCCCTGTCCCGGCGCAACGAGGCCAACCCCGACGTGACCGACCGCTTCGAGCTCTTCATCTGCGGGCGCGAAATGGGCAACGCCTTCTCGGAGCTGAACGACCCCGTGGACCAGCGCCTGCGCTTCGAGGAGCAGGTGGCCGAAAAGGACGCAGGCGACGACGAGGCCCATTACATGGACGAGGACTACGTCCGCGCCCTGGAGTACGGCATGCCGCCGGCGGCAGGCCAGGGCATCGGCATCGACCGTCTGGTCATGCTGCTGACCGACTCGGCCTCCATCCGCGAGGTCATCCTGTTCCCCCTGCTGAAACCTGAGAGCGTCGCGACCGAATGAAATTCGAGCTGTTCATCGCCCTCCGGTATCTGCTCACCAAGAGGGAGCACTCCTTCATCTCGGTGATCTCGCTCATGTCCGTATTGGGCGTGGGCCTTGGAGTGGCGGCGCTCATCGTGACCATGGCCGTGATGACCGGGTTCTCCACGGAGTTTCGCGACAAGCTCCTGGGCCTGTCCTCCCACGTCATCACCGGCGTGGCCGGGGCTCCGCTGCGCAACTATCCGGCCCAGATGGAGAAGGTCGCCAATGTCGAGGGCGTCACCGCCGTCACCCCGGTGGTGTACTCCGAGGTGATGCTCTCCAAGGCGGGAGCGCCCAAGGGCGTGATCCTGCGCGGCATCGACCCGGCGAGCGCCCGAAACGTCCTGACGCTGCACAAGGACATGGTGGAGGGCGACGACCAAGCCCTGTCCAGGGCGTCCGAAGTCCCGCCGATCCTCCTGGGCTCCGAGCTGGCCTCGCGCCTGGGCGTGGCCGTGGGCTCCACGGTGAACGTGCTCACCCCGTCGCTTCGCGGCTCGGCCGTGGGCTTCACCCCCAAGGTGAAGATCTTCCAGGTGGCAGGCATCTTCAAGACCCACATGTTCGAGTACGACTCCTCCTCGGCCTTCATCTCCCTGGCGGCGGCGCAGGAGATGCTCGGCTTCAAGTCCGACGCCGTCCTGTACCTGGACGTGCGCCTGAAGGACCCAGACAAGGCCCCGGAAATCTCCAACGAGATCGTCAAGGCCCTGGGCGGCATGCCCTACTACGCCCGCACCTGGATCGACATGAACGGCAACATCTTCGCCGCGCTGAAACTCGAACAGCTGGGGCTCTTCGTGGTGCTCATGATGATCGTGCTGGTGGGGTCGTTCTCCATCATCACCTCGCTTGTGCTCCTGGTGATGGAGAAAACGCGCGACATCGCGATACTCATGTCAATGGGCGCCACGGCGGACGCCATCCGGCGCATCTTCCTGCTCCAGGGCAGCATCATCGGCGCGGTGGGAACGCTCATGGGCCTCACGCTCGGCGTGTCCGTGGCGCTCCTGCTGAAAGAATTCCAGTTCATCAAGCTGCCGCCGGGCGTCTACCCCATGGACACCCTGCCGGTGGCGCTGGTGTGGTCGGACATGGCCATCATCGCGGCCACGGCCTTCGTGCTCTGTTTTCTCTCGACCCTGTATCCGGCGAGCAAGGCCGCCTCTCTTAAACCTGTGGAGGCCCTGCGCCATGACTAGGCCGCTGTACTCGCTTCGCGGCCTGGGCAAGGACTACGCCGGTCCCGAAGAGCCCGTGCGCATCCTGGGCTCCATCGACCTGGACATCCTCCCCGGTGAATCCCTTGCGATCCTGGGCGCTTCCGGCTCAGGAAAGTCCACGCTGCTGCACATGCTGGGGGCGCTCGACACGCCCACCCGGGGCACGGTGGAGTTCGACGGCAAGGACATCTCCAGGCTGCGCCCCGCCGAAGCGGCCCAGCTGCGCAACCGCGACATAGGGTTCGTGTTCCAGTTCCACCATCTGCTGGCGGAATTCACGACCCTGGAAAACGTGGCGATGCCGGCCTTTATCGCAGGCATCGACAAAGACGAGGCACTGGAGAAAGCCCGGCGCGCATTGGTGCTTTTAGGGCTTGAACAAAGGTTGCTTCACAGGGTAACAACGCTGTCCGGCGGGGAGCGTCAGCGCGCCGCCATAGCCCGTGCCGTGTTGCTGGACCCGAAGGTCCTGCTTGCGGACGAACCCACAGGCAATCTCGACGAAGCAACCGGAGAGCGTGTCGGCGAAATGCTGGCCTCGCTCAACGGTGATCTTGGCATGACTCTGGTGGTGGTCACCCACAACCAAAACCTGGCCCGACTCATGGGCCGACGGATGGAACTGCATGGTGGAGAACTCTCTGCGCGGCCCTAAGCGTACCGGTCTGACCCTCGCCTTTCTCGCCACCCTGCTCCTGTGCCTCACCGGGCAGGCCTTCGCCCAGGCCGGCGCAGGCAAGGTGCTGGTGTTGCCCTTCGCGGTCAACGCCCCCGGCGACAAGGAAACGTTACGCAAAAGCGTCAGCCAGCTCTTGGTCGAACGCCTGAAACAGCAGGGCGTGGCCGTGGTGGATTCCGCCGCGGCCGCTTCAGCTTTGAAGGGCAAAAAGGAAGTGACTTCCGCTTCCGAAGCCCGGCAGGCCGCCCGGCAGGCCGGAGCGGCGCTGGCCGTGTTCGGCACGGTGAGCCAGGTGGGCGAAGCCATCTCCATCGACGCCAAGACCGTCAGCGCCTCCGGCTCCGACGAACCGGCAGCGATCGTCGTCACCCGTCCCGGCGTCATGGCCCTGCCCTCCGCCGTGGATGAGCTGGCCCAGAAGATCAAGCCCGACGTCGCCCCCTCCGCTTCCGGCATGAAGGTCGTGGAGCTTGACGTGGAAGGCAACAACGCCCTGGAAAAGGACGTGGTGCTCCTCAAGGTCAAGACCCAGGTGGGCGACCCCTTCGACTCCAAAACCGTCAACGAGGACCTGAAACGACTCGTTGAACTCGGCTACTTCGACGACGTGCAGATCCGCGTGGACGACATGCGCGGCGGAAAGCGCGTGGTGTTCGTGGTCAAGGAAAAGCCGCGCATCCAAGCCATCAGCGTGGTGGGCAACGACGAAATCAAGAAGAGCGACATCCAGGAGGCCATGGGCACCAAGGCAGGCTCGGTGCTCAACATGCAGGTGCTGGCCGACGACCTGGAAAAAATCCGCGAGCTCTACCGCAAGAAAGGCTACTACCAGACCACCGTGGACTACAAGCTGGAGCAGACCGACCCGCGTCTGGCCAGGCTGAACATCGTGATCAAGGAAGCCAAGAAGCTCTACATCAAGAAGATCGTCTTCCAGGGCGTCAAGCAGGTCGACACCTCCGATCTGAAAGACCAGATGGGCCTCAAGGAGAAGAACTTCCTCTCCTGGATGCTCCAGACCGGCGTCCTCAAGGAAGAGCTGCTCGACCGCGACTCCGCCGCCATCGAGAACTACTACACCAACCGGGGCTTCATCGACGCCCGCGTGGGCCAGCCCCAGGTGGACATCGCCGACGACGGCATCACCATCACCATCCAGGTGGAGGAAGGCGACCGCTACAAGCTGGGCAACGTGGGCTTCAAGGGCGATCTGCTGCTTGACGAGGCCAAGCTGCGCGAGCTCTCCAAGCTGGACGCCGCCTCCAAGAAGAAAGACTACTTCGACCGCTCCATGGTCCGCGACGACATGACCAAGCTGAACGAAGCCTACTCCGACATGGGCTACGCGTTCGCCGAGACCGACATCGACATGCAGAAGCGCGGCGACGAAAAGATCGTCGACGTCACCTACATCCTGAGCAAGGGCCAGAAGGTCTACGTCCGCCGCGTCACCGTGGAAGGCAACGACCGCACCCGCGAGAACGTCATCCGCCGCGAGCTGCGCCTCTCCGACGGCGACCTGTTCTCCGGCACCAAGCTCAAACGCTCCAACGAGCGCCTGAACAAGCTGGACTACTTCGAGAAGGTCGACGTGGAGACCGTCCCCACCGAGAACCCCGCCGAGGTCGACATCCGCGTCAAGGTCAAGGACAAGAACACCGGCTCCATCTCCGCCGGCGTCGGCTACTCCACCTACGACTCCGTGTTCGTGGGCGGCTCCGTCGAAGAGCGCAACCTCTTCGGCAAGGGCTACGGCGCGCAGTTTCAGGGCATGTTCTCGGGCATCACCAACCGCTTCGTGCTCTCCTTCACCAACCCCGCCGTCTACGACTCGCAGCTCTCCGCTGGCGTGGACGCCTTCAGCACCTTCCGGGCCTACTCGGACTACTACAAGCAGTCGCAGGGCGGCATGCTCCGCTTCGCCTACCCCCTGGGCGAATACACCAACCTTCGCTTCGACTACCGCCTCACCCGCGACGACGTGTACCACACCAACCCCCTGGCCTCCTACGTCATCCAGGAATCCAAGGGCATCCACTGGACCAGCGCGGTCATCGTGGGCGCCTCGCGCGACACCACCGACAGCCGCACCAAGCCCACCAAGGGCACCATCAACGAGCTTTCCCTCGAATACGCCGGTCTCGGCGGCGACCGGGGCTACGTCAAGACCTACTACGCCTTCAACTACTACTACCCCCTGTTCTGGGATACGGTCTTCCACGCCCGCGCCCAGACCGGCTTCCTCTTCCAGAACGGCTTCGGCGACATCCCCGTCTTCGAACGCTTCTACCTGGGCGGCATCGGCAACGTCCGCGGCTACGAGACCGACAAGATCTCCCCCAAGGACCACCGCACCGGCGAGCGTATCGGCGGCGACACCACCTACTTCGCCAACCTGGAGTACATCTTCCCCATCAGCAAGCAGTACGGCGTCTACGGCCTGGGCTTCTTCGATGCCGGTAACTCCATCTGGCGCATGCGCGACGGTTTCGACATCTCGTTCATGAAGTCCGTCGGCGCTGGCATCCGCTGGTTCTCGCCCATGGGCCTGATCCGGGTCGAAGGCGGCTACGCTCTGGACAACATCCAGAACAACCAGCAGAAGTTCCAGATCGGCTTCACCATGGGCAATACGTTCTAACTAGGGCTTGACTTTCACTGCAAAAGGGTATGTGAGCATCGCCGTGCCACCGGGAAGGACCTGGGCTTGGCACCGCGAACCGCCAGGATACACAAGGAGAATGAGAAAAATGCGTAATGTGCTGAAATATGTGCTGCTTGCCACCGTTATCGTCGCCATGCCCATCCTGGCCAACGCCGCAGACAAGGTCGGCGTCGTGAGCTCCGACGAAGTTCTCCAGAACTCCGAAGTTGGCAAGAAGACCATGGCTGACCTCAAGGCCAAGGTCGAAAGCAAGGAGCGCGACATCCAGCGCCAGAACGAAGAGATCAAGCGCCTCGGCGAGGATTACCAGAAGAAGAGCGCCGCCCTGTCCGCCGAAGCCCGCGCCAAGGCCCAGTCCGAACTGGAGACCAAGGCCCGTAAGATGATGGAAGACCAGCAGGGCTTTGCCCAGCAGCTCGACGTCGAACAGAAGAAGCTCATGGAGCCCCTGTTCAAGGTGTTCACCCAGGTCGTCGGCGACTACGCCAAGAAGAACGGCTTCTCGCTCATCATCGACAAGCGCGCCGCCCTCTACTACGGCGCCGGCCTCGACGTGACCGCCGACATCACCAAGGACTTCGACGCCGCTGCCAAGCGCTCGAAATAGTCACACGCTCATCAACAGGCGGCTCCCTGCCGGGAGCCGCCTTTTTTTTACCCTACAGGAGGCGACATGGCCCAACTGCCCATACCCGTCACCGAAATTCTCAAGCTCCTTCCGCACCGCTACCCGTTCCTGCTGGTGGACCGCGTCCTCGCCTACGAGAAGGACTCCTCCCTCACCGCCATCAAGAACGTCACATTCAACGAGCCCTTCTTTCAGGGGCACTTCCCGGACAAGCCCATCATGCCAGGCGTCCTCATCCTGGAAGCCATGGCCCAGGCTGGCGGACTGCTGCTCGGCCTGTCGCGCGAAGGGCTCGGCGACAAGCTGTTCATGTTCACCGGCATCAACAATGCCAAGTTCAGGCGGCCCGTGGTGCCCGGCGACCAGCTGACCCTGGAATGCTTCGAGGCCAAGCAGAAGCTCAGCCTCTGGCGCATGAAAGGCCGCGCCACTGTCAACGGTGAGTTGGCCTGCGAAGCCGAATTGACCGCCGCCATCGTCGATAGAGATAAGATGTAGGGGAGAGATGGGGCGCTGCCCCATACCCCGGCGGGCTCCGCCCTGCACCCGCCAGGGGAGAAGCCTCCCCTGGACCCGGCTTTCCGCTTCGCGTCGTCTGCGGGAGTATTGAGCTGTCAGGGTTGGTGCTGGAGGCTGTCCCGTTCGTGTCCTTGCGGGCGGGCTAGAACCGATTTGAAGACGATTCGTCGCCCGCCCGCAAGGCCCCGACCGGGACAACCCCCAGCACCTGCTGAAAGCACGCTCAGCCGCGCAGAATGCACTTTCTACGCGACGAAACGCGAGTGAATGCTGAGAAGCAGGTGGAAGTCAGAAGCATTCAAGTCAGTAGATCTCGCCAGCCCCCGCCGAAGACGACAAAGAAAAATAAAGACCTGAAGCGCAGCTTTGCGCGCTTCAGGTCTTTTTATTGGCTCAATACTGATTCGTAGCAGGACGTTACGCGAAGCCCACTGAGGGTCCAGGGGGATCATCCCCCTGGCGGGTGCAGGGCGGAGCCCGCCGGGTCAAGGGCAGAGCCCTTGCGGGTCCAGGGCGGAGCCCTGGCAGCTTCCCGGCTACTTGCTGATTTCCTTCAGGGCGTCGGCCACGCGCTTGCCATCGGGCATCTTGGCCTCGGGGTTTACGGCGATCAGCCCTTTCCAGGCGACGATCGCTCCGGGGGTGTCTTTCAGGTCGAAGAGCTTCACCACGCCGATGTTCAGGCGCGACTGCTCGTGCTTGGGGTCGAGCGACGCGGCCTGCTCGAATGCCTTCAGGGCGTCCTCGGTCTTGTTCATCATGCGCAGCATCACGCCCATGTCGGTCCAGACATTGGGCTGGTTGGGTTTCAAGGCCAGGGACTTCTGGTAGGCCATGACGGAGCGCTCGGGCAGTTCCGCGTCAAAGTAGGTGTCGCCGAGCTTGGCCCATACCACGGGGTCGTTGGGCGATTTGGCGGCCTGGTCTTCCATGGCCTTGGCCTGGGCCATGAGCGGCGATGTCATGGGGTTGCCGCCCTGCTGGCCGGGCATCCCGCCAGGCATGCCCGGGGGCATCTGGGGAGACGCGGAAGACTGTTGCATGCCGGGCTTGCCGCCTTGCAGCGCGTCCTGGTTGAAGACGACCACAGCGCCCTGCCAACCCATGAAAACGCCTGCCATAAGCATGGCCACGGCGAACACGGCCGCATTGCGTTTGAGAACCATGCCCTGCGGCGGCTGGGCGTGCTGCTTGTCCTGCGGGGCGGCCTTGGTCTTCTTCATGCTATCTCCTCGGGTGTGTTTGGTGCGTGTGCTGCTTAATGGACGGCTACTGGGCGGGCTGGCTCATACCCTTGCCGTACTTGGGATTCAGCGCCGCCTTGGACAGGAAGTAGTCCACGGTGAGCTTCTTGTTGCGGTAGATCTTGTCCCAATAGTAGTTGGGCGGGTCCTTCCAGACCAGCCGGTCCTTGACGCCGTCCTGGAAGACGGCCTCCACCGCCGGGTCGGGGCAGTTGGCCGTGCCGCCTTGCAGGGTGACCACGGCCACAAAGGTAAGCGACTTGAAGGTCTCGCGCAGGTCCTTGGAGAGCAGCCGCGACACGTAGCGGCTGTCCAACTCGGTGACGCTGGAGAGGTCGATGTCGCCCCGGAACTCTGCCTTGTCCGGCCCGAGCACTTTCCAGGAACGCGACGAGAAGAAGGCGTAGTTGTCGAGGGCCTGCCCCAGGGGCACGGAGGCGTTGAACTTGAGCTTGGCGTCCTTGAAGGGAGCGGCGTCGCCGGAATCTGCGGAGGGAGTTCCAGGCGATGCGGTTGACGCAGGGGACGGCGTGAACGTGGGGTTCAGGTCCTTGATGTCCAGCTTGCCAAGCGGCAGCGTGAACACCGGAGCCTGATCGTTGAAGATGAGCATCTGGCCCACGATCTCCACGGTCAGCTTGCGTTCCACGGCCTGGTCCAGCGCGGCGCGGGTGGCGGGCGGGAAGAACTCGCGGTCGCCGATGACGATAAGCTTGTTGTTGGCCAGGAACAGGCGGTAGACGCTGGCCTGTCCATCGGTGACCACGGCGACCTTGCCGCTGCGGGTGACCTGCATCTCCTTGATAAGCCGTGCCTGGGCCGACTCGTTCAGGGGACCGGCGAATAGAGCGATGGCCAGTGCTGCCAGCAGGATTAGACGTCTCATATGCGGGTTCCTCGTCGGTTAGAAGCCTGTGGCCGCCACGGGAGTGCCCCCGGGCGCGGACGCCTCCAGGTCGATTCGCGCCTCCAGGGCGGCCATGCACCGCTCAGCCAGGGCCTGGGCCCCGGCGGTGGTCAGGTGGACGCCGTCGCGGGCGCGCAAGGTGGCCCCTGCCTCAACGTCGGGCTTGGAAAAGGCGAAGCCGCCGCTGGAATCTGCGAACAGCGCCCAGGTGTCCACGAAGTGGCAGTCGCGCCCGGCGGCCATCACCTTGCGCACCAGCGCGTTGATGTGCCTGAGGTCGCGGCTCAAGTCCGGGTCGGCCATGACGGGCGCGCCCATCCAGAAAACCGTGGCCGTGGGATTGTGGGCGCGGATGATGTCCACGATGCGCTGGACGCGCCCCATGTAGGTCCGGTTCCACTCCGGCGTGCCGTAGGCAATCTGGGAACCGTCCTGCATGCGCAGGTGTTTGTTGTCGTTTGTGCCGAGCATGACCACCACGGCGTCTGGCCGATAGCGCCGGGCCAGATCCTCCATATGGCGGTCCCAGTCGAAGAAATCGGGGCGGGCAAGCCCGGAGGAGACCTTGCCAAGCTTGGCAAAGCCCAACTTGGGGCGCGAGGCCAGGTTCTTCTCGAGTTCCGAGGCCAGCCCGATGGACAGGGAATCCCCGGCCACGGCCAGGGTGTTTATCTGGCGGCGGGGCAGACGGTTGGAGAAAAGGTCCTTGGGACCAAGCTTGGGACGCTCCAGGGCGGCCAGGGCCTGGGATTTGCGGTTGGACTTGGCGAAGGCCGAGTTCTCGCCTCCGTCCAGACCGGCGCACCCGCCCAGCAGCACCCAAACCAGAACCAGCGACAGCTTGCGGAAAAAGGATGAAAAACGCATTGCGCCTCCGTGTGACCCCAAAAGGGGCCGCCGTCAAGGCCGGAAGAGCCTACTGGGGGCTGACCGGAGCCGCGTGCGCGGCCTGGGCCACCTGTTTCGCCCCCTTGGGACGAAGCTCGATGACCTCTTCCACGTCACGCAGGAACGCCTTGACGATGATGTCTCCGCCCGCCGTGGAGAAATGAACCTTGTCCCCCTCGCGCACCCGGACCCTGTGTCCAGCGGCGTCCTGGATGTGCTGGGCGTAGCTGCCCTGCGGCCCCGCGAGGAGCTCCCAGGTTGAGAGGAAACGGCCATGGGAGGAACCCTGGCAGGCCGCGCGCACAATGGCGTTCAGGGCGCGGCTCTTGTCCGAGAGTTCCTGGTCGCCCATGACGGGCAGACCAATCCAATACGACGTCACGCCGCGTTCGTCCATGATTGAAAGAAATTTTGCTAGCCTGGCTTCGTATGCGGCGCGGCGCTTGTCGGCTGCGGCCGCCGGTTCCGGGGCTTCCGGGTCCAGGCTCAGGTACTTGGCGTCGTTGGCCCCCATCATCACCACCACCAGTTTGGGGTCGTACTCGGCCATGAACTGACGCAGGGCCTGCTCCCAGTTGTAGTACTGGGGGTTCTGGAGCCCGCTTGCGATCTTGCCCTTGGGAATCATGGTCAGCCCGTCGAACTCCTTGAGGGCCTTCTCCAGGCTGACGGCCAGGGTGACGGCCAGGGAGTCGCCCACCACCAGCACGTTGCAGGGCGGGATCAGCTTGGGCTGGGCCTTGGCGGGCTGCTGCCCGGACGGGCCGGAGTCTGTCGGCGCATCGAGAGAGGCAGAGGCCAGGGACACTCCCGAGGGGGCCGGAGGCGCTGCGTCCACCAGGGCTGCCTCGTGGCAGCGGTAGGTTTTTTTGTATGTGCCGCCGAACATGCCCGAGGTGGAGCAGTCCAGGGCCAGTCCCATGCCGGTGAGCCCCATGGCCGAATGCAGGGACTCGCCGACGTTCACCACTGCGGCCAGCCCCTCGGGCAGGCCGTCCGCGAACTTTCCGGCCAGCCAGGGCTCTATCCGGTCGAACTGCAGGAGCACCCCGATGGCCAGGGCTGCCGCGTATATCGCTATGATGCGTCCGCCTTTCATGGAACCGAACACCTCTCGCCTAGAATGAAAAATAAATGAACGGCAGCACGCCGTCGGGTCCCATGCGAACGATCAAGGCCCCAAGCACTCCAAGGGCGGCGGCCATGGCCGGAGCCGGAAGGCGCGACAGCCCCGCCGGACAGGTGCGCAGCCAGTTCAGCCGGAATGTCTGGAAGCCGATCACTCCAAGGGTGATCGCCGTGAGGGTCACGGTAGGCCCGGTTCCTGCGGAATCAAAGCTGACGATGCGCGCCAGCACCTGGGAGGCGGTGGCGAAATCCGGAGCAGCGAAGAACACCCAGGCCAGGGTGACGAACCCGAAGGTGCAGGCCCAGAAGGCGGCGTCGCGAACGCGCGCCTGCCAGCCCGTGAGCGTGGCGCCCACGCGCCCGGCCAACGCGTGCGTGACCATGAGCCCCACCCCGTGCAGCGCGCCCCAGGCCAGGAAGGTCAGGCTCGCTCCGTGCCACAGCCCGCCAAGCCCCATGGTGAGGAGCAGGTTCAGGTTGCGCCGCACCGGCCCGCAACGGCTGCCGCCCAACGGGATGTACAGGTAGTCGCGCAGCCAGGTGGACAGGCTTATGTGCCAGCCCTGCCAGAACTCGCGCAGGTTGCGCGCCTTGTAGGGCTGGTTGAAGTTGTCGGGCACGCGAAGCCCCATGAGCCCGGCCAGCCCCTGGGCCAGGTCGGAGTAGCCGGAGAAGTCGCAGTAGATCTGGGCGCTGTAGCCCATCACGCCCACCAGCGCACCGAGGCTTGAGAAGTCGTCCGGGGCGCTGAACAGCTGGCGGGTGACGTGCTCTGATATGTAGCTGGACAGGGCCACCTTCTTGAAGAGCCCCACGATGATCAGCCAGAAGGCCTGGTTGGCGTCGGTCCAGGACGGAGCGGCGGCGCGCAGCTGCGGGATGAAATCCCTGGCGCGCAGGATCGGCCCTGAGAGTACTGTGGGGAAGAAGGCCATGAACAGGAGCACGTCCAGGGGAGAGCGCACGACTTCGCCCGGGCGGCGGTACACGTCCACCACGTAGCCGATGCCCTGGAAGGTGAAGAAGGAGATGCCCACGGGCAGGACGATGGCCAGCTCCGGCAGCACTCCTGTAAGTTCCGCCGCAAGCCCGTAGTACTTGAAGAAGCACAGCTCCCCCAGCACCACGGCCAGATAAGCGGCCACAAGACTCTTGGCCTTCCGGGACGGCGGCTGTCCGCCCTCCTCGCGGGCCAGATGCGCCAAGCCAAGGGCCGTGCCCCAGGTGGCAAGGCTGACGCCCAGCAGCAGGAGCGCGAATCCGGCATGGAAGCCCGCATAAAAAATATACGACGCTGCCAGCAGAAGAGCACGGAACACTGTGGAATATGGACGAAGGGTCCAGGCCAGGGCCAGGACGATCAGGAAAAAGGCTGCGAATTCGAGGCTAAGAAGCTGCATGGCGGCGAGAGGCGAAAATCATGATGAAATCCTGCGATGGTTCCTGAAAACGATGGGCTTGACGCAGCCTCGCGTGTGTTACACTCTTTCAAACGCGCCAGACCTTGCAGGTGCGGAGCGCTACACCAAACATATCAACAAAATCAGACGGTTGAAACGGCAGCCCCCTGACACGGGGGCACCCTCTCGGCTTGTGGAGGCATTTTACGCCACACGACGAAAAAGGCAACCGCCAACCGACCGTCCGGAGCCGCTCACATGGAAGATCTTCTGCGGGAACTTATCGCCGTCAATAAAGAAATGCTCAATGAAATCAGGCAACTTCGTTACACCCTGGAACGTTCCGGGCAGGCCGCTCCACAGGGCGCAGGCGCGGTTATCGAGGCGGGAAGCCAGCTTAAGGGCTTCGGGCCTGTTTTCGGACAAACTGAAGAAATTCCCGAACCCGCCAGGACCGCTCCGCCCCGCTACACTCCCGAGGACCTGGAGGACATCCGGGGCTCGCTCATGGACGGATTGAAGAAGCGCAACAAGGACAAGAGCAACGCCTTCACCGAGTTCGAGAAGCGCCACAAGGACTGGTAGGCCGGGGCATCCGCCGTTCAAGAGCCCGTCGGAAACATGGCATCAGCACGTCCGGCGGATTTTCGACGACGCCGTCCGGGCTGCCATGATCCAGCAGCAACACAACAGTGGGAATGCTCTTTCTGGTCTAGTAGAAGGGCCGCTGCACCACGCCGCGCACCATCTCCACCACGTCCGGGTCGGCTGCGAAGGGATTCTCCGCCATGGACGGGATCGCCACGGACTTGCGGGCGGCAAAGGGGGTGGTCAGCAGAAGCTCATCCAGGGCGTGCGCCATGAGCACCTCCAGGGACAACACGTCGGCCACGTTGTAGGCCAGGAGCGTCTCCAGCACGTTCTCGCTGCGCGAGCGCTCGAACTCTCGCCACAGGAGCACCGCGCTCCAGCCGTCCACGCCGTCAAGCTCCCGCCGCGACAGCCCGAAGCGTTTCTCGCAGGCCTTGAGCCCCCCGGAAACGCCCAGCGACTTCAGCACGAAGCGCAGGTCCACGTGGGCCTTGGGACAGCGCATGCCAAGCACCCGCTCGATGATGGGGACGTCGAAGCACTTGCCGTTGAAGGTCACCAGCACCTTCACGCGGGCCAGGTCCTCTTCCAGGTCGGCCATGTTGCGGCCGTGCACGTAGGTGGTGACCCGCCCCTGATGGTACAGGGCCACGGCCGTGACCACGGGGTCGCGCTCGCCGTCGGTCTCGATGTCCAGGTAGCCCGCGTGGGGCAGGAAATGCGGAAAGAGCCGCCAGGAATTTGCGGTGCGCAGCCGCGCGGCGAACCAGTCGGCCTCGCCCGCCTCCAGGGCCTCGCGCGAGGCTTCAAGGCCCGGGCGCATGGAGGCGGCTTTGGCCGCGCTCACGGGCGGGCTGGCCGCGCAAAGGAAATCCTCCCACGTGTGGATGCCCGCATCCCACAGGGAGGATTCGCTTTTGGGACCGACGCCGGGCAGATGACAAAAGCAATGGCCTAGCATCGACCGAAAATTCCGGCTAGACTTTGGACTTTTCGGACTGGTTCACCGTGGCCGAAGCCTGGGTGGACTGGCTGTCGATCTTGTCCGGGGTGATGTCCTTGTCGTTCATGGCGCCCTTGAACTCCTTGATGCTCTTGCCCAGGTCACGCCCAAGATTGCCCAGGCGGCCGGGTCCGAAGAGCAGAAGAACGATTGCCAGAACCACGACCCAATGCCAGATGGAAAAAGCGCCCATAAGCCTCTCCTTGCGCGTGCGCGCCGAACGTTTTGCCGTGGCGGGAACCTAAGCGCGACCCCACGGTTTGGCAACTTAAAAACCTGTCATAAAATCGGAAATCCGCGCGACTTGCACGCGCCGTCCCCCGTCCGGGACGTCCGGAGCCGCATTTGCCGCGCCTGAACGTCCACAGCGGCAAACTTCATCTGTACCCGGGAGATAAGCATCATTCTCCCGGGGCCAAGGCCCCAGGGACGACAAACCGTCCTCCCTGGTCTACTTCCTGGCCGCAATGTCCTTCAGGAAGGCCTCCACGTCCGGCAGGATGCGCCGTACGATCTCCCGGATGCCCTGCGCGGTGGGGTGCAGGCCGTCCGGCAGGTTGAGCGCGGGGTCCCCGGCCACGCCCTCAAGGAAGAACGGATAGAGCCGCAGGCCGTGTTTGGCGGCCAGCCTGGGGTAGATGGCCGCAAACTCCTCGCCGTAGCGTTTGCCCATACCCATGACCGCCCGCATGCCCGTCAGCATCACCGGGATGCCCTCCGCGCGCAGCATGCTTATGATGCGGTCCAGGTTGGCTTCGGCCAGGGCGGGGTCGAAGCCGCGCAGGGCGTCGTTGGCCCCGAGCTCCAGGATCACGCCGTCGGGCCTGGCCCGGATCACCGCGCTCACGCGAGACACGCCCCCGGCGGTGGTGTCGCCGGAGATGCCGAAATTTATCATCTCGACAGAGTGGCCGCGCGCGGCCAGTTCGTGCTGGAGGACGGCAGGGAAAGCCTCATTCGGCCTCAGGCCGTATCCGGCGGTGAGGCTGTCGCCCAGGGCCGCGATGCGCAAAGGCCCAGGTCCGGCGTGAACGGTCATGGAAACTCCAGAGAATACAAGGACAAGGAACACAATACCGGCCAGTTTTCGAAGCACGTTGCCATCCCCGCTTTTCTCGTGCCATGATGAGCGCATGGACAGCGAAATGATAGTTCTTCGTGACGTATCCCTGACCCTACAAAGCCAGGCAGGCCCGGTCAACATCCTGCGCGGGGCCAACCTGCGGGCCGGGGCCGGCGAACACCTGGCCGTGGTGGGTCCCTCCGGAGCTGGCAAGACCACGCTCCTCATGCTCATGTCCGGCCTCGAGCGGGCTACGTCCGGCACGGTGCGCGTGGCCGGGCAGGAGCTTACCGGCATGGACGAGGACCAGCTGGCGAAATTCCGCCTGGAGAATGTGGGCATCGTGTTCCAGAGCTTCCATCTGGCCCCGGCCATGACCGCCCTGGAGAACGTGGCCCTGCCCCTGGAGTTCGCCCGCCGCGAAGGCGCCTTCGATCTGGCGGCCAGGGCGCTCGAGCGCGTGGGACTGGGCGGCCGGGTGAAGCACTACCCGGCCCAGCTCTCCGGCGGCGAGCAGCAGCGCGTGGCCCTGGCCAGGGCCGTGGTGGCCTCGCCGCGCCTGATCCTGGCCGACGAGCCCACCGGCAACCTGGACCATGCCACGGGACAGAAGGTGGTGGACATGCTCTTCTCCCTGGCGCAGGAGTCCGGTGCGACCATGGTGCTGGTCACGCACGATCCGGGGTTGGCCGAGCGCTGCGGGCGCGTGGCCCACATGGAGGACGGCGTGGTGGAGGAGCTGCGTTGACGCGCGGCGGCGATTCGGACGAGCCCGGCAGATCCGGAAAATCTGGCGATTCGGGCGAATTGGGTGGCGAACGCATCGAATTCGCCACGCACTCGTCGCGCTGCGCCCTGCCTCGCGCCATATGGCGCATCCTGCTCCTGGTCATGGTGGTGCTGGGCACGGTCTGGGCCTATTCCTGGCACTTCGAGAACCTGGCCCATCGCCTGAAGTCTCAGGACGCCATCTTTGACGAGACCGGGCAGCTGCCGCCCGAGCGCCTGGCCCTGCTGCGCGACGCGGGCCAGGCCATGCGCGAGGCCTACGGCATCACGCTGCGGGTGCAGGTGCGCACGGGGCCGGTGCAGCCTCCCGAGCCAGACTCCAAGACGCTGTTCATCGGCCTGGACACCGCCTCCGGAAAAGCAGTCGTGCAGCTTCCGCCGCTTCTGGCCCGGGCGCTGCCCGCCGGGCTTGCCCAAAGCCTGGCAAACGACTACTTCCAGCCCTACTTCGCCGCAGGCGCATGGCCCGAAGGGCTGTACGCCTGCGTGCTCACCATTCTGGAGGCTTTGCGTGACCCCACCTGATTCAACCGCCGCTCCCAATTGCGCGGGACTTCGCAGCGTGCTGATCCATACCGACGGCGCCTGCCTTGGCAACCCCGGCCCCGGCGGCTACGGCGCCGTGCTGGCCTGCGACGGCCACAACATGGAGCTTTCCGGCGGATACAAGCTGACCACCAACAACCGTATGGAGATCCTGGCCGTGATCGCCGCGCTGGAATCCCTGACCGAGACTTGCGACGCGCAGGTGGTTACGGATTCCATGTACGTGCGCGACGCCATCGAGAAGGGCTGGCTCTCCAAGTGGAAACGCAACGGCTGGAAGACCGCCGCCAAGACCGACGTGAAGAACCGCGACCTGTGGGTGCGGCTGGACGGTCTACTGGCCAAACACAAAGTGAAGTTCAGCTGGGTGCGCGGCCACACCGGACATCCCGAGAACGAGCGCTGCGACGAACTGGCCCGCCGCGCCGCCCAGGGGCGCGAGCTGGCACCCGACACGGGCTACAAGCCCTAGACGTCTCCTGGCCTGTTCCCTTGAGACAGCGCCGAAGTTGCCTGCCTGCCTCGACCCGGACCGGCCCGGCCCGGCCCGGCCCGGACATGATCCGGCCACGATCCAGGAATTGAAACAAAGAAGGGGGATGCCCGAGGGCATCCCCCTTTGCTGTTGCTCCTGCCCCATGCGGGTGCGTCCGGGAAGCTTGAGAGGGCGCCGGACGCCAGGAGCGCGACCTCCGGGCCTTGACCCGGAGGGACAGCACAGGCTGGACCTTCCGGTCCGATCTCATGGCGCGCCTGCAAAGGCAGCCGCTTGCCGGGATGCTTGCCAGAGCGCTTGCCTGATGTGCTCCGGCGCGGCAACGCGCATCGACTCCGGCACCGGCTTTGCGCTGACTCAGCGCTGACGGCCTCACGTCGCATGCCGGAGCCGCCTGGCGAGGCCTATCCGCGCCCGAATCGCGCCCCGGCGTCTCCCAACTCCCGGGCCGGGACGCGATTCGAGTCTGGAAGGCGCATCCGGGAAAGGCTCAGCCGATCCGGAAAGCTCCTTGAAGAGTCAGCTCACAGGCTCGTCTGGTAGGCGTTCTGGGCAGCCAGGAAGCTGCTCCAGGAGGTTGCGTCTGTGAGCGACGAGGATGTCGAGCCCATAAGGTTCTGGAGCATGGCGAACAGCTCCTGGTTACTGCTGGCCGTGGTGGATGCGCTGTATTCCGTGCTCCCGGAGTCCGAGCCTGAGGCCGACGGCGGAGGGGGAGGCGGCGGCGAGCCCTGCGGCCTGAGGCTGTCCATGCTGCCGCTCTGCGCTGCCTCGGCGAAGCGTGTGGACATGTCCGAGAGCATGCTGCTCTCCCCGCTGTCCGAGGTCAGCCCGGACTGCGAACTGAGCTGCTCCGCGATCTGGGCGGCCACTTCCTTGAAGGCTGCGGGGTCGCTCTCCTGGAGCTTGGTCAATTCGTCCATCAAAACCTTCATCTGGTCTCCGCCAGTGTAGGACGCGGACGACTCGCTGCTGAGCCCGGCGTTGGACAAGCTCTCGGCAATGGCGTCGCTAATGGCGCTGAAGACGTCCCCGCCTCCGGAACCGCTTGAACCTTCGGATGGGGGCGACGGGGGCGGCCCCTGGGGCTTCAGGCTCTCCATGCTGCCGGTCTGCGCCGCCGTGGCGAAATTCGCGGACATCTGGGTGAGCATGTTGCTCTGCCCGATGGTTGTGGCGCTCTCGGCCTGTTCGGCCAGATCGTCGGCGATCTGCTGGGCCACCTCTTTGAATTTATCCGTGTCCGTGGACGACAGCTGCATGAGTTGGCTCATCATCTGGCCCATCTGGGACATGCTGCTGCTGTCCGAGGTGGTGCTGGAGACGCCCGAGGTCGTGGAGTCGTCGTTTTTCCAGTACTGCTCCAGGCCAGAGACGCTTGAGAGCTGGGACAACTGCCCATAACTGGTAATGCCGCTTATGCTCATGGAAGTCCTCCTGTTGGGATGATCGGGACCAGGAGGATGGAGGCTCCCGGCCATGCCTGCCCGGCATTGTCGTGGGGAGTGCAAGGGAGACGCCTTCGCGCCATACATAATTATCCTGCTATTTCAATATATTACCTGGTGTAACCTTTCATAGGCCGCCCCCTTCGGGGCACCTTCCCTGCACCGTGGAGAGTAAAATCAATTTATTCAGAGCATTAGCTCCAAATGGGAGGTGGGCATATTTTTCCCGCACACATCCGGAAAAATTAAACATTACCGTATTGTAATTATTGTAACCTTTTCAAATTGTTACCTAAATCCTGACAAATCACCCGCGCAGGCTGCCTGACAGAAAATACAAGGGCCTTGAATCACAGAGGAACACCGCCAGAACGTGGCACCGTCTCCTTAGTTCGGCACACATGAAAAGTACTAATGAACACAAGGGGTTCCGCAAGCAGAGAGCTAAACTTATCCGGGTAGGGGCCGAAAAGAGCTTCAGTGTTTCACATCCCAACAGGAGGATAACGCAATGAGCATCTCAGGAATAACCACTTCATCCACGGCCACGAGCCTGATTTCCGGAACGACCTACTCGTCCAACACTTCGGCCAGCAGCCTTCTGGCACAGGGCCAGGGCCTGGACGAGGCCAAGGTGTCCAAGGGCGGCCAGCAGATGAGCCAGCTCAGCAAGCTCCAGACGTCCGACCCGGAGAAGTTCAAGGCAGCGGCCCAGGAAATCTCGGACAAGCTGGCCGAAGCCGCCAAGAACTCCTCGGACGAGGGTGAGTCCTCCGCGCTGAGCGACATGTCCTCGCAGTGGGCCGAGGCCGCCGAAACCGGCGACATGTCCAGCCTCCAGCCCAAGGCCCCTCCCAGCGGCGCCCAGAACTCTTCCCAGAGTGCCGCAATGAAGTTCAAGGGCCAGCAGCAGAGCGGCAGCGGCGGCCCCATGGGCGTGATGGAGTCCGTGGTGTCCAGCGTCCTGTCCGGAATGAACATCAGCACGTCCAGTTCCAGCAGCAGCGGCTCCTCCGCCAGCAGCTACTACTCCACCGCCTCCAGCGGCGAGACGGCCGCCTAGAGCGTCACGCTCCGCAAAAAAGCATGCCACACGCTCCAATCCCTTCGGGGATCGCGTCCGGGAAGTCGAGAGAGGGCGACGGACGCAGGGAGCAGGCAGGCAGACAGCCGCAGGCATGAACGCCGAGCCATCGAGCCATCGAGCCATCGAGCCATCGAGCCATCGAGCCATCGAGCCATCGAGCCATCGAGCAGCCATGACCCTGTTTCGGAAATTTTGAACTTATTTTTGTGTAACCTGAAATTTTCCGCCTGTTTATTTCCGTCACTCCCGCACACGCTACACACCGCCCGGCTACACCCGCCGGAAATTCTTGCCCCCGGACATCCCCCTTCTACCGGCAAAAAAAAGGCCGGCCAGGAACCCCCGACCGGCCTCTGCCCATGAGCGGCGCTAGAACTGGTAGCGCAAGCCCACCGCCACCTTGATGGGGTCGCCGTTGTTGTTCGCCTGGACGAGGCGGCGTCCCCACACCGATTGCTGAAAATCTCCATGCGCCCACCCGGTCTCCACGATCAGCGCGAGATTCTCGTAGATGTTGTACTGATGGTCGAAGTTGACGGCCACAAGGTATTCTTCGGTGGTCAGGTCCCGGCCCATCTGGACGTAGACCCCCATGCCGGTGAGCCGGTTCGCGGTGCGCAGGGCGCGGGGAGAGTTGGTGCCGCGAACAAAGGTGAAAGTCAGGCGGTGGGTGAGATCCTGGATGAAGGAGACCTTGTTCAGCGAGGCGGAAAAGCCCCAGTTGCCCACGTTGTTCACGCCCATGACGCTGCGGTTGTAGGCTTGGCTGCTGTCGAAGAGAAACGACGTGGACGGTCCCCAGTAACCCACCACGGAAGGCATCCGCTCCGAGCCGTTGGTGGTGGAGCTGTCCTCGCCGGTTGAATACCAGAAGGCCACCTGGGGGGTCATGAAATCAAACCCCGTGTACTCGGCGGCCACGTCGAAGAACAGGCCGCCGCGCAGGTTCTTGCCCCTGTCCGAGGCGTTGCCCTGCCCGTACATCACGTCCGCGTAGAACTTGAACGGATCGAGCGCGGTCAGGGAGAGGGCCGCGCCAGCCCACCAGTAGAGGTTCTGGTTGTTGCGGAAGCCAAGGGGGGCCACCACGGTTCCGGCTGACAGGAGGTTGCTGGCCAGGGTCTGGCCCACGCTGCTGTTGGCAAGGCCTATACCGGTGAGGAAATCGGCGTCGCGCCCGACCACGCCGATCATGGCCCAGGGCGTGGCTGAAAAACCTTCCAGGGTGATGGGGAGCGTCAGGAAATAGCCGTCGATCTCGTCGGAAACCTGGGTGGTGGTAGGGTCGAAGTCCCTGTTGGAATCGATGAACCGGCTGAACCCGCCCACGACCTTGACCCCGTTTGCCACCGGCACGTTGAACACTGCCGCTGCCGAGCGTGTGCCGCCGAACACGGGGTTGGTATTGAAGATGGCGTCGGAGGAGATCGGCAAGGCCCAGTCCTGGTAGCCGACGATGAATTCGGCGTCCGTTCCGGGCCACTTGAACTGAAGATAGGCCTGCCAGACCTGGATGGCGACCGCCGGGTTGTCCACGGTGTAGGTGCCGTTGCCCCAGGCGGTGTTGTTGACGCGCATGCTGAATCGGAATTTCAGGTTCTCGTTGGCGATGAAATCCGTGCGCAGGCGAAAGCGCTGCCAGATGGTGAACGCGTCCTCGGTCTGGGTGGCGTTGGCGTTCCAGCCGGTGAAGTTTCTTTGGGTGAAGGAGGTGGCGTGGACGCGGGAGTCGCCGACCATCTTCACCTCCGAGGCCAAGGAGGAGGACACATTCGACACCAGGACAAGAAACAGCAGAATGGGAAGGGCTCTCTTCAAATTCGACCTCCAAAGTGGCATTTGCACTATAAACTTCGTGCTCCTAAACGTATCTCCTTGGGTTATTCATTTCAACACAAATCAGGACATTGCGCCATACATCCAAAGTACATCCCAGATAGGAACATTTCCCACCACAACTCAGGACGCCATCTTCAGCGTGACCACCCCGCCGATGATCAAGAGCACGCCGACGATGCGCATGACGCTCGCCGGGTCGCCGTACAGCGCCAGCCCAAGGACGAACGTTCCGGCAGCGCCGATGCCCGTCCAGACCGCATAGGCCGTACCCATGGGGATGGACTTCTGCGCGAGCCACAAAAGCGCCCCGCTCACAGCCATGCAGAACACGGCAAAAGCGACCCCCGGCAGCACCTTTCCCGGCGTCTGCGCCATCTTCAGCCCAACGGGCCAGCCTATCTCGAAAAGTCCGGCGAGAATCAGGAAAATCCAGGCGTATTGCGCTGTCGGCATGGTCGTGGCTCCTTCGTCGTACCCGTCAGGATGATTGATTATTTCGGTAGTTATCCCATGAACAATCCGCCCATGCCAAACAAAAAACGCCACCGCTTGCGCGGTGGCGTCCGTGAATCAGGTTCGTCCAGGCGGGGCTATTTCAGAGCCAGCGCCTTCTTGATGTACTCGAAGTCGATGTTGGAGCTCACCAGCTGCGCGCCCTGCTTGATCTTTATGATGTCGCGCAGTTTGTGGCGCTGCAGGATGGTCTCCATCTTCTTGGCCACGGAGAAGGTGTCGTCGCGCACCACAATGATGGGGATCTCCAGCACCTCGGAGCGGGTGAGGATGATGTCGTTGGGATACAGGTTGCCGGTGAGCACCAGGCAGGGGCTGTCGCCCTCCAGGGCCACCAGCTGCACGTCGGAGCGGTCGCCGCCCACGATGACCGCCGCGTTCTTGTTCTTGCGGAAGTGGGTGAGGAAGTTCTCCACCTGCATGGTGCCGATGAGGAAGCTCTCCACGATGCGCTCGGCCTTGTGCTGGGCCGAGATCACCTTGCCGCCCAGCTTTTCGGCCAGATCCGCCACCTTGATGGCCCCCATGAGGGGGTCCTTGGGGATGACGCCCAGCACCTTCACGCCGCTTCGGTTCAGGAAGGGCACGATGAGCGACTCCACCTCGTCCAGGAAGTTGGGGGTGATGTCGTTTAGCACCACGCCCATCAGGTGGTCGCCCAGGGCTTCCTTGAGGATCACCAGATAGTCGTAGTTGAGCTCTTTCTGGAAGCGGTCGATGACGATGGCCGGGATGTCCAGGGTCTTGACCACGTTCACGCCGTCCACGCCGCAGTACTTGCCGGAGTACATGGAGCCGGAACCGGCCACCAGCGTCACGTCCTTGCCCTTGGAGAGCTTCTTGTAGCCCGCCGAGATCTTGGTCATGAGGTCTTCGCATTGGCCGGAGAAGGCCTTGACCTTGAAGTCCTGGGTGACCACCACCGGCGTGACCTCTGCGGGGTCCTCCTCCAGGCCGAGCACGCCCTGGACGAAGTTCGCGTCGTCATCGCCGAGTTTGCCGGCCACTTCCTTGGGCATGGCTCCAACGGGCTTGTAATAGCCTACCTGGTAGCCTTCCTTCTGGAACTTGAGCCCAAGGCCCATGGTGACCATGTTCTTGCCGGAATACCCCGATGTGGAACCTATGTAGATGCCCGCCATGGCTTCCTCCCAACCCTGTGCCCTAGAAGTTTTACCGCACACGTGCCGCCTGACGGCTCAGAGCGCGATTGTAGACCGTTTGATGCCCCGTGATCAACTCTCTTCGGCCACGGGCTTGCCCAAAGTGAAGCGGGCGTCCACCACGAGCGCCCCTCCGGGATAGGCCATGACCGGATTGAAATCGCATTCCTCGATTTCGGGAAAATCCACCGCGATCTGCGACAACGTCAGCAGAACGTCCTCGATGGCGCGGAAATCCACCGGCGGCTCTCCGCGCACTCCCCGCAGGATGGGGTAGCTCTTGATCTCGCGCACCATCTCCCCCACGTCCAGAAGCGACAGCGGGGCCAGGCGCCCGGACACGTCGCGCAACACCTCGACGTACACGCCGCCCAGTCCGAAAAGCACCAGCGGCCCGAACTGCGGATCGCGCTTGAACCCCGCGAACACCTCGCGCGAGCCTTTTGGAGCCATCTCCTGCACCAGACAGCCCATCACGTAGGCTTCCTTCACGCGCTTGGCCCGGTTGGTGACCGACAGGAAGGCCTTGCGCAGGTCCTCCTCGTTGTCGATGCCCACCACCACGCCGCCCACGTCGGACTTGTGCGAGATCTGCGGCGAGGCGATCTTCAGCACCACCGGATAGCCGATGGACTTGGCCGCCTGGGCCGCCTCGTCCGAGGTGCGCGCCAGGATGGTCTTGGGAACGGGCAGCCCGTAGGCCTTCAGCACGTCCTGGGCCTGGAACTCCACGAGCTCCGTGAAGCCCTTGGCCTTGGCCCGGTCCAGCACGTCGCGCGCGTGGAACGTGTTGGACATGTAGCAGATTTCCACGGGCAGGGGACGTTTTTTCCACTCGGCGTGGCGAAACAGCGCGTCCAGGGCCATCACTGCGGAATCCGGATAGTTGTAGCAGGGAACGTGGGCGCGCCGCAGAATCTCGCGCGCCCCGGACACCTTGGATTCGCCCATGAAGCAAGCCACCACGGGCTTGCCGCACACCGCCGCCTGTGCGGCCACGGCGCGGGCCACGGCCTCCACGTCCACGGCGGGGGTGGGCGTCAGGAGCGCCAGCACCATGTGCACCATGGGGTCGGCGATCACCACCTCCAGCGCCTTGGAGAAACGCGAGGCGTCGGCGTCTCCGATGATGTCCACCGGGTTATACAGCGCCGCGTAGTTGGGCAGAAATTCCTTGAGCTGGTCCACGGTCTGGCCGCGCAGCGGGGCCATGTTCAGCTTGGAGCGCTCGGCGGCGTCCGCAGCCAGGATGCCAGGACCGCCGGAGTTGGTCACCACGCACAGGTTGGGGCCTGTGGGCGTGGGCTGGGTGGAGAAGGCCATGGCCAGATGGAACATGTCCTCCACGCCGCGCACCCGGATGATGCCCGACTGGGTGAAGGCCGCCTGGTAGGCGTCCTCGGCCCCGGCCATGGCCCCGGTGTGGCTGGACGCGGCGCGCGCGCCCGCAGGAGTGGTGCCGGACTTTATCATGATGACCGGCTTCTCGATGGTAGCTTCCTGAGCGGCGCGCAGGAAGGCCTGCCCGTCGTTGATGTTCTCCACGTAGCCCAGGATGACCTTGGTGTCCGGGTCGTCCTTCAGGGCGCGCAGCATGTCGGTCTCGTCAAGGGCGGCCTTGTTGCCCAGGCTCACGAACTTGGAGAAGCCGATGCCCTTGCCCAGGGCCGCGTCCAGGATGGCGATGCACAGCGCCCCGGACTGGGAGAAGAACGCGATGGACCCCTTTTCGGGGTTGCCCGCCGCAAAGGTGGCGTTCAGTCCGTTGGCGGTGTTCACGAGGCCCAGGCAGTTGGGGCCGAGCATTATCATGGAATGGCGGCGGCAAATGCTTGCGGCTTCCTCTTCGAGGTAGTAGCCCTTGCGCCCCACTTCCTTGAAGCCTGCGGTGATGATCACCACGGCGCGTGTCCCGATGGCCGCGAGGCGCTCCAGGGATTCGATGACCTCGGCCCTGGGGACGCAGATCACGGCCAAGTCCAGGCCGCGAGGCAGCCCTTCGATGGAAGAAGTTACGGTCAAACCCAGGATTTCTCCTCCGTGGGGGTTGACCGGAAAAATTTTCCCCTGATAACCCGCAGCAAGCAGGTTGGACACCACGAGATGCCCCACCTTGCCCTGAGTGCGCGATGCTCCTATGACCGCAACTGCCTGCGGATCAAAGAGCGCTTTCAACTGGTCGTTTCTTTCCATGCGGCCCCGAAGGAAGGCATTGTAATGACGGAAGATGCGTTCACTAGCCTTCAGGAAGCTATTTCCTATAGCTTCCGCCAAGTCAAGCTGCTGGACATGGCCATGACCCACAGCTCCTTCGCCAACGAGCGCAGCTGCGATCACAACGAACGCCTGGAATTCCTGGGTGATGCGGTGCTCGAGCTGACCGTTTCCGAGGTTTTGTACACCCGTTTTCCCGATGCGCCGGAAGGTGTTCTGACAAAACTGCGCGCCCGGCTGGTGAGCATGCCGAGCCTCGCGGAGATGGCCAAGAACCTTGGCCTGGAAGAGCACGTGAAATTGGGAAAGGGAGAAGAAAGCCAGGGCGGACGTATGCGCGACTCGCTTTTGTCCGACGCTTTCGAGGCGCTTCTGGGAGCGGTTTTTCTGGACGGCGGCTACGCGGCCGCCAAGCAGGTGGTGTCTGGGCTGTTCGCCCCGTTCTGGCCCCAGGACGTGGAGCCGCCCAAGGCCCGCGACTTCAAGAGCAGGTTGCAGGAACTGACGCAGCGCTGCCACCGCACGCGGCCCATCTACCGGCTGCTGGGCAGTTCCGGGCCGGAGCACGAGAAACTCTTCGAGGTGGAGCTTTCCCTGCCGGACGGTCAGACGCTTCTGGCCAAAGGCCCCAGCGTGAAGAAGGCTGAACAGACAGCCGCCCGGATTGCCCTGGACATGCTGGAAAATCCTTCCTGACGCAGGCCAGGGTGGGGGCGTACCATCGCCCCCCCCTCCCTGGTCCTGTCCATAGAGAGATCAGGCCGGCGTTTAGCCGCCGATCAGCTGCATGGCCATCTTCGGCAGGCTGTTGGCCTGGGCGAGCATGGCAACCGCAGACTGGGTGAGAATCTGCTGGCGCACGAACTGCGTCATTTCGGTCGCAACGTCCACGTCGGAGATTCGCGACTCTGCGGATTGCAGGTTTTCGGCCTGGATCTGCAGGTTCTGGATGGTATTTTGCAGCCGGTTCTGGGTGGCGCCGAGCTGCGCGCGAATCTTGTCCTTGGACACGATGGCGTTGTTGATCTGGTCCAGTGCCTGCTGGGCAAGCGCCTGGGTGGAGATGGCCCGGCCTCCGGGGGAGGTGGCCGCCGCTCCGAGGCCCAGACCGAAGGCCGACGCCGTGGACGTGCCGATGTTGATGAAATAGTAGTCTTCGGCGCTGGAGTTGCCGGTGCCGAAGTGGATCTTGATCTTGCCGATGGGATTCAGGCCCGTGCCGTTGTGCACGTTGCTGGAAAGGTTCCCGTTCAGCAGATAGATTCCGTTGAAGTCCGTGGCGGAAGCGATACGGGTGATTTCCGAGGCCATGGCCTGATATTCCGAGTCGATGATCAGGCGCTGGTCGGATGTGTAGGTGCCCGTGGCCGCCTGCGTGGCCAGCTCCTTCATGCGGATGAGCTTCTCGTCGATGACGCCGAGCGCTCCGTCCGCCGTCTGGATCATGGAGATGGCGTCGTTGGCGTTGCGCACGCCTTGGTTCAGGGAGCTGATGTCCGCGCGCATGAGCTCGCGGATGGCCAGACCGGCGGCGTCGTCAGCTGCGGTTCCTACGCGAAGTCCCGAAGACAGTCGGCGGGTGGAGACGCCGAGCTGATCGTACGAATCGCCAAGGTTCCGAGCGGCGTTCATCGCCATAAGGTTGTGGTTAATGACCAGGGACATGGTATTACCTCCGTGTGATAAGGCAACTTTCCTTGTTGTTGACCTCCTATTGCTTGATCCGTGCCAAGACAAAATACACCAATTAAATCAGTTAACTAAAACTGGCACGGTTGTTTTTTCCGCCTATTTTGGCCGCTGCGGGTCAAAGTTGCCGCGCTGAAATGCGGGTGAAACCGGCCAGGTTTCAAAGAGTTGGCGGTGGCGGGGGCCTGCAGACCGAATCCACCACGGGAGTTCGCGTCCAGCCATTCCGTGGCTGAATCGAAAGGCTGGAAAGACTCGCCGCTACAGCACTGTCGACAAGCATCCCACGGCTTCATTGACTGTAATCAGGCGTCGTCCTCGCTGCGCTCCTCACGCAGATCGGCCCATTTGAGCAGCGAATCGAGCACCGGGCAAAGCGCCTGCCCCCAATCAGTCAGACCGTATTCAACTTTCGGCGGCACCTGATGATGGACAATACGCCGGACAACTCCGTCGACTTCCATTTGGCGTAGCTGCTGGATCAGCATCTTCTGTGTGATGGAAGGAATTGCCTTTTCAAGTTCGGAGAATCGCAGCATATTCCCTCCGAACAGATGAAACAGGATCACCATCTTCCACTTCCCTTCGAGGATCTTGAGCGCCTGCCCGACAGCATGTGCGGCCGAGGTGGGTGTCCATTTTTTTCCCATACTCTTTAGTGTGTACCTTACTTTTTAGTGCGTTCTTGTTCTTCCCTGAACATAGCCTTATCCTTCTTACGTATCAATTCCGATCGCACAAGGCGATCCGATAATCCACGAAGGAGCAATCCACATGTCTATCAAACTACCAGAACCCATCGACGCCTATTTTAAAGCGGACAAAGGTGACAGCGAGGCTGTCTCCCTGTGCTTCACCGAGAACGCCGTTGTGAAGGACGAAGGCCACACTTACAACGGTCTTGCCGCCATAAAGCAATGGAAAACAGACTCTTCAAATAAATACACATACACCGTCGCACCATTCGCATGCGACGAAAAGGACGGCATTACCATCGTCACCAGCCGGGTGACCGGCAACTTCCCCGGCAGCCCCGTTGATCTTCGATACTTCTTTCGTCTCGATGGCAGCAAGATCGCATCCCTGGAAATCACCCTATGAGCTTCCACCTGGATCTCGCAGGGCGCAGGGCGCTTGTTACGGGCGGGACGATGGGCGTGGGTGCTGCCGTCGTCGAGTCCTTGCGCAATGCCGGGGTGACAGTCGCGGCAGCGGCGCGTTCGGTTCCCGACGTATCGCCCGATGGCGTGATGTATGTCGCCGCTGATCTGACAACAGCCAAGGGGTGCCAGGACGTGGCGGATTGCGTGCTGGACCGTTTCGGCGGCATAGACATCATCGTCAATGTCCTCGGAGGGTCAAGCGCGCCCGCTGGCGGCTTCGCGAGCCTGAATGACAGTGAGTGGGAGGCCGCGATCAACCGGAACCTGATGCCGGCGGTGCGCCTCGACAGGGCGTTGCTCCCATCAATGATCGCCCAGGGATCTGGCGTCATCATCCACGTCACGTCCATACAACGTCAGCTGCCGCTGCCGGAATCGACCACCGCCTACGCTGCGGCGAAGGCTGCGCTCTCAACCTACAGCAAGAGTCTGTCCAAGGAAGTGACGCCAAAGGGCATCCGGGTGGTGCGCGTCTCTCCGGGCTGGATTGAGACCGAAGCAGCCGTCCGTCTCGCGGAGCGCCTCGCGGATCAGGCAGGAACAGACTACGAGGGCGGAAAAAAGATCATCATGGAATCCCTTGGCGGTATTCCACTTGGCCGCCCGGCCCGCCCCCAAGAGGTTGCCGACCTGATCACGTTCCTGGTTTCGCCGCGAGCGGCATCAATCACAGGCACTGAGTACGTCATCGACGGAGGGACCATCCCCACGGCCTGACCCGCCTGCGCTCCAGGCTTGTCGTCTTGTCCTCATCATGACGCCCCTATCCCCATACAAAAGCGCCGGATGCTTTCGCATCCGGCGCTTCATTTTCAGTTCAGTTCAGCCGAGTAAGTCTTAACGCTTCAGCTGGATGACTTCCGACAGCATTGTATCTGCCGTGGTGATGACCTTGGAGTTGGCCTGGAAGCCGCGCTGGGTCTGGATCATCTGGACCATTTCGCGGGCCATGTCCACGTTGGAGGTTTCCAGCGAGTTGCTGGCCACGGCTCCGAGTCTGCCGGTGTTGGCCCGGCCCACCAGGGCGTCGCCCGACTCCCTGGTCTGGGAGAAGAGGTTGCCGCCGTCTCGCTTGAGTCCCCAGGGGCTCGCGAAGTCCGTGAGCGCCACCACGTAGAGTTCCTGCACCTGTCCGTTGGAGTAGCGGCCCGTGAGCACGCCGTCGGCCGAGACAGACACGCTTTGCAGCGTTCCCGGGGGGTAGCCGTCCTGCGAGACGAACAGCGTGGAGGAGGCCGCCTCGTAGTTGGTGGTTTGCAGGTTGTTGATGGTCAGCGTGTCGGTGTCGAACCCTTGCAGCTCCGCAGGATCGGTCAGGTGCGCGAAGCCGATCATGTCGGCGGTGGTCGCAGTGCTGGCCCAGGTGGTGTTGCCGTTGCGGATGCCCAGGTTCAGGGACATGGACACCGAGTTGGACGCCGTGGTGATGCTGCCGCCGGAAACGCTTCTGTAGTTGGCGGTGAACACCGGATAGCCGGAGCTCGATATGCGCGCCTGCGACCAGTTGCCCAGGTTGCTGACGGAAGTGGTATAGCTGTTTGCGTTCAGCGTGTAGGCGGTCATGTTCTGCAATCCGCCCGAGTCGTCGAACACCAGGGTCCCGAGCATCAGCACGCCGCCCTTGGAGTTGGAGGCCATGTTCACGGTGTTGCCGTTCACATCGAACACGCGGCCGTCCTGACCGGGAGTGGTGGTGACCATGTACTCCCAGTATTCGCGCCCGCCCACGTCCGACACCTTGTCGAAGTAGACGGTCAGGTCGTGCGCACCGCCGCGCTGATCGTACACCTTGAGGGTGTTCTGGAACCCGAAGGAGGTGTCGGCAAGCGGCGGATCGTCGGGGCGCAGGGGGTTGTAATTGTAGTTCTGATAGAGAGAGAAGAACGGGTTGGTGGTGCTGCTGGACTTACTGGCCGTCCTGGGATCCAGGTTGGAGACCAGAGACACCGCGTTGGTGTTCTGGGCGGCCAGGGCCAGGGTGTCCAGGCGCACGTCGGTGACGGAGCCCTTGATGGGCACCTGGTTTATCACCGCTCCGGTGGCTCGGGCGGCCCTCAGGGAGGCGGCGTCCACCTGCCAGCCCTGGAGGGCGAAGTTGTGGGGGTCCACCAGGAAGCCGTCACGGTCGAAGCGGAAGTTGCCCGCGCGGGTGTAGTGCGTGGACAGGTTGACCCGGTCGCGAACGGTGAAGAAGCCCATTCCGGAGATGGCCATGTCGGTGGTCTCGTTGGAGGTCTCGAAACCGCCCTGGGTGAAGTCGGAGAGGATGCCTTCTACACGCACGCCTTGGCCCAGCTGCTGGGTGCCTGTGGCGGTGCCAATGTTGGTGTATACCAGATCCTCAAAGTCCATGCGCGCGGACTTGTAGCCGACGGTGTTGACGTTGGCCAGGTTGTTGCCGATGACGCCCATTTTGTCGCCGTGGGCGAGCAGGCCCGTCACGCCTGACCACATTGATGTCGAAAGACCCATGATCCACCTCCGAGATGATAATCCGGAAAATTTTACCTATGAGGACGTTCCGGGGGTGACCACACCCTTCACGTCCGTGAAATATACCTGCCTGCCGTCCTTGGTGGTCAGCAGGAATTTGCCGTTCTCGCTGGACACGCCCGAGATGAGGCCCGTCACTGTGGTGTCCACCAGCATGGACTTGCCGTCAGCCTTCTGCGTGGTGATGCCCACCCGGTAGACGCCGTCCGGCTGTGACTTGCCGTTCCAGTCCTTGCCGTCCCACTGGAAGCTCTGCTCTCCCGCAGCCTTGGCGCCGACTTCCACGGTGCGCACGAAGTTGCCGTTGTCGTCCATGACGTTGATGGACACCTTGGTGGCCGCTTCGGGCAGGGTGTAAAAGAGCTTGCTGACTGTTTCTCCGGACTTGGAGAGGGAGTCGCCCGAGGCCTTCACTTCCTTGCCGATGAAGCTCACCGCGGAGAACATCTGCTGCTGGGTGGTGGCGGTGTTCAGCTTGTCCATGCTGGCGTTGATGTTGGTGAGCTGCTCAAGGCTGGAGAACTGCGCCAGCTGGGCCAGGAATTCCTTGTCGCTGGTGGGGTTCAGGGGGTCCTGATACTTCATCTGGGTGACCAGAAGGTTCAGGAACGCATCCTTGCCCAGGCTCGGATTTCCCGAGGTTTTGTTCGCCTGGTACTGTGACTCGGCCTGGCCGAACAGTCCTGCGCTTGCTCCGGTGTATGAGACGCTCATGGGGGTACCTCTGGGCGGCCTAGGCCATTATGTCCAATCCGCCCTGGGAAATTTTTACCTCAGCACCCGTGTTCTGCATGCCCTGGGCCAACCCGGTTCCACCGGCAACATCGGCCAGCAGGGAAGAGGCGCGCAGACGCTCCAGAGCGTCGCGGCGGTCCTGGGACTGGTTGTGCTTCTCGGCTCCGGCCCACTGCTGGCCCAGGTTGGAATCCTGGGAGATGCCAGGGCGCACTTCCATCTTGGACACGGTAAGCCCCTGGTTTTCCAGGCTCTGCTTGATCTGCTGGAGGTTCTCGGCCAGAACCTTCTCGGCCTCGGGGCTGTCGGCCCTGATCACGGCCTGGACATCCTTGCCCTTCACCGTGAGCATGACGTTCAGCTTGCCCAGGTTGTCAGGGGTCAGCTCGAGGGTGAGCTGCTTAACGCCCTGGCCCATATTGCGAAGGATTCCCGACTCCACCTGGCTGAGCACCTGGGTGTTCTGGCCCTTGAGCACCTGGCTGGCGTCGCCCTTGGCCTGGGCCGCAGACGCCGCGCCCAGGGTCTGCCCGATGCCGAAGCGGGAATCGCCGAAGGTATGCCCTTCGCCTTCCGCGCGCAGCTTGCCGGTGAACTCGCCCACGGCCTTGTCGTGCGCGGTCTTGCCCTGCTGGGAGCCGTTCTGGGCGCCGGAGCCGTCCTGGCCCGTGAAGCGCTGATTCTGCTGGCGGGCGTCCCTGGCCGCCACGGCAGGGTCCACCTGGGGCGCGTTGGCGCCGGTGGCCTTGCCTGATCCGTTTTGGGCGTCCTTGCCCACCTGGGCGTGGTCCTGGGGGTCCTTCAGGAGCGAAGACGGCTTCACCTGGGAGGACTCGACCTGGCCGTCCGTGGCCTGCCTGGCGATTTCGAGCTGCTGGCGGGCCTTTTCCATGGCCGGGTGCAGCGCGTCGCGGACCGACTGCAGGGCGTCCTTGCTCTGGGTCAGCTGGCCGGAAAGTTCTTCCTTCACGGAAAGAAACGCCTGGCGCATGCCCTCAGGAGTCAGCTGCACCTTTTCAGAGGAGCCGAACTTGGCCATCAGGCGCTGGCTGGCGCTGTCGGAGAGCTTCAGGGCCTTGGCCAGGGCTCCCATCTCCTCCTTGGACAGGGAGAGCGTCTGGTCCGCGCCCAGCTCCTTGAGCTTGGCGGAAACGGCGGCGAAGGCCTTTGCGGGCTGACCGCTGGCAAGACCCGCCGTGAGTTCTTCGGCCTGCTTGGGGTCGAACCCGATGCGCGTGAGCAGCGAGGAGATCGCGGCCTTGTCCTCTTCGGTGAGCTCGGCGGGCTTGCTGATCTTTTCCAGGGTCGCCTCGCGCACCGAGTGCATGAGCTGGCCCCAGGTCATGCCTTCGGGGCTCTGGACCTTCTTGTCCAGCTCTTCGAGCTTCTCCTTGGAGACGCCTGCCTGCTCGAGCTTATCGCGCACCCCGGCATAATCTTCCCTGCTCATCTTGACGTTGCGCAGGGAATCGTCGGCGTGGCTTGCGGGCATGGAGGGCTCTTCCAGCCGGGCCGACGAGGCGGACACCGTGGAGGAACTCGGGGCGATCTGCAACGGGTCGGCATAGGCTGGAGCAAGCGCCGGCAAGGACGCGGAGGTCGTTGCGCTGTACTTGAGCAGGTCAGCGAAAAGGTCGCCGCCCTTGCTCGAAGAGAAGCTGCTCTGGAAACTGTCCAGGATATTGAATCCGGCAGTGGATTTCTGACTGGGAAGGATCTGCATCTTTTTCCTCCTGACGGCCCCTGTTCTTCAAGAGTCGTTCCAGGACGAAAGCATGCATTATCGAGCAGTTGGCATAATCAGGCGGCAGGCAGCTTTTTCCTCCCGCCAGATGGGGAGGATGAGAGGGCGCGGATCAGGCCGTAAGGGTGCGTACGCGCTCGATCATGCCCAGGCCCTCGGCAAAGGCCTCGCGGGAGAAGTCCGCGTTTTCAAAGGACATATGGATGTAGCCTGCCAGGGGACGAAGCATGGGCGGAGCGCCGGTCCAGAACTCCTCGCCCGGCGCGGCGCAGGACACCAGGCATTCGCGCACCCTCCGCGCCAGCTCCAATAGCGCCCGGTTGAAGGCCGCCGCAAGACGTGGGTGCTCCGCGGCCAGCCGCGTCCAGGTGCTGCGTGGCCGGGTCTCGTCCCAGAGCCCGAAGAAGGCCCCGAACACGCCGCGCCACCACTCGCCCAGGTAGTCCGAGGCGCGCGTGGCCGCGCGTCCCACCGGGACCAGATCGTAGAAACCCTCCGGGGTGCGCCCGGTGCGGTACAGACGCATGCCCGGCGGTGCGGCGAAACGCCGGGAGCCGCCTGGGCGGGCCAGACGCCAGGCCAGATAGGCCACCTGGGCCGGGTCGAAGCGGTCGCGGCAGTGGGGGCGGTCGAAGCGGCAGTGCCAGCAGTCCAGGCAGGACATGCTGGCCCGAAGCACGTGGTGTCCGGGCTGGAACGGCCCGGTCTCCCAGGGGTTCACCGGCCCCATGGACAGGTTGAGGGTCTGGAGGCCAGACCACGCGGCCAGATGCATGGGGCCGGTGTCCGGCGTGACCAGAAGCGAGAGCGTCTGTCCCACGGCCATGAATTCGCGAAGGCTTAAGGTGCCGCAGGTGTCCAGGAGCCTTCCGCCGTGCAGGCGGCGCACCTCCTCGCCAAGCGGAACCTCGGCGGGTCCGCCCATGAGCACCACGGTCATGCCCCGGCGCTCCAGTTCCTTGGCCAGGGCCGCCCAGAACGGCGGGTCCGGGCGCTTCTCCACCTGGCTGGCCCCCAGGAAAAGCCCCACGGCCTGGTTGGTGGAGGGCAGGATGCGCGGCGTGTCGAAATGGGTGGCCGAAAAGCAGCCATTGTCCACGCAGTCCAGGGCGTTCAGCTCCGCCCAGTGGAAACGGTTGTGCCGGTTGTTGCCGGTGAGCGCGGCCCGGTACAGCTGCCAGCGCCCGCTGACATGCAGGCCCTGGGGGTCCTTCAGCGGGCCGAACTTCAAGCGCGCAGAGAGTTTCCCGGCAAGCTCTGCGGCCTCAGGCCGGTGGCTCAGGTTCACGATGATGGAGTATTCCCGCGCGGAGAGCTCCTTGATGGCTGTCCAGGGCAGATAGGTGACCTTCGGGGAGACGTGGAGCAACTCCTCGTAAAAATGAGGCTCGGCCACCACCCAGATGGGGCGCTCCGGCGCGGTGCGCGCAGCCCAGAGGAACAGCGGGAAGGAGAGGATGATGTCTCCCATGCGCTGCATCTGGAGTATGAGGGCAGGATTGTTGGTCATGTTGGAGGCGCTTCGCGTTCAGGCCTTGTAGTGTCTTCGCGGGGGAAAAAACAAGGGAGCAGATGCCCGGACGGCCCCTCACTGCGGCGCAACAGCGCGCCATTTGGCCAGGGCGTCCTCCCAGGCGGCGCGGTCGGCCACGGAAGCCGCCCGGCGGAAGGTGTCCTGGTCGAATTTCTGGTGGAGCTTGTACTGGTTGGCCCAGCCCACGCCATACTGCGCCTGCCCCTCCCCGCCCTGGCTGCCTGTGGACTTGAAATGTCCCACGGCCAGATGCCCCTGGTAGACGGGCGTGCGGCCCGAGAGCAGCAGCCGGATGTCGTGGTCCAGGTCGTCGTACTGGGAGGGGGAATAGCGCAGGTCGAAACCGCCCTGCCCTGCCAGCGTCCGCGTGCGGAACATGTGGCAGCAGCCCGTGACCGTGGCGCAGGGGCGCACGTAGGCGAACTGCCCCCGGTCCAGGGTCTGGTGATGGCAGGAGCTCAGGCTGAAGCGCCGCCCTTCCCCGGCGTCGCGAGCCCCTATCGATCCGAACGCGGCGTCCAGGAACACGTCGGCGGACTGCACGTGCGCCGGGCGCGAAAAATCGCGCACCCGCGCCCCCCAGACTCCCGCCAGGGGATACAGGCCTGCCGCCGCTCCCAGCAGCCCCAGCCAGTCCGGCGGCAGGGACACGTCGTCGTCCAGGAACACCGTCCACTGCGACTGTTTCACCACCGGAAGCGACATAAGCCAGTTGCGCGCGGCAGGAGCGCCCACGTTCACGGGCAGGCTCACTGTCGAGAAGCGTTCCGGCCCGAGCTTGCCGCCCCAGGAGTCCAGCACTTGCGCGGTGTCGTCCGTGCTGCCGTTGTCCAGCACGATGATGTGCGCCTGCCCCAACTCGCTGGCCGCGAGGCTCTCCAGGGTGAGGCCGATGTCTCGGGCCTTGTTCCAGGTGTAGAGCAGGACCACGGTCTCGCCCTCGGGCAGCGAGCGCAGGCCGGGACCGGCGAAGAGAAGATCGTAGAGCGCCAGCAGGGCGTGCACCTGCCAGGGCTCGCGCGTGAGCCCTGCGCGCAGCCAGGACTCGGCCTCGGCGCGCTGGCCCAGGGCAACGCAGGCCAGGCCCAGGCGCGCCGTAAGGCCAGGGCATTCCCAGAGGCGGACGCAGCGGGCGTAGTTGGCCAGGGCCGCCTCGGGCGCGCCGCGCATCATGGCCGCGTCGCCGCCCAGCAGCCGGGCCAGGGGCTCTGGCAGGCGGGCGATGACCGCCCCTGCGGCGTCCCAGTCTTCGGCGTCCAGGGCATGGGTGAGCGAGAGGCGCTCCCAGAAGAGGTTGCCCGGATCGGCTTCCAGCTGCCGTTCGAGATAATGGGCTATCTTTACGGCCTCGCGGCGCTGGGCCAGGCGTTGGTAGTAGCCCAGATCACCCGGGTTGACCGGAGGGCGGGAATTTTCTGCCACGAAGGCGGCCACCCCCCGCACGGAGGCAGGGATATCCGGCAGGGACGCGGCTTCCCCGGCCAACACCGCGTCCAGGGGCGACTGCGCCCAGGCCGCCAGCAGAAGTTCGCCCGACAGGCGCGCACGCCCGGCCTGCGCGGCCAGACGCGCGCAACCGCGCAGATGGCCCGCCCCCTCGGTTCCGTGAACCAGGGCGGTGCGCAGGGTTTCGGGAAGTTCCTCCAGCAGCCAGGGCATGGGGAGTCGCTCAGGCCTTGCCGCTTTTTTCCAGGTGGGTCAGGCCGCGCTCCACCAGATACTCGGTCAGGCCCTGGTCGATACCGGTGGTGTGGCTCCTGAACCAGCCCACGATGTATTCCAAAAATTCAACCAGATCGAATTCGGCCTCCTCCACGAACCGCCGATGGAATTCCAGGGCCTTTGTGGAGCAATCCAGGTGTTCGCGCACCTGTGTGAAGTAGTCCGCGTAGCTGTTGTGGTCCATGAGGGACTCTTCCGTCTGAAAGTGGACGATGGTATAGTTGTAGAATCGGCGGATGAAGCGGGACACCTCGGAGACGCTGGCTCCGGATTGAACCGCCTCGGCTATGTTGTTGATGAGCACCACGAGTTCCTTGTGCTGCTCGTCAATCAGATACACGCCAACAGCCATGCTGTCGTCCCATTCAAGAATCGCCATACGGACCGCCTTTCTCTTCCAACACCACTACAGTTACAGAAACAGTCTCACGCTTCACCCGAACGTCCTCTTCATCACATCCAACAGCTGCCCCATCCGGATGACGTAGGTGTGCTCGGCCAGCACACGCTTCCTGGCGGCCCGGGCGATCCTGGCCCGTTCTTCGGGATGCGCCAGATAGTGCCGCACGAGCTCCGGGATCTCCTGCGGGTCGCCATACACGGCCACCTCGCGCCCCGGCTCGAACAGGCGCTCCATCTGGGCGCGGTGGTCCGTCAGCAGGAACGCGCCGCACGCGGGCACGTCGAACACGCGCTGGTTCACCGCGCCCTTCATCTGGAGGCTGGTGCAGTTGAAGTTCACATCGCTGTGCGGATAAAAGCCCGGTAATTCATCATAGTAGGCCAGTTCCGAAAGTCTGCGCCAGCGCGTCCCCTCGTCGGGAAAGGTGAGCAGCCAGCCCTCGTCCCCGGCGATGAGGGGCGAAAATTCCATGACCTGCCCCAGGCAGAGGGCGCGGTACTGCCGTGTTGACTCCCAGATGACGGCGGTCTCGAAGGCCAGCTGGCGCTGCGGCGTGGCCAGGGCCTCGAAGGCTGGCATGAGGTGCGCGAAGTGCCCGGCCATGAATGCCCGCACGCTCCACTCGGGATGCTGGCCGAAGGCCTCGGCCAGCGTCGGCAGGGCTTCCAGCAGTTGCGGGCCGGGATTGGCATACTCCAGGCGTTTGGCGGTCTTTACGACCATGGAGTTGCCCACGAAGCTGACCTTGGCGCGCCAGGGATGATCCGGCGGCGCGGGCCGGTCAGGCGGGACGAAGCGGCGCTCGTCCGCAGCCAGGGGGAGATAGAACACGTTGTCGAAGCCCTGGGCGCCAAGCGGCTCCAGGTTGTCCGCGTCCCAGGTGAAGACCGCCGTCTTTTTGGCCGCCGGATTGGCATAGAGGGCCAGAGCCAGGGCCGGGTTGTCCACGAACCAGGAGGCCAGGGGGATGTCCAGCTTGGAGAGAAGCCCGGTGAGCAGCCCCTCGTGGTCCACGCCCAGGTGGTTCACGGTCAGGGCAAAGTGGGGGCGCAGTTCCTTGATGGCGGTGATGAGCGATCGCAGGTACTCGTCCAGGCCGAGTTCGTCGCCGCCGGTATCCAGGTAGCGGTAGCGGACCCCCATGCGGTCGAAGGCGGTCATGATCTCGCCCAGCAGGAAGAACCGGCTGGTGATCAGCAGCACCCTTGGGGCTTCAGCCACGCGGGATCACTTGGCGGCCTGGGCTGCGAGCGCCGCGAGCTCCTCGTCGGACTCGGCCACCGTGAAAAACTGCATGAGCTGCACAAGCCCCAGGGTCTTTTTCACCTGGGAGCTGGGCTTGAAGAGCACCAGGGTCCTGCCCGAGGTCTGGAGCCGGGTGTTGCAGGCAACCAGGAAGCCGATGCCGGAGGAGTCCATGAAGCTGACCTCGGAGAGGTCCAGGACCAGGGTGGCGGCGTTGGCGTCCTCCAGGTTCTTCTCCACGGCGTGCTTGAAGTCCTGCGTTACTTCCATGGTTATCTCGCCGACGTATCTGGCGGTCAGGCACGGGCCGTCGTGGGTCCAGGTCAGATTTTCCACAGGTCCTTCCTTATCTGTTTGACCACACGCAGCACGTTTTCCTTGCCGCGTGTGGTGAGTTCGCATGAGTCCGACAGCTTGCAGATGATGAACATGCCCCGGCCGCACTCGGAATCCGGGGGGGCGTTCTCGAAGGAGATGGAATTGCCGAAGCCCTTGCCCCAGTCCACCACCTCGAACTCCACGGAGCGCCCCGGATTGAGGCGCAGGCGGACCTCCATAGGCCCCTCCCCGCCCGCGTAGGCGTGGCGGGTGACGTTGGCGCAGGCCTCGGTGAGCACGATGTCCAGGTCGTGGAGGGTGTCCTCGTCCGAGACGAACCGGGCCACGGCGGCCACAGCGTCCTTGGCCAGGTTGCGGCTGGCCGACGGGGAGGACGGAGCGGTGAAGATGCGGATGAGGGGGCTGCCGACGCTGACCCACAGGGCGGTGACGTCGTCGGAGAACACGGGGCCGGTGCGCTCTCCGCAGAGGTTCTCCAGGAGCGTCTCCAGGGAGAAGCGGTTCTCGGCCAGGAGCTTTTCGCTCAGGATCTTGAAGTTCTCCAGTTCGAACATCTGGTGATCCAGGCCGCGCCATTCGTACCAGCCGTCGGTGTACAAGAAGAGGCCTGCGGGCCGCTCGAAGGTGATGGTCCTGGTGGTGAACTCCTGGTCGAAGAAACCCAGCACCGAGGCGGTGGCGTCCAGCCAGGTGGGCTTGCCGTCGCTCCAGACCAGCGGGGGACAGTGCCCGGCGTTGACGTAGGTGATGGTGCCGGCGTCGGGGTCGATGTCGGCGGCGGCCAGGGTGACGAAGTCGGGCTCCTCGCCGATGGAGGACAACAAATGCCGACTGGCCAGTGAGAGCATCTCCGAGAGCGAGAAATAGTGCGTCTTGGACACGCGCACCAGCGTGCGCACCACGGCCATGAGGAAGGCCGCCCGCGCGCCGTGGCCGGACACGTCGGCCATGACCACGCGGATGGAGCCGTCGGGCAGGGTGAAGAAGTCGTAGTAGTCGCCGCTGGCCCGTCCTGACGGGCGGTAGAAGCACTCCACTGTGGTCTCGCCAAGCACTGGCGAGCAGTCCGGCAGCAGGCGGCGCTGCAACCCGGCCACAAGGTCGATCTCGCGGCTGATGCGGTCGTAGGCCTGGCGCAGGCGGCGGGTCAGGGTCACCTGCCTTGCGGCCGCGCCCACGCGGGCCAGCAGCTCCTCGCGGTCGAAGGGCTTGCCCAGAAAGTCGTTGGCTCCTGCGGCGAAGGCCTTGGCCTTGAGGGCCTTGGTGTCCTGCGCGGTGAGCACGATGATCTGCACGTCGTGGTCCTGGGCCGTGCCGCGTACGTGGGCCATGACCTCGAGGCCCGACTTCACGGGCATGTTCATGTCCAGGATGATCACGTCCGGCTTGAACGCGCCGTGGGCCTCGATGGCCTCCTGCCCGTCCTCTGCGGCGTGCAGCCGGTAGTGGCTGCCCAGGATGTAGGTCAGGAGCCGAAGGACGGTTTTGGAGTCGTCCACCACCAGGACGCGGATGTCTTCGGGTGTTGCCATCAGGCGAAGTCCCGACTGTCCAGCATGATGGTCACCGGCCCGGCGTTCACCAGCCCCACGGCCATGTCCGCCCCGAACACGCCGCGCTGCGCGCGTCCTTCAGGAAGCAAGGCCTGCACGTCGTCGCAGAGCTTGTCGAACAGGGCCTGCGCCACCGCAGGCGGCGCGGCCTGGGAGAACGACGGGCGAAGGCCCTTGCGGCAGTCGGCGTACAGCGTGAACTGGGAGACGAGCAGCACCTCGCCCCCGGCGTCCAGGAGGCTCACGTTCATCTTGCCCGCCTCGTCGGGAAAAACCCGCAGTTTGACCAGTTTTTCGAGCATGGCCCGCCACCAGGGAGCATCCGGAGAGTCCGGGCCGTCCTGCGGGCCGAACCCGGCCAGCACCAGGAACCCCGGCCCCACGGCGGCCACGCGTTCCCCGGCCACGTCCACGTGCGCCTGGGACACGCGCTGGAGAATAAGCCTCACAGGACCTCGGAATACGTCGCCTTGCTGGTGGACTTTTCGTAGACGCTCACCTCGTACACCGTGGCGGGCAGCCCGGCCATCAGCCTCCCCAGTTCCCAGTAGATGAACCGGGCCAGGTTCTCGGCGGTGGGGTTTCTACGCTGGAAATAGGGGACGTTATTCAAGTGGGTGTGGTCCAGCTTGTCGGTAACGGCCTTGAGATGGGCCTTCAAGTCCTTGAAGTCCATGAGCATTTCCGTGTCCTGGGTCAGGCGTTCGCCCTCGAACACGGCCTCCACCACGAAGTTGTGCCCGTGCAGGGCCTCGCACGGCCCGTCGTAGTTGCGCAGGCAGTGGGAGGAGGAGAACTCGTCCGTTATCGTCAGCTTGAAAACGCCACGGCGCAGGGGTTTGCGCTCGGATGCAGGTATTGTCGTCATAATTGTGTAATCCTTGTTTATACCGTCGCCTTTCCGGCGTTGGCCAGACAGTCGTCCACCGCCTGCCAGAACTGCGGGCACGGCCCCACGCACAGCTCTTCGGAGAGCGAAGTCAGGCATTCCAGGTCGTCGTAGACCAGGCGCAGCCTGACCTTGGCCGAACCTGGGTACTTATGAAAGATTTCCTTGAGTCCCGCAAGGGTGGTGCAGGTGTTGGCCTCCACGCGCACCTCCACGGGCTCGTCCCCGGCGGCCACGGCCTCGCCCAGGGGCCGCGCGGACTGCACCATGAGTTTCAGCTTCACGGGGTGGTCGCCCGCCTCCTCCATCTCCTTGCCGATCTTGGCCGTGAGCAGCAGGGGCTGGTCGCCTTCGAGCAGCTCGCGGCATTTGGCGAAGGCCTCGGGGAAGAAGATGGCCTCGCCGTCGCCCGCTATGTCCTCCAGGCCGCAGAAGGCCATGCGGTCGCCCTTCTTGGTGATGTGCTCCTTCTTGGTGGTGATGATGGCCGCCACCTTCACCTCGCAGTCGGGCGCGTATCCCTTGCACTCGGACAGGGTCTTGATGCCCATGCGGCGCATGTCGCGGATAAAGGACTTCAGCGGATGGCTGGTCAGATAGAAGC
Source organism: Fundidesulfovibrio putealis DSM 16056 (assembly GCF_000429325.1). Classification (NCBI taxonomy): domain Bacteria; kingdom Pseudomonadati; phylum Thermodesulfobacteriota; class Desulfovibrionia; order Desulfovibrionales; family Desulfovibrionaceae; genus Fundidesulfovibrio; species Fundidesulfovibrio putealis. The sequence goes on from NZ_AUBQ01000017.1 coordinate 103,820, forward strand.
CCAGGGCCTCTTTCTCGCGGGCCATCAGCTCCTGGTGCTCCCATTCGGGCACCGAGGCCTCCTCGCAGCTCATGCCAAGGCCGGGGGTCTTGTTCTGGGGGACCGGAGCCAGGGCCATGAGCGAGAGCTGCCCGGAGTTTCGCTCCTCGGCGCGCTTCTGCCCCTGGGACACGGCCCGGTCAAGCCCGGCCATCAGGGCGGCGCGCGGCGCGCCGAAGGAGTCCATGGCCCCGGCCTTGATGAGGAACTCCAGCACCCGCTTGGTCACCTTGCGCAGGTTCACCCGGGAGGTGAGGTCCACGAGGCTCAGGTAAGGTCCGTTCTCCCCGCGCTCGCGCACGATCTCGTTTATGGCCTCGCCGCCCACGTTCTTGATGCCCGCCAGCCCGTAGACGATCTGGGCGTCCTTCACGCTGAAGTGGCGCATGGACAGGTTCACGTCCGGGGGGAGCACCTCGATGCCCCGGTCCGAGCTGTCGGAGATGTATTTCAGGACCTTGTCCTGGTTTTCGATGTCCGACGTGATGAGCGCGGCCATGAAGGCCACCGGGAAGTGGGTCTTCAGAAAGGCCGTATGATAGGAGATGAGGGCGTAGGCTGCGGAGTGGGATTTGTTGAAGCCGTACTCCGCGAACTTCTCCATCAAGTCGAAGATTTCGTTGGCCTGGTCGGCGGGGATGTCCTTCCTGGCGGTGCCCTCCAGGAAGCGCTTGCGCTGGGTGGCCATCTCCTCGGCGTTCTTCTTGCCCATGGCCCGGCGCAACAGGTCGCCTTCGCCCAGCGAATAGCCCGAGAGCACCTGGGCGATCTGCATGACCTGTTCCTGGTACACGATGACGCCATACGTCGGCTTGAGCACCGGCTCCAGGTCCGGATGGGGGTATTTGACCTCCACCAGCCCGTGCTTGCGGTCGATGAACTCCTGCACCATGCCCGAGCCCAGGGGGCCGGGGCGGTACAGGGCCAGCATGGCGATGATGTCCTCGAAGCAGTTGGGTTTGAGCTGCCGCAGGTACTTGCGCATGCCGTCGGATTCCACCTGGAAGATGCCGTCGGTGTCGCCCTTGGAGAAGAGCTCGTAGGTGGCCGCGTCGGTCAGGGGCAGGTTGTCGAGATCAGGCGGCTCGTGGCCCATCTCCCGGATGATGTCCAGGGCGTCCTGGATCACGGTCATGGTTTTAAGGCCCAGGAAGTCGAACTTGATGAGCCCGATCTTCTCAACCCGCTTCATGTCCCACTGGGTGACTATTTCCTGGTTCTTGCCCTGGTAGAGCGGCACGTACTCGGTCATGGGCTTGTCGGAGATGACCACGCCCGCCGCGTGGGTGGAGGCGTGGCGCGACAACCCCTCCAGCCTGCGCGACACGTCGATCAGCCGCCCGATCCTGGCGTCCTGGGAGGCCAGCACGGAGAGCTCCGGCTCTTTGTCCAGGGCCTTGTCAATGGTCATCTTCAGATCTTCGGGGATGAGCTTGGCGATGCGGTCGGTCTCAGGGAAGGTCATGCCCAGGGCGCGGCCAACGTCGCGCACCACGGCCTTGGCCTTCATGGTTCCGAAGGTGGTGATCTGGGCCACTGAGTCGCGCCCGTAGCGCTCGGACACGTAGCGGATGACTTCGGTGCGGCGGCGCTCGCAGAAGTCCACGTCGATATCAGGCATGGAGATACGTTCGATGTTCAGGAAGCGCTCGAACAGCAGGTCGTAGGGCAGCGGGTCCAGGTTGGTGATGCGCAGCGCGAAGGCCACCAGCGAACCGGCGGCCGAACCGCGCCCCGGCCCTACGGGGATGCCCTGGCGCTTGGCCCAGTTGATGAAATCCTGGACGATGAGAAAATATCCCGGAAATCCCATGGTCTTGATGACGCCCAGCTCATATTCCAGGCGGTCCCAGTATTTCTTCTCTTCTTCCGGCGTTTTCGGCCCCAGCTTGGCCAGGCGGTCCTTGAGGCCCTGGCGGGCCATGTCCGCCATCTCGTCGTCCAGGGATTTGCCCTCTGCCACCTCGTAGACCGGGAAGTGGTAGGTTTTGAGATCCAACTCCAGGTTGACGCGGCTGGCGATCTCGCAGGTGTTGGCCAGGGCCTGGGGCACGTGGGCGAAGGCGGCGGCCATCTCCTCGGGCGATTTGTAGTAGAGTTCCTGGGTGGTGAAGCGCATGCGCTTCTCGTCGTCCACCTTGGCCTGGGTCTGGATGCACAAGAGCACGTCGTGGGCGCTGGCGTCGTCGGCGTTCAGGTAGTGGCAGTCGTTGGTGGCCACCAGGGGCAGCTTCATCTCGTCGGCCAGTTCGAGCACCATCTCGTTCAGGCGGGCCTGCTCGGGCAGGTCGTTGGCCTGGAGCTCCATGTACAGGCGGTCGGGGAAGAGGGTCATGTACTGGCGCGCCATGTCCCGGGCCGCGTCCATGCCCTCTTTCAGGAGCGCCTGATGGATCTCGCCCTTCAGGCAGGCGGACAGGGCGATGATGCCCTCGCCGTGGGCGGCCAGGAGCTCCTTGTCCACGCGCGGCTTGTAGTGGAAGCCGCTCAGGTAGGATTCGGAGGAAAGCTTCAGCAGGTTTCGAAAGCCCACCGCGTTCTGGGCCAAAAGCACCAGATGATAGCCCGCGTCGCGCACGGAGCGGGCGTTCTTGTCCTTGCGGCTGCCCTTGGCCACGTAGACCTCGCAGCCGACGATGGGCTTGATGCCCGCCTTCTTGCAGTATTCGTAGAAGACCAGCGCGCCGTGCATGTTGCCGTGGTCGGTGATGGCCGCCGCCGGACAGCCGAACTCACCGGCGCGCTTGATCAGGTCGCCGATGCGGATCGCCCCGTCCAGCAGGGAATATTCGGTGTGGCAATGCAGATGAACGAAATCAGACATTATTTAAACACCCGTAATTATTATCTTTAAAAAACGAGACCCACGTCTGGATCGCTGACATCTTCTAGCGCCATTTCGCCTGAAAGCCAATCCCGAGCACGGCAGACATTTTCTGGCGTTCATTAAATTGCTCGTGGCACGTATCAAAACGGGGGGAACCCTACCTTACCTTTGGCGAGATCAGCCATATATAGAAAACACCAGCCCGACATGCGCACAGCTGAATTATTTCGCACGTGGAGACGGATTATGTCTGCAAAAATGATTATTCAAGCGGTGAATTCGGATACTTACCGACTCCGGTTCACCACGCACGACGGGGATTGCATCCTGGAATGCGAACCCCGCAAAAGCAAAAGCAAGGCAATTGAAGACGCCGAGACGCTCCGGCGAGGTGTGATGGAAGACGGTCGCTACGCTGTGCAGCGCAACGAACACGGACATTTTGCGTTCAACTTTCTCGGAGAGTCCGGCGAGGCCATCGGTGTGAGTGCACTCTTCCCCACGCCGGAGGGACTCGGCAGGGCCATCGCCGTGTTGAAGCAGCTGGCCCCCATGGCCGTGCTGGTGGACAACACCTGATGTAAGCCCCGCCTGTTGACGCCGTCACCGCCAGGACTCTCGTGGCTTGATCCTTTCGCGCCTGAAGCACGCACTTGCCGCCCCCCCCCGGATCGTCAGCTCCGCGCCGACCGCTCGGCTACGGCCCTACCCGCTCACCCGCATGGCCGCCGCCGGATTTATCCGCGCGATGCGAGACAGCACCTGATGCAGCTGGGCCTTGCCCTCCTCGCTTGCGTCCACGGAGAGCACGTCGTAGGCGGCCAGCAGGCCGCGTAGCGCCGTGTCCGGCTCCCACAGCTCCAGCTTGTACTGCCCCACCAGATCAAGAAGCTCCTCGATGTTTGGTCCGGCCAGGTCCGCCCTGCCCGACTGGGACAGCATCCCGGCCATGGCGATCAGGCCGTCGAAGCGCTCCCGCCCGGAGCGCGACTGGCGAAGCGCCTCCTGCAAACGGGTCACGGCCTCCATGAATTTCTTCTGGGCGGACAGGGCCTGGGCCTCTTCCAGGGCCTTGGCCAGCGGCGAATCCGACGGCCCCGCCTCCACGGACTGCCCGGACCCCAGGGCGATGGACTTCAGCCACGTTTTGGTCTCCGCGTCAGCGAAGGGTGTCCCGTCCGAGAAGCTCATCTTGTCGATGCCCTTCAGGCGCGACACGTACAGCGCGGTCTGGGACTTGAGCGCCTCCAGGGCGGGCGCGCCCTTGGCCCCCAGCGAGTCCAGGGCCTGGGCCGACAGACGTGAGAGGTCCAGCCAAAACAAGTACACCGGCACCTGCGATTCGGCCCGGCGCGCGGCCTCCTCGAACTGGCGGCCAGACACCAACTGGGCAATGGACGACTTGATGTTCTCGTCCGGGGCGGGGATCATGGTCTGGCCGTTGTCCGCCGGGGGCAGGCCGTCCACCTTGAGCCACGCTCCCAGGCGGTTCAGCGTATAGGCGCGCGGGTCGCCGCAGTCGGCTGCCAGCAGCAGGGCTGCCGTGCCGGTCATCTGGCTCAGGCAGGCGTCCAGGCTTACCGCCGGATCGGTCGATACCGGGCCGGATGGAGGCGCTGCGGGACGAGGCTGCGCACTCGCCGAAGCCCCTGAGGCTCCAGCCGTCTGCACCTGCTCTGGCTGCCCGCCTGCTGCGGGCGTGGGCTCCGGCTGCGGCTGGGCCTCCTGCGGAGGCGCTTCCACCGGAAGCCGCTTGGCGAACTCGGCCAGATCGCGCATGCCCGGCCCGTCCGGGGCGTTCTGGGCTATGAACTCGTCCAGGGTGCTGAACCCGCCCACCAGACGGTCCACCACGTCCTTGGGGAAGGCGGCGTCGGTGCTGTAGGCGTCGAAATAGGCCTGCACCTGGTCGCGATACCAGACCAGGGCGTTCACGCGACCCCGCATGCGTTTTTTCGGGGGGGACAGGTCCTCCCAGAAGGTGGTGGTCATGTCGGCGAGGAGCGTCACCCCGTCGGCCATGCCGGGGATGGCGTTCATCTTGAAGAGCGCCACGGCCATGTAGGCCGCGGTGGGCAGGTGCTTGCCCTTGGTGGTCAGGATGGTGGTGGCCAGCTTGGCGACGTTTTCCCAGTCGATGCCCTGGCCGCCGATGGTGGGCATGGAAAGCTTGTCGATTTCTGCCTGGAGCTTCTCGAACTCCGGCTCGTATGACGGGTCGGCTCCGGCGGGCTGCGCCGCGGAGATGGGGGCTTTGCCGATTTCTGCTACGTCCATGGCGGGTATGGCCTTGCGTTGGGGGTTGGCTGGGCGCGGCCTTGCGCCTCGCCCTTCCCCGCAATCTAACCAGAATCCCCCCCGCTGAACAACTCTTTACTCTTTACGGCTTTTGGACCTCGTATTTCTGGGCCTCGTGCCGACCTGGATCCTGGGAAATCGCCTCCGAGCGGGTCGCCGTGCCGAAAGCCAGTCCCACTGCCGCCAATATGAACAAAATAATGACCAGGCGTTTCATGCGGGTACTCCTCGTGTGGTTACGCGTCGCCCTGCTGTCGCGCGCAGCTGCGGTCGTTTTTCCTGGGCGTGACGCCTGAGCCTCCTCCGTCCGAGCCAAGTCCCATCTCCATCGCCGCCGCCTGGAGCACCTTGGCCATGCGGCCCGGATTGCTGACCATGGGCAGCGGCCCGGTCTGCAATTCGGCCACGCGCATCTTCATGAGCGTCGCCTTGGCGGCCTGGGCCTTCAGCGCCGATTCCTCCGCGTTCGATACCGTGCCCACAGTGCGCAGATAGACGCCTGGCAGCTGCCTGTCCCGCCTGCCGTAGGGATACGGCGCTGTCAGGCAGCTCCGGGGAAACGGCTGAAGCCGCACCGACAACCAGCGCGCCAGCTCCCGGCAGGTGAGCCCGAAGCTCTCGGCGGGCGGGGCGGGCACCAGCCAGTCCGAACCGCTTTGCCTGCCCGCGCCCCTCATGCCTGTCCGCCCGGCCACATCCAGGAACGATGCGCCGCGCTCCGGCAGCACGCCGTCCAGGTGCACCACGCCGCCGACTTTGCCGCCGTGCCGGTGCGCCACCGCCGAGGCGATCATGGAGCCGTACCCGTGCCCAACCAGGATGGCCCGTTCCAGGTCCTCGTGGAAAAGAAGCTGCGCCACGTCCTCCACGTGCCAGGAGAGCGATATCTCCGGGCGCAACATGTGCGAGCGCTCGCCGCAGCCGGTCAGCGTGGGGCGGAACGCCTCGTGGCCGAGCTTTGTCAGCGCCCTGGCTGTGCGCCGCCAGATCCAGCCTCCCGTGAAGGCCCCGTGGATGAGTACGAATGTGGCCATGCCGATGCAGAGCAAAGAGCCTGCCACAGGCTAACTTGAATCATATCGGCACATTAGCAGTCGACACAAACACAAACAGCACCACAAAAATGAAACATGCTACAAATTCGTCATGTTACATGGGGAGAGGCGGCCAGAGGATAAGAGCCGGGCTCCGCCCGGACCCGCCAGGGGGATGATCCCCCTGGACCCTGCAATTAGCTTCGCGGGCAGCATCGTTACTGTTCAGATATTTCGCAAGAGAGCCTTGAAGCGCGCAAAGCCGCGCTTCATGGCTTATTTATTCTTGAAATTGCCGTCTTCGACGATGGCTGTGGGCTTGGTGCTGTCACGGTCGGGTTCTGGCGGGCGGGCGACGAATCGTCTTCAAATCGGTTCTAGCCCGCCCGCCAGGACACGAACGGGACAGCATCCAGCCCACAGCCCCAATCTCAGCCCAACCAACCGCCCACGACGCGAAGCGGAAAGCCGGGTCTGGGGGAGGCCTCTCCCCCAGCGGGTGCAGGGCGGAGCCCGCCGGGTCTGGGCGGAGCCCAGCATCATCTCCAAATGCATGATTTCCCGCTTGACCTCACTTTCCTGATTCAGTATTTCCTCATATCAACATATCTTGATATGAGGATGCACACATACATGGAAGCCGTAGCCGCACCACGTTCGCTCCCGCGCGATTTTTCCCTCTCCGCCCTGACCGCCGGACTGGTGGCGGTGGCCGTGTCCTTCGGCGGCCCTGCGGCCATCATCTTCCAGGCCGCCAAGGTGGCCGGGCTGTCGCCCCAGGAGCTTTCCAGCTGGATCTGGGCCATCTCCATCGGCAGCGGGCTCACGGGCATCTACCTGTCGCTTCGCTACCGCGCGCCGGTCATCACGGCCTGGTCCACGCCGGGCGTGGCGCTCCTGGCGGCTGGCTGGGCGGCCTATCCGTACCCCGAGGCCATCGGGGCCTTCGTGGTGTCCGCCGCGCTCATCACCGTCACCGGAGCCAGCGGCCTGTTCCAGGCCATGATGGACCGCATCCCCAAGCCCGTCGTCTCTGCCATGCTGGCGGGCATCCTGTTCAAGTTCGGGGTGGACGTGTTCGCCTGGCTGAAGAACGCGCCGCTGCTGGCGGGCGTGATGATCGCCACGTATCTGGCGGCCAAACGCCTGACTCCCCGCTACTCCGTGGTGTGCACCCTGGGCGCGGGGTTCGCGGCTGCCGGGCTCACGGGCGGGCTTGATTTCAGCACGGTGGATGCCTCGTTGGCCGTGCCGGTGTTCACCATGCCCTCGTTCAGCTTAGGAGCGGTGATCGGCCTTGGCCTGCCGCTCTTCCTGGTGACCATGACCGGCCAGAACGCCACGGGCCTGGGCGTGATGCGCGCCAGCGGCTACGACACCCCGGCCACCCCCATGGTGACGCTGACCGGCCTGTGCTCGCTGGTGCTGGCTCCGTTCGGCTGCCACGGCGTGAACCTTGCGGCCATCACCGCCGCCATCTGCACCGGGCAGGAGTCCCACCCCGACCCGGACAAGCGCTACGTGGCGGGCGTGGCCTGCGGCGCGTGCTACCTGGCGGTGGGCGTGTTCGGCGCGGCCCTGGTGGGCGTGTTCACGGCGCTTCCGGGCGCGCTTATCTCCGTGGTGTCGGGGCTTGCCCTGTTCGGGGCGATCTCCTCGGGCCTGACCCAGGCCATGGAGGACGCCGACCGCCGCGAGGCCGCGCTAGTCACGCTGCTCATTACAGTATCCGGCGTGAGCTTCTTCGGCATCGGCTCGGCCTTCTGGGGGCTTCTGGGCGGGCTGGCGGCGGACAGGATTCTTTCTTCGAGGCGCGCGTGAGCCCCTGCGTCCCCCTGGCGGCCTTCAAGGCCCTGGCGGATGAAACGCGGCTTCGGCTCATGCGCATCCTGGTGCGCTACGAGCTGAACGTGGGCGAGATCGTTGGTGTTCTGGACATGGGCCAGTCGCGCATCTCGCGCCATCTGCGCATCCTGGTGGAGTCCGGGCTTCTTTCCGCTAGACGCGACGGCCTGTGGGTGTTTTATGGTGCGGAGAAATCCGCCTTCCTGGACGCCGTGGCCCCGCACATCGCCGACTGCGGCCCCCCGGAAGACCTCGTGCGCGCCCGCGAGGCCCTGGAAGCCCGCAACAGCGAGACCCGGCGCTTCTTCAACGCCATAGCTCCCGACTGGCACGCCATGCGCCGCGAGGTGCTGGGCGACGTGGACCTGGACGCCCTGATTCTGGAATTGCTGCCCGACAGCGAAGCCGTGGCGGACCTGGGCTGCGGGCCGGGCGAGCTTCTGGCCGCCGTGGCCCCCAAGGCCGGGCGGCTGATCGGCGTGGACGCCTCTCCGGCCATGCTGGAGCTGGCCCGGCGCAAGGTGGCCCTGGCCGGGGCGAGCCTTCGCGTCGGGGAGCTCGAGCACCTGCCCCTGGCCGACGCCGAAGTGCAGGCGGCGGTATTGAGCCTTACCCTGCACCATCTTTCCGACCCCGCCGCCGCGCTGCGTGAAGCCCGGCGCGTGGTGGCCCCCGGCGGCACGCTTGTGGTGGTGGACTACCTCAAGCACGCAAGCGAGCTGATGCGCGAGCGCTTCGGCGACCGCTGGCTGGGCTTTGATCCCGAGGAACTGTCCGGCTGGCTCACCCAGGCCGGATTCACCGTACACACCATCGACACGAAACCAGTAAAACTGGGCCTGAAACTTGGGCTGTACGTAGCCCGCAGGCCCAACCCGGAGGAAACCGCATGACCATCAAGCCCCTTGATCTGAGCCTTCCCTACAAAGTCGCCGACATGTCCCAGGCCGAATGGGGCCGCAAGGAGATGATCATCTCCGAAAACGAGATGCCCGGCCTCATGGCCGTTCGCGCCAAGTACGGCCCGTCAAAGCCCCTGAAGGGCCTGAAGGTGGCCGGCAGCCTGCACATGACCATCCAGACCGCCATGCTCATCGAGACCCTGTACGAACTGGGCGCGGACCTGCGCTGGGCCAGCTGCAACATCTACTCTACCCAGGACCACGCCGCCGCCGCCATCGCCAAGGCCGGAACCGCCGCCGTGTTCGCCTGGAAGGGCGAGACCCTGGAAGACTACTGGTGGTGCACGGAGATGGCCCTGACCTGGCCTGACGGCTCCGGCCCCGACCTGATCGTGGACGACGGCGGCGACGCCACCCTGTTCATCCACCACGGCGTCAAGGCCGAGAAGGACCCCAGCATCCTGGACAAGGCCACCGACAACAAGGAATTCGCCATCATCCTGGAGCGCCTCGCCGCCTCCGTGGCCGCCGACAAGACCCGCTTCACCGGCTGGGCCGCCAAGATCAAGGGCGTCTCCGAGGAGACCACCACCGGCGTCCACCGCCTGTACCAGATGATGAAGGACGGCGAGCTGCTGTTCCCGGCCATCAACGTCAACGACTCGGTCACCAAGTCCAAGTTCGACAACCTGTACGGCTGCCGCGAGTCCCTGGCCGACGGCATCAAGCGCGCCACCGACGTGATGATGGCCGGCAAGGTCGTGGTCGTGGCCGGTTACGGCGACGTGGGCAAGGGCTGCGCCAGCTCCATGCGCGGCTACGGCGCGCGCGTGATCGTCACCGAGATCGACCCCATCTGTGCCCTCCAGGCCGCCATGGAAGGCTACGAAGTCACCACCATGGCCGAGGCCTGCACCCAGGGCGACATCTTCGTCACCGCCACCGGTTGCGCGGACGTCATCACCGGCGCGCACATGGAAAAGATGCGCGAAGGGGCCATCATCTGCAACATCGGCCACTTCGACTCCGAAATCGCCATGCACTACCTTGAGGGCAACAACGGCTGCACCAAGGAAGAGATCAAGCCCCTGGTGGACAAGTGGACCCTGAAGTCGGGCCGCAGCGTGCTGGTGCTGGCCGAAGGCCGTCTGGTGAACCTGGGCTGCGCCACCGGCCACCCCAGCTTCGTCATGTCCAACAGCTTCACCAACCAGGCCCTGGCCCAGATCGACCTGGCGCTGAAGAAGTACGAGATCGGCGTGTACACGCTGCCCAAGCTCCTGGACGAGGAAGTCGCCCGCCTGCACCTGGAGCGCCTGGAAGTGAAGCTCGAGACCCTGACCCCCGAGCAGGCCAAGTACATGGGCATCGACCCCAAGGGCCCCTACAAGCCCGAGCACTACCGCTACTAGCATCGCGGTATTGAAAAACATGAACATGTTTTTCAAAAACAAAATAAGTGGTTCTCTTGGTTTAGGTTCATACAATGTTATGAACGCATTTCGAGAATTACCGCTACTAGCCCGCATGCCTCGCTTGATTTGATTTGATCGCCATGGCCCGGCCGGAAACGGTCGGGCCTTTTGCGTGTGCGATTGACGGGGCCGCCCCTGCCGGACATAGTGCAAGCCTGACGCACCACGCACAATCTATCACCACGCGGGCGCTTCCAGCCTCACGCCCCGCAGGACCCGATGCCCGGACGTACCGCCTTTTCCGCATCGCCTGACGCCGATGCACGCCTCGCCTGCGGCTCAGCTCGCGCCCTGGCTGCGTTCCTGGCGCTGGCCCTCCTGCTCTGCGGCGTCCTGTCCGCATTCCCCGCGCCCGCGCTGGCCGCCGAACCGGTCGCGGTCCCCCTGCTGGACCGCATGCCCGACGGCAAACGCATCGGCTACTGGGTCCCGGTGAGCTTCGGCGGCAAGGACCCCGTCCCGCTGCTTCTGGACACGGGCTCCAAGGGGCTCATGGTCATGGCTTCGCGCCTGGGCAACGCGCCGGTCAAGCGCACCGGGCGGCGCATGACGCAGGTGTTCCTGGACGGCACCACCTTCCAGGGCGAGATCGTCAGGACCAAAGTCACCATCGGCAACGTCACCACGCCGGAGCCGGTGTTCATCCTGGCGGTGAACAAGGCCACCTGCGCCAAGGACCGCCCGGACTGCCCGGCGCGCCTGTTCGGAGACAGGGGGCCGGGGGGCATCATGGGCGTGGGCCTGGGCGATGTGACCTCCCTGGACAACCCTCTGGAGTACCTGCCCCCGGCGCACTCGGGAGGGTTCATCATCCAGGGGCGCGGCCCCGGCGGGCGAGCATTCCTCACCCTGGGGCTCACCCCGGCCAACCGGGCGGGCTTCACGCTGTTTCCCGTGCCGCGAACCAAACTCACGTTGTCCTGGCGCGACGCCTTTTTCGCCGTCAACGCCCTGCCCGGCTGCGTCACCCTGGACGACACGGACGATAAGCCCCTTTGCGGCAGGTTCCTGCTGGATTCGGGAAGCTCAGTCAGCATCCTCACCCAGCCTTCCAACGCCAAGGGAGCGGCTCCGGCACGCATCGGGGACCAGCTTCCTGCGGGCAAACGCGTCACCGTGGCCCTCGAGGGCATGCCCCCCCTGTCCCTGACCAACACCGCCACCCCCTGGGGAGACGCCTTCAGGCTCTCCCAGGGGAACAAGGCCCACAGCATCCTGGGCGCCGGTTTCTTCACCCTCTTCGACGTGCTCTACGACATAAAAGGCAGCGCCATCGGACTGCGGCCCGCGCGATAAACGCCCCGCAACTTGACACTCTCGCCGATCAGGGAGAATGGTTTGTATATCGGGGCGTTATACGGACACTTTTACGAATGGCGGACGGACATCAATAATGGGCTTCATCCCGGACAGGCTGCGTAACCGCCTCCTCTTCGACCGCAAGGACTACGATCTCCTTCGCATCGTTACCGATGTCCTTGGCCGCGAGGACCTCTCCGGCTTCAAGCACCTGCTGACCCCCTACCTGCACCCGCGCGGCGTGAAGGAACTGGCCGCCACCCAGGGCCTGCGCATCGCCTATGCCGCAGCCAACCTCCTGGGGTCGCTGGAGATCGGCAAGGCGCACGACCGCCTCGTGGCGCTGCGCGCGCTCCAGGGCGAGGTCATGAACGCCGCCGTCACCCACCTTAGGCGCAACACCGCCCGCGTGCTCATGCAGATCATGAAGGAGCTGGTGCGCACCGAAGGCGACGAACGCCGCCGCCTGGAGCTGGCCCACGACTTCCGCATGGCCGCCACCAGCAAGCCGCGCATCGTGGCCCGCCTGCTCAAGCGCTACCACCTGCTCATGATGCCCGAAGACTGGGTGCAGATCTGCTTCGACAACCACGTCCACGACGCCAACACCAAGGGCCGCAAGTCCGCCACGCACCTCATCATGGACGCCTGGATCAAGGGCATCCGCCACCTGACGGTGATCTACTACAACTTCGTGCTGCCAAGCGTGGCCGAAGAGCTGCTCCAGGCGGCGGACATCATGGGCATCACCGTGCGCGTGGGCATCGAATTCACCACCCGTTTCCACGACAAGCCGGTAAAGATAATCTGGGTGCCGCGCGGCTTCACCGGCCCGTCCGACTTCCTGAATTTCCTGCGCGAACCGGCCATGGCCGACTTCATGCAGCAGGGGCGCAGCCTGGCCCGGCTCCAGGAGGAGCAGATCCTGCACGTGCTGGGCGAATTCAACGGCACCATCCTGCCGGACTTCAACGCCTATTTCGGCCTGAGCATGCCCGCGCCCAGCGTGGAGGGCTTCCATGAGTCCGTGGGTGCTGGACAGGCGTCCCTGGTGCACCTGGGCAAGTATCTCCACTCCATGCTGCTGCCGCACCTGAACGCCCGCTTCGCCGAGCTCCAGGCCGAGTACCTCACTGTCGACACCCCCGAGGACAAGGCCCACATCGAGGGCCTGGCCGAGGAGATGAACAACCTGGACGCCGAGTCCATCGTGGACGACTACCTGGACCAGATCGTCTCGCCGGAGATGAACCCGGAGGACCCGGACGGCGCGTTCGCCCTGTACTGTCCCTCCCAGCCGCCCGCCGCGCTCATCAACGCCGTGGCCACGCTCCGGGTGGGCAGCCGCTTCATCCTGAACCTCTTCGGGCTCTGCGCCAGCGACGTGCTGGAGATCCTCTGCGACTGCGCGGGCAGGATAACCCATCTGGAAGTGGTGAACCTGAAAAACGCGGCCATGGGCAACGCCCAGGAATGCGCCCGCATCGCCGAACTCCAGGAAGTGGTGAACGCGAAAAGCGTCATCCCCCTGAAGCGCTGGGTGCTCGGGCGCATGGCGCAGCTGGACGAGGACGCCTCTCCGGACGCCCCGGAGCGCCGCGAACGCATGGCGCGCATCCTCCAGGCCGTGCCCGCCCTGCACGCCCACTACCGTGACAGGCCGCTGCGCACCTCTCTGGGGTCCGACTCCACCGGGCAATCCTGCCGGGGCCACGGCATGGGCATGGTGGCCCGCGAGACCCTGCCCCGCAAGGTGCAGAACGACCGGCTGGGACTGTCCGAGGACCAGCACGGGGCCATGGTGGTGGGCATGCGCATCGAGCCCCAGCTGCTCTTTGAGCCCCGCGAGAGCACCCATCCGGGCATGAACGCCCTGTATGCCTTCGCCAGGCGCTACCCCGCGCTGCGCTTCGTGGGCTACAAGGCCCGGCGCAACTTCCGGGTCTGCGAGTTCCACCCCGTGGCAGGCGCGAAGAGCAACATCCTCATCATGGGCGGCGTGAAGAAGGGCTGCGGCAACAATTTCGTGCTGGAGAAAAAGGCCGCTGCCCACGCCGGGCAGATCCCTCTCCTCCAGTACATGAACAACCTCGTGCGCAATACGCTGCTGGTGGCCGCCGGCTTCATCCCGGCCTTTTTGACCTTCGCCCTCACCAAGGACTGGTGGGTGCTCAGCTGGTTCGGCGCCTTCATCTGGTTCGCCATCACCGGGTTTCGCAACATCATCCAGTCGGTGCTTGGGGGGGGCGGCTTTTCCCGCACGCCGCTTCTCAAGTGGAACAACTACGTCAGCTGGAGCCGGTTGTGCGAGTCGCTCTTCTACACGGGCTTCTCCGTCCCCCTCATGGACTACCTGGTGAAGACCCTGCTCATGGACCGCACCCTGGGCATCACCGTGGCCAACGATCCGGCCCTGCTCTACAGCATCATGGCCATGATAAACGGCGTCTACATCATGACCCACAACCTGATACGCGGCCTGCCCAGGCAGGCGGCCCTGTGGAACCTGCTGCGCAGCGCATTCTCCATCCCGCTGGCCATGGGCATGAGCTCCGCAGTGGGCTGGATGCTCTCCCCTGGCGACCCTGCGGCGGCAGCTCCCGTGTTGCAGCAGTGGGCGGCCATCTTCTCCAAGCTGGCCTCGGACTGCGTGGCAGGGGTGATCGAAGGCCTGGCCGACCGCGAGAACAACATGCGACAGCGCCTGCGCGACTATCGCGAGAAGATCACCCAGATGCTCACCGTGCAGGAGAAGCTGGAACTCCTGTTCCCCTCCGAGGACGTGCTGGGCATGCTCTCCGACCCCAAGAAGTTCGTGAACACCCTGATGCACAGGCGAAGCGACCTGGCCAACGCCGTGATCGTCAACTCCCTGGACTTCCTGTATTTCTGGATGTACCAGCCGCGCGGCAGAAGCGCGCTGACACGCATCCTCATGGAACTGGACGCCCAGACGCGCCAGATCTTCCTGCTGTCGCAGTATGTGCTGCTGCGAAAGCGCGAGATAAGCCAGCTCTTCCTGGACGGCCTATTGGGCAAGAACTTCTCCAAGGGCCTGGCCTTTTATCTCGACTACGCCGACGGCTACCTGGACGCCCTGCAACGCGAAGCCGCCAGGACCCAGACCGCCGCCACCCGAACCGGCCCGCGAGCCGGGAGCTGACATCATGGTAATCGACCTCGCAGCGCTGTTCTCCTCGCAGCCCCTGCTCCTCTTTTTCGCAGTGCTGGCCTGCGGCTACGCCCTGAGCAAGCTCTCCCTGTGGCACTTCCACCTGTCCGCGCCGGTGGGCGTCATGGTGGCCGGGATGCTGTTCGGCCACTTCGGGTTCCAGGCCCCGCCCATGATCCAGGAGATCGGCTTCACCCTGTTCATCTACTCCATCGGCCTCACCGCCGGGCCGCGCTTCTTCAACATCCTGCTGGCCGACGGCTCCCGCTATCTGGCCCTGACCCTGGCCGTGGGTCTGCTCGCTGCGGCCACGGCCCTGGTCATGGGCCGCTGGCTGGGCTTTCCCGCCTCCACGGCAGCCGGGCTCATGGCCGGAACACTCACCAGCTCGCCAACGCTGGTGGCCGCCCAGGAGGCCCTCCGGCAGGCCAACCCCGACGCCGCCCCGGCCCTGGTGCAGATGGGCTCGGCCTACGCCGTGTCCTACATCGTGGGGCTCTTCAGCATCCTGGCGCTTATCCGCTTCGCCCCGGTCCTCCTGCGGGTGAACCTGGCCGCAGAGGCCCAGGCCCTCTCCAAGGAGCACCGCTACCGCGACGAGTCCGTCGACCACCACGAGCCCATGGGCCCGCCGCCGCAGCTGCGCGCGTTTGTGGTGCAAAGTCCGGAGATCATAGGAAAATCATTCGACCGCACGGACCTGTGCCTGGGCGGGAACTGCGTGATCCAGGCAGTCAAGCGCGAGGGCTCCGTGTTTCAGCCGGAGCCGGGCACGCCCCTGGCCGAGGGCGACGTTGTCTCCGTGACCGTGCCCGTGGACCGCGTGCCCCTGGTGGCCGAGCGGGTGGGCCGCGAGGTGATCGACCTGGACCTGCTGTCGGACTCCATCGACACCGTGGACATCATCGTGGCCAGCCAGGACGCCGCCGGGCGTCCCCTGGGCGAGATGACCGTGCTCGCGCGCCAGGGCTGCACGGCGGTGCGGCTGGTGCGTTCGCACATCCCCATCGCGCCGCGCCCGGAGATCATCCTGGAGAAGGGCGACGTGCTCACCGTGGCGGGCCTCAAGCACCGGCTGGAGGCCGTGGTCAAGGCGCTGGGCTACGTGGAGCGGGCCATCATCGAGACGGACCTCATCGTCTTCGTCACGGGCATCATGCTTGGGCTGGCGCTCGGAGCGCTGAAATTCAAGGTGGGGGACCTCACCGTGGGCCTGGGACAGGCCGGAGGCCTTCTGGTGGCCGGTCTGGTGCTGGGGTTCTCGCGCTCGGTGTCGCCCACGTTCGGCAGGGTTCCCCCTGCCGCGCGCTGGATCCTCTCGGAGCTTGGGCTTCTGTTCTTCATGGCCTGCGTGGGCCTGAAGGCCGGTGAAGGCGTGCTGGCGGCCCTGGTGGGCATGGGGCCGCAGCTGGTGCTGTGCGGCTTCACCATCAGCGCCGTGAGCCTGTTCGGCGGGCTGGCCTTCGGGCGCATCGTCTTGCGCATGAACCCGGCCCTGCTGTTCGGCGCCATGACCGGAGCCATGACCTCAACGCCCGGCCTCAAGGTGGTCACGCTCGCGGCCAGAAGCTCGCTTCCGGCGCTGGGCTACGCCGGGACCTACGCCTTCGCCAACGTGCTGCTGGCGCTTCTGGGCGCGCTGCTGGTGAGATTCTAGCCTGCCGAGGCTGATCGCCCCGGCAGGACAGCCTTCTCTTAAAAATCCCTGTTTAACGTCCCTGCCCGGCAGCCGCCTGGGCCACCAGTATCGCCCCCATGTCCCGGGCGCGGGAACAGTCCTGCGGGAAGACCTCTGCGCGGCGCTTGGCCTTGGCCTTCGCGTCCCAAGCGGTGGACAGGTACTTGGAGTAGTCCTCGAACTGGAAGGTGTCCGTGGACAGGAGCATCTCGCAGTTGCCGAACACGCGGGTCATCACACCCTTGGTGACGGAGAGGATGGGGGACGCGTCCTGCTCGCCCACGTTCATGGTGTAGACGAGCCCGGTCTGGAGACACCCCGGAAAGATCGGCGCGTAGCCGGGCGTATAGGTCAGGTAGGGGAAGAGCAGGCGCTCCAGGAAGGAACGCATCTCGCCGGTCTCGCAGTGGAAATAGACCGGCGACCCCAAAATCAGCACGTCGGCCTGGGCGATCCTCTCCAGCAAATCAGTGATCCCGTCCTTCACGGCGCAGCGCCCGTAGCTCTTGCCGCCGATCTTCTTGCAGGCGAAACAGCTGATGCAGCCGCTGTAGGCCACATCGTATAGATGCACGAGCTCGGTGTCCGCACCGGCTCCCTTGGCCCCTTCCAGGGCGTGCTCCAGCAGTGTCGCGGTGTTCCACTTCTTTCTGGGGCTGCCATTTATGGCTATGGCTTTCATGGGTGACTCCTTGCGAATGCGCGTGGCGATTTCTTCATGCGCAGCTTTGGAGCAAACCGACGAATACGGCAAGTACGGTCTGAAATGGCATATACTTACACATTGTATAGCATAAAAGACAAGAAACTCGCACGCCAGTCCCTGGCGTAAGGCAGCGCCCCTGAACCAGACTTCCGCAGGCCTTCCACAGGGGATTTCCTCCAAGAGCACGGTCACACCTGCACTCCGCTGGCCACGGCTCGTGTCGCGATTTTGAACAACATGAATATGTTTTTCAAAATTAAAATACATGGTTTTGGCTGTTTGTCTTGAAAATCCGTATGGACGGATTTTGAGGACGCAACACCAGCACCGCCTCCAGTTCCTTGCGGACCGGCCCTGACCTGCTCAGCACATTTCGGGCAGCCTATGTCAGGTTCGACGTCCTATTTGGCAGGCAGGACGCCGCTCCAGGCATCAATACAAACCAAACCAATTGTTTTGACGAGAAAATGCGTTTACCCCGGACTGACGACTGGGTCGCCAGGGAGAGGTTGCGCAAGTGGGAGTAGTGTCGCGTTTGCGAAAAACATGAATATGTTTTCCGCAAACACAACATATGGTTCTCTTGGATTAGGCATGTAAATTGCTTAAACGTAATCTCAGAACGCCACAGTGCCGTGTCGACGGGACGACCTCAAATCATGTTGCTGCTGTTGTGTGCAACCAGATCACGCAGCCATACGCCACTCTACTACGGAGCCATGTCATGTCCATCAAAGCATACCTGAAAGACATCCAGCGGAGTTGGGATACATATGGGAAAGAAGACCCCATGTGGGCCATACTGGTTGATCCTCAGAAGGCAAACAACAGATGGGACGAGTCAGAATTCTTCCGCACGGGGGAGAACGTGGCCCAAGAGGTGATGCGTTGGAGTGACCGCCTCGGTGTGCCGTCAACAAGAGCGGTCTTCCTGGACTTCGGCTGCGGCATAGGCAGGTTGACGCAAGCGTTTGCGCACTACTTCGACAAGTGCGTAGGAGTCGACATCGCTCCATCCATGGTCGCGCGGGCGAAACAGTGCAATAAACATGGCTCCAGGGTTACGTATCTCGTAAATGACTCCGATGATCTTTCTCGCTTCAAACCGAACTCCATCGACATGATATACACGGAGTATGTGTTGCAACACATGCATCCGGAAGCATCGCTGAAATACATAGCGGAGATGATCAGAATTTTAAAACCAAACGGACTGCTGTCATTCCACCTGCCGTCGTGTCTTGCCACGTTCACATACCCGGATGATGGCTTGAGCGCTGCCATAGAAATCTCAGGAGAGAGTTTCATAGCCCACGCAGGAAACGTTGTTTCCATCCCGCTGGTCATCAAGAACACCGGTTCGCACGCGTGGATTATGGACGAAAGCGCAAATACGCCCAAAACCCCGCTCCGCGTGACGAACCACTGGCATAACGTCGTGACGAAAGAGTGGCTGCTTGTCCACCACCATCAGACAATTCCCGATACTGTCCGGCCTGGCGAAGACTTCCGCATGGATTATGAATTACACATCCCGGGCGATGCAGGGCATTATATCGCAATCTTCGACCTGATGGATTTCAACGGAAGGACATTCTCGGACAGGGGCGGCCAGGTATATGCTGTCGAGGTCGAGGTCAAGCACGATGCCCAGCCGCAAAAGAAGATTACGGAGGAAGGTGCAGTCGATGATGCATACCGCCCCAAGATGGAGATGCATGCCGTTTCCACTGCCGAAGTGACACAGTTGATCACCAGCAGCGGCGGCAGGCTGCTTGAAGTCGAAACCAGAGAGCAGAAGCCTGGCGACAACGGTTGGGCCAGGTATTTTGTGAGCAAGGATGAATAGGTTCGGATGCGAGGCGTACGCGCGCCTGCTTGTTCAGTGACGATCGCCACCTGACACCGCCGCCTTGCCGGGACTCCATTGAGGCCACTGTGATCGTCTCGCCGGGTTGCGCTTTGCGGC
Source organism: Fundidesulfovibrio putealis DSM 16056 (assembly GCF_000429325.1). Lineage (NCBI taxonomy): Bacteria > Pseudomonadati > Thermodesulfobacteriota > Desulfovibrionia > Desulfovibrionales > Desulfovibrionaceae > Fundidesulfovibrio > Fundidesulfovibrio putealis. Next base: position 123,064 of record NZ_AUBQ01000017.1, read on the forward strand.
CATAGAGAAGGCCCTGGAGCACCTCGCCATCAACTCGCCCGATGTCTCACCTCCCGACCGGCACTCACAATGGGGAGCTTGCAGCTACTCTTCCCAGCTCTCGCCTGCCGGGCGGAACTTGGCGGCGTCTATGCCCATGCGCTTCAGGATTTTCTGCAGGGACACCCGCTCCAGCCCCGACAGGCGCGCGGCCTGGGTCACGTTGCCCTTCAGGCGCTCCATCAGGTGCAGGATGTAGGTGCGCGTGAAGTCGTCGATCACGCGCTCCTTGGCTTCGAGATACGGCTCGAAACCCATGGAAGCCGAGCCCGGAGCCTTCACCTGGGCGTCCAGCAGACGCACCTGGGCCTCGGTGATGTAAGGTCCGGAGGAGAACACGGCGGCGCGCCGCACGAAGTTCAGGAGCTCGCGCACGTTGCCCGGCCAGGGCCGCGCGGCCAGGGCGTCCATGGCGTCCGGGGTGAATTCCTTGGCGCCTGTGTCCAGCTCGCGGCAGGTGCGCTCCAGGAAATGCATGGCCAGAAGCGGGACGTCCCTCGCGCGCTCACGAAGCGACGGCACCCGCACGGTGAGCACGTTGAGACGGTAGTACAGGTCCTCGCGGAACTCGCCCGAGGTCATGCGCGCGTCCAGGTTCTGGTTGGTGGAGGCCAGGATGCGCACGTCCACGGGGATGGACTCGCTGCCGCCCACGGGGCGCACCTCGCGCTCCTGAAGCGCGCGCAGGAGCTTGGGCTGGATGTGCACGGGCATGTCGCCGATCTCGTCCAGCAAAAGGCTCGACCCGTCCGCCGCCAGAAAGAGCCCCTGGCGGGCCTTGACCGCCCCTGTGAAGGCCCCCTTCACGTGGCCGAACAGCTCGCTCTCCAGAATCTGCTCCGGCACGGCGGTGCAGTTCAGGCTGACCATGGTGCGCTGGCCGCGCCTGCTCAGCCTATGAATCGTCCGGGCGACCAGCTCCTTGCCGGAACCGGATTCGCCCAGGATCAGCACGGAGTAGTCGTTGGCGGCCACGGCCTCGATCTCGCCCAGGAGCTGGCGCATGGCCGGGCTCTCGCCGATGAGCGCCTGTCCCGGCCCGCCCTGGTCGATCACCGCGCGCAGCCGCCGGTTCTCGCGGGCCAGGGCCGCACGGTCCAGGGCGCGCGACACCGCCCGGTAGAGCACGTCCTGGTCCACAGGCTTGGTGAGGAAATCGAACGCGCCGCTTTTCAGGGCCTTCACCGCGCTCTCCACGCTGCCGAACCCGGTGAGCATCACCACGGTGAGCGCAGGCTCCAGGGTCAGGGCCTGCTCCAGGAGCGAAAAGCCGTCCTGTCCGGGCATGCGCACGTCGGTGAGCATCAGGGCGCAGGGGCGCTCCTGCAGGGCTTCCAAAGCTTCGGCGGCGCTGGAGCGCACGATGACCGGGTGGTTGGGGAACCCCTTCTGGATCAGCCGGGCCACGCCCTTGGCGAAATGGCTCTCGTCGTCCACCACCAGGATGGCGTCGCTCGTCAAATGATCATTCATCGCCATCCTCCAGCACGTCTTCAGGGGTATCTTCCTGCGCGGCCTGAAGCCGCACGGTGAACACCGCCCCGCCGTCGTTCGCAGCCTCTATGCTGCCGCCCAGGTCGCGCACCAGGCCGTAGACCACGGCCAGGCCCAGGCCCGTGCCCTTGCCCACGCTCTTGGTGGTGAAGAACGGGTCGAACAGGCGGCTCAGGTTCTCCGTCGGGATTCCCGGCCCGTTGTCGCGCACGGTGAGCACCACTTCCCCTGCCTGCGGATCATGGATCGCTGCAAGGAGAATCTCGCCGTGCTCACCGCCCTTTTCGTCCAGGGCGTCCAGGGCGTTCAGCAGCAGGTTGGTGAGGATCTGTTCCAGCGCCGAGGTGTTGGAGCGCACCAGGGGCAAATCCGCCGGGATGTCCGAGCGGATATCCACGCCGCTCTTGGCGGCCTTGCCCCTGAACACCCGCGCGATGAACTCCACGGACTCGGCCAGGCTCACCGCGCCCAGGGATTCCGGCTTGGGGCGCGCGAAGCGCATCAGGTCCTCGAGCACCTTCTGGGCCTGGAGGGTGTAGCGGATTATTATGTCCAGGTCCTGCGCGTGGGGACTCTTGCCGTCGTCCCAGAGCAGGCGCGCGTAGCACAGGATCACGCCCAGGGGGTTGTTGATCTCGTGGGCCATGCCTGCGGCCAGCATGCCCACGGCCATGGATTTCTCGCTCTGTTGCAGGCGGGCCAGCATGGTCTTTTCGGAGGTGTTGTCGCGGGCGTAGACGATGGTCCGGCCAGGGCCGCCCAGGTCGTTCATGGGGTAGGCGCGAAGCGTCAGAGAGAGTCCGCCGGGCAGCAGGGCCTCGCGCTGGATGGTGGCGCCGGGCATGCGCCCGGCCTCGGCGCACAGGGCGGCAAAATCCAGGGAGGACGCGCCCTCCGGCAAACCGGCCAGAAGCTGTGCCGCGCTCTCGTTGGCGTGCAGCACCTCGCCCGAGGCCGACAGCAGAAACAGCGGGTCCGCAATGCCCTCGAAGATGGACTCCAGCACGGTCTTCTGGCGCAGGAGGTTCTCCATGGCCTCCAGGTTCTCAAGCGCGATGCCCAGCTGTCGCGCCACGGCCTGGAACACCTCGCGCTCGTGGGGCGACAGTCCCGCGTCGCCCTCCCAGCGCAGGGACAGCGCCCCGCGCACGGTGTTGGCCGCCTGCACCGGGACGATGGCCTCGTCGGCCTCATACACGGCCTCGCCTTCCAGCAGGGCGGTCATCTGGGCCGGAGTGAAGGGCGGGCATTGTGTGCAGCTGGGCCAGACCTGGCTGTTCATGGAATAGAAGCAACAGAAGCTGGCGGAGCGCGCCCCGAAACGCTGGGCCGCAGCGCCCAGGGCCATGTCCAGGAGGCTCGCCCGGTCGGTGCCCTTCACGAAGAGCTCCAGCACGTACAGGAACAGGCGCACGTCGGCGCGCCGGGCCTCGGCCTCGCGCCGGGCGTCGGCGGTGCGCTCGGACACCTTGTCCTCCAGGTTGGAGGCGTAGTCGCGCAGTTGCTCCTTGGCGTCGCGCAGGTGGTCGGCGAAGCGCTCCAGATCCTCGATCATGCCCTCGATCTCGCCCTCGTCGCGCCGGGGGGACTTGTCCAGGGTGCGCCCGGCCTCGGCGGGGAAGCGCTCGCGCATGAGGGCTGAGAGCCTGCCGATGTTCACCACGGTCATGCGGTCGAAGAAGATGTGGTTCATCAGCATGATGAGCACCGTGCCGCAGGCGAAGAACAACACGAAGTTCACGATGGCCCGGCTGATGGCCACGGCCTCGTTCTGCACGGGCATGATGATGCCGTCCAGGCCGCCGATCTCGCCGTCGAAACGCCCGAAGCCGCGCGTGTCGCCGTAGCGCGACAGGAGCACCTTGGGGGCGTCGGCGGGCTTGCCGTGGCAGGACAGGCAGGACTCGTCGAAGACCACGGGCCGGGCCATGAGGAAGTATTCCTCGCCGTTCACGGTGAAGTAGCGCTCCACCTGCGTCTCGTAGGGGTTGGCCTGGAAATGGGCGATGAGCGCCCGCTCCATCTCGTTGGCCCCGTATTCGGGGTTGCGCGGGTCCAGGGCCACGCGGCGGTAGGTGAACTTGTCTTTGGCGGCGTTGAAGTCGGACATCACCTTGCGGGTGATGTAGGAGGTGGACATGGCCTCGATCACGAAGGACTCCGGTGGCAGGGAGTCGTACATGGTGGGGCGCAGCGTCTCGCGCACGTAGGTCTGCATGGCCAGCACGTTGGAGAGCACGAGGCTTGCCTTGTCCGCCACCTCGGTCTCCATGAGCACGCGCAGGTAGTGGTTGAGCGAAAGCCCGAACACCAGGCCGATGCCCAGGATGACGCCCAAAAGGCGCAGGTAGAGCTTGGTGCGAAGTCCGGCGATCTTCATGAATGCCTATCCCCGGCGAAGGCCGCGTGACGCGGAAGTTGAACGAGTCCGGCGAACCGGGAAGAGATAGGGGCGCGCGGCGCAGGTGTCAATCGCACGGGCGTTTCCGGGGCAGCCCGGCAGGTCGGGGCGTCCCGCCAAACCCGGCAAAACATCCCATATCCGGCCCGATTCAGCCTGAAAGCCCCCGGACAGACGTTCGTCTGTCCGGGGGCCTGGCTTATATTTCGTGAACGGGCGTGTTCACCAGGAAGAGCGAACACGGCAGCTTGCCCAGGAGGTCCTTGGCGGTGTCGCGAACGGTGGCCGTGCCGCGCCAGAAGGGGTGGGCCATCACCATCAGCTCGTAGCCTCCGGCCTGGGCTTCCTTGAGGATCTCGTCGCGCACAACGCCCTGGACGATCTTCACTTCCAGGTCGATGCCTTCGGCCCTGGAGCGAAGCTCCGCCGCAAGGCGCTCGGAGTCCTTGATGTCCTCCTGCCCGGCGTACTCGATGTAGCTGCCGCGCACGGTGGACCCGGAGAGCCAGTCGTGGCCGGTGTAGTCGCTCCAGTTGCCGTCGAGCACGAACAGGGCCGTGAGTTTCTCGCCGCGTTCGCGGGAAATCCGCACGGCCTCGTCCATGGCCTGGGTGGATTCGTCCAGGGCCAGAAGGATGCCCATTAGGGGAGCGTCCCCGCCACGTGCTCCACCACCAGAAGGCCGTTGCCCTTCTTGAAGGCGTCGCCGGGCTTCTTCTTGAGTTCCATCACCTTGCCGGGGGTCTTGGACTTGAAGGTCTCGACGGCCTTGGTCTCTTCCAGCTTGCCCTCGACGTACTTCTTCTTCACGGTTTCATAGGAATACAGGGGCTGGCCTTCCTTGATGTTGTCGCCAATGGCCACCTTCATCTCGACGAGCTTGCCGTCGGCGGGGGCCTTGATGGTCACCTTGTCCAGGAAGAAGGCCATGTAGACCATCACGCAGGCGGCGACCAGGACGGCGAAGCAGATGGCTCCGACATCCTCGTGACGGTCGGTCTTGAAAACAGTGAGCTTGGTATTCTTAGCTGCAGCAGCGGACATGCGTTCCTCCTCCTAGAACGGGGCGGACTTGGGGATGATGGTCAGGACCATGATGAGCGCCAGCACGTACTTGATCGTTCCGGCGGTGAGGCCGACGATCAGCGGCTTGCCGCCAGCGGCCTTGATCTCGCCGAAGTCGATGTAGGCGCCAAGGCCGACCATGCCGATACCGAAGATCCACTGCATCAGGGTGCGCAGCAGGTGCGACGTCTCGGAGCCTTCCTGGCCCAGAAGGCCCAGGGAGGACAGCACGGTCATGCCCACGAAGCCCAGCACGAAGATGGGGAACTTGGACTTCAGGATCTGCCAGAGGCTCACGTTCTGGGCCTCGACGTCGTCCTTGTTGCCGCTCCAGTACCAGACGGTGATCACGAAGACCACGAAGGGAATGATGATGACGCGCATCACGTTCCACAGTTCGCCGTAGGCAACGGCGGTGCCGGGGGCGACCAGCGGGTTGAAGGCCAGACAGGCGGCAAGCACCTGGCCGGAGTTCAGGATGCCCGTGCCGACCCACACGCCGTACTGGTAGTCGGAGAAGTGGAAGATGTTGCCCAGGTAGGGGGAGAGGAACATGGTCAGCACGCCAAAACCCAGGATGGTGGCGATGGCCAGGGCCACTTCGGCGGGCTTGGCCTTGACGCCGGGGCTGGTGGCAACGGCCGCGGACACGCCGCACACGCCGCAGGCCGCGCACATCACGCCGATCAGCGAGCGGTCCATGCCCAGGCGCTTGCCCAGCCACATGACCAGGGCCACCGAGCCGAACACGAACAGGGAAATCAGGAACGCCGCCTGGAAGCCCAGCTTGGCTAGGCCGCCCAGGGTGTAGATGGAGCCCAGCATGATGACGCCGGTCTTGATGAACAGGCGAGTGGTGCGGAAACCGTCAGCCAGAAACGCGGGAATCGTTCCCCTGAACAGGACGTTTCTGTACAGAACGCCCATGACGATGGAGATGATGATGTAGTTCAGGTTGAGAACCCGCGAGAAAAACTGCTTGTAGCCCAGAAAGTCGATCGGCTTGAGCGCTTCCTCGGCCCAGTTGGCGAACAGGAACGTGGCCACCATCAGGGCCAGGCCCGGCACGATGGCCAGAAGGTTGCCGCCTGCACCTCTATTTTCCATTGCTATCCACTCCTTTGGTTTCTTGCATTCCAACGTCTACTTCACGATCAGAGTGTTCACGTCCGCCATCTCGGCCACTCGTGAAGACACCGACCCCAGGAATAACTTCGCCGCGCCGTGCTTGCCGTGGCTTCCCACCACGATAAGCTCCGACTTCAGCTCCCTGGCGGCCTCCACGATGCCCTCGGCGGGGCGGCCGTTCTTGATGACGATCTGTGCCGCAAGGCCCTTGGCCCCCAGCGACTCGGCGACCTTCTTCATCTGGCCTTTGGCCTCGGTGGCCAGACTGCTGGCGACCATTTCACACTCTTCGCTGGACAGCTCCTCCGAGGCCAGACACAGGTCCGGCACCACGGTGACGATGTCCAGCCTTCCACCGAATTTGCCGGATATCTGAATGGCCACATCCAAAGCCTTGGATGCCTGAACAGAACCGTCGTGAGCCACAAGCACGTTCATACTACGACCTCCTCTCGTGTTGGCGCGGGCGTTTCCGGCAATCGGCAATCCGGCGGCGGGCATGCGCGCTCCGCGATATCCGGATCGGGTCCTCTGCTCATCTCTCGCTCGACCGGCCTGGCGCGCGGGCGCGCCTCTTCGAGGCCGGGCAGTCCTCTCCACAAAGCAATCCCGATGCCAACGAATCGTAACATGTCAACATGCTAAAATTACATGACATTTCCAACCAAACACTGTGACGAGGTGCTAACAGGCGCGCCACTGATGCCAACAGGCGTTAGCACCTTGCTGCACGCTTGCCACATTTTACAAAAACGTTAATACTTTTCTTCACGAACTTTTCAGGTTACACGCGCGTCGCACCAGGCACAGCGACAAGGCACCATGGAACACACCGCCCGCTCGAACCAGCCCACCGGCGACCAGTCCGGCTACTTCTGGAATCTCTTCACCAAGATTCCGGAGGCGGTCTGTCTGGTCGACATCCACGACACCATCATTTCGGCCAACAAAGCCTTCGAGAACCTGTTCGGCTATTCCAACCGGGAGATCGCAGGAAAAAGCCTGCGCGGGCTCATCATCCCTCCCGGACGCGAGCAGGAGATCGACCTGCTGGCCGAAACCGTGCGCCAGGGCGGCGTGGGACGCATCGAGACCACCCGCAGACGCAGGGACGGCAGCCTCATCCAGGTGGTCGTCAGCCTGTTTCCGGCCTCGCAACGCCATGACGAGCAGACCCTCTTTGCGGTCTACACCGACATCCAGGAGCTGCGCGACACCGAGAAGAACCTCCTGCGCGCCGAGAATAAATACCAAGCCATCTTCGAGCACGCCGCCGAGGGCATCTTCCAGTCCACGCCCGAGGGGGGCTATATCGAGGTGAACCCCGCCCTGGCCCGCATCTACGGCTACGACAGCCCCCGCGACCTCATGGACGGGCTGCGCAACATCGATACGCAGCTCTACACGCAGCCCGGCAGGCGCGACGAATTCATCGAAGCCATCATCCGGGCAGGGGAAATCAAGGATTTCGAATCGCAGGTGTACCGCAAGGACGGCTCGGTCATCTGGATCAGCGAGAACGCCAGGGTGGTCTGCCGCGACGACGGCGGCGTGGCTTTTTTCGAAGGAACGGTCACGGACATCACCGCCCGCAAGCAGGCCGAAGAGGCCCTCACCGCCAGCCGGGAGCGCTACCGCTCGCTGGTGAAGTCCGCCTCGGACGGCATCCTCACGCTCCAGGACGACTTCATCGTCAGCACCAACCGCAAGGCCCTGGAGCTCTTCGGCTATGGCCCGGACGAGATGCCGAAACTGACCCTCGCGAACATCTCGCCGCCCGAACAGCCAGACGGCACGCCCTCGCTGGAAAAGGCCCGGCAGCTGCTGGACAAGGCCCTGGCCGGAGAACCCCAGAACTTCGAATGGCTGCATCAGCGAAAAGACGGCCTGAACTTCTCGTCGGAGGTGGCCCTGAACCGCTTCGACGCGCACGGGGAGACCTTCCTCACCGCCGTGGTGCGCGACGTGACCGCGCGCAAACGCACCGAGGCGCAGCTTCAGCGGGAACGCGCCCACCTGAAGATGCTCTTCGAGAGCTCCCCCCAGGCCATGGTCCTGCTGAGCCCCGAGGGCCGCGTCCTGGACGTGAACCCCACCTTCACCAAGCTTTTCGGATACGCCAAACAGGACGTGGTGGGCGAGTACAACCGCCATCTCATCGTGCCGGAGAAGCTTGCCGCCGAAGCCGCCAGCTTCAACAAGGTCATCTCCTCAGGCAAGCCCATCAGCAAGGAGACCGTGCGCAAGGCCAGAAACGGCATGCTCATCCCGGTGTCCGTGCTTGGCTATCCCATCATGATCGGCGGGCGCATCGAGGGAATCTACTATATTTACGAGGACATAACCGAACGCAAAAGCTTCGAGGAGCAGCTGACCCACCAGGCTTTCCACGACGCCCTCACGGGGCTGCCCAACCGCAACCTGTTCATGGAGCGCCTGAGCCGGGCCATGGAGCGCGGCAAGCGCCGCACCGGCTACCACTTCGCCGTGCTGCTCCTGGATCTGGACCGCTTCAAGCGCATAAACGACAGCCTGGGGCATCTGGCGGGAGATGTGCTGCTCAAGGGCATCGCACGGCGGCTCGAGACCTGCCTGCGCTCGGTGGACACCGTGTGCCGCCTGGGCGGAGACGAGTTCGCGGTGCTGCTGGAGGAGGTCGCCTCCTCGCGGGAGGTCATCCAGGTGGCGGACCGCATCCGCGAGGTATTGGACCGCCCTTTCCAGATTTCAGGCAACGAGGTCTACTGCGGGGCCAGCATCGGCATCGTGCTCAAGACCCAGGGCTACGAGACCGCCGAAGCCATCCTGCGCGACTCCGACATCGCCATGTACCGCTCCAAGGAGTCCGGCAAGGACCGCCTGGCCTTCACCAGCAAGATGCACGCCCTGGCCGTGGAAAACCTGCGCATGGAAAACGAGCTGCGCCAGGGCCTGAAAAACGGCGACCTCACCCTGCACTACCAGCCCGTGGTCAGCATCCGCAACGGCAGCCTGCAAGGCTTCGAGGCCCTGGCCCGCTGGAAGCACCCCACCCTGGGCATGATCCCGCCCTCGCGCTTCATCCCCCTGGCTGAAGAGACCGGCCTCATCGTGCCGCTGGGCGAGTGGGCGCTGGCGGAGTCCATGCGCCAGCTCAGCCTGTGGCGCGCCGAGCACCCCGAAGCGCACGGCCTTTTCCTGACCGTGAACATCTCCAGCAAGCAATTCCGCCAGCCGGATCTCGTGGAGTTCATCAGGCGCGGACTCGAAGAACACCGCATTCCGCCCCGAAATTTCAAACTGGAAATCACCGAGAGCGTCATCATGCGTGACGCCAAGAGCTCGTCCGACAAGCTCGGCAAGCTTAAATCGCTGGGGGTCAAACTGCTGGTGGACGATTTCGGCACGGGATATTCGTCGTTGTCCTACCTGCAACGCTTCCCAATCGACGGCCTGAAGATCGACCGCTCCTTCATCAGCGGCGAGGGGGACCCGCGCGAAAACCAGGAGATAGTGCGCACCATCATAGCCCTGGCCCGAAACCTGGAACTGGACGTGGTGGCCGAAGGCGTGGAAACCAGCGAGCAGCTGGAAAGCCTGGAGGCGCTCGGCTGCGGCAGCGCGCAAGGGTACTGGTTCTCCAGGCCCGTGGACGCATCCGCTGCGGGGCGGCTTATCGAGATGTCCGAGGCGGGGTTCTAGCCCGGCCCTGAAGCCCCGTCGTCAGTACGCAAGTTCCTCCGGCTCTTCGACTCCAACACTCACTTCTGCTCCATGCTCCGGGAAGGCCTTCGAAGCCAGCTGCTTGCGCTTCTGGGCCAGCCGCTCCAGGGCTTGTTCCCTGTCCGGGGCGGTCTCCCTGCCGAGCACTGCCCTGATTTCCGCCGAAAGCGAACGTCCGTGGAGTTCGGCCCGGTGCTTGAGCACCTGCACCACATCATCCTCAAGATTCGCGACCGTAATCCTGGCCATGGATTTCCTCCCGTGATCATTCGGGTTACTCACTATCTGTATATTGGATTCGCTCCCAGTCAATCCCGCCGCCGCGTTTCGCCGCTCAACTCTCGACCCGCACCCCGCTTTGCGTTACTGTGCGCAAATCATATCCCGTCTCACGGAGGACCCTATGCCCGTCCGCATTCTCACCGCCCTGCTCGTCTGCATGGCACTCGCCGCCGCCACGGCCCGCGCCGAGGAAGTCGACTGCCTGACCACCGAATGGAAACTGCTCGGCGCGAACCACAAGGTCTGCGTCTATGCCTTCGACGACCCGGACATCTCCTGCGTCACCTGCTACCTGAGCCAGGCCAAGACCGGCGGCATCAAAGGCAGCGTCGGGCTGGCCGAGGACCCGTCGGAGTTCTCCCTGGAATGCGTGCAGACCTGCCCCACCACCCTGCCCGCCTCGCTGCCCAAGACCAAGAAGGTCTTCTCCGAAGGGACGTCGCTCGTGTTCAAGGACACCGAGATCACCAGGATCTACGACCCCAAACGAAAGACGCTGGTTTATGTGGCCATAAGCCGCAAGATCATCTCCGGCTCGCCCAAGAACTCGCTGTCCACCGTGGTGATCAAGTAGAGGGCCTCCGGCGGCCAGAGAGGGCTCCGCCCTCTCTGGACTCTCCCGCCAGGGGGATGATCCCCCTGGACCCTGCATTAGCTTCGCGGGCAGCACCGTTCCTGTCCAGAGAGCTCGCAAGAAAAGCCCTGAAGCGCGCAAAGCCGCGCTTCAGGGCTTTTGTATTCTTGGAATCACCGTTTTCGACGATACAAAAGGCTCATGATCGGTACTCGGAACCAGATCTCGAAACCGGGCCGCAGGAGCATTGCAAAGATCGATTTTCAAGGTCGGAGCTTAGAGCCGGGAGTCCATACCGGGGCTCAAGTCATGAACGCAGGGGCGACGCTATCGGGTGGAACTGTGGGTCGGAACTCAGCGTCAGGACCCGACGTCGGGCTATGGATAGGGACTGTAGTCGGAACTCGGCGCCGGGACTCAGCGCAGACGTTATGGGCGGAGCTGTGGGGCGGGATTATGGATCGGGACCCGGGGTCGGGTGGCTGGGAGCTGTCACGGTCGGGTTCTGGCGGGCGGGCGACGAATCGTCTTCACATCGGTCCCAGCCCGCCCGCCAGGACACGAACGGGACAGCCCCCAGCCACCAGACCCCGCGCACCAACTCAACCCCTCCGCGCACGACGCGAAGCGGAAAGCCGGGTGCAGGGGAGGCTTCTCCCCTGCCGGGTCCAGGGCAGAGCCCTGGCGGGTCTGGGCGGAGCCCAGTGAGCAATCCCAACTAGAAGCTGACGTTCACGCCCAGTTCACCGCCGTAGGTCACCACCTGCGGGTTGGAGAACATGGTCGATACCGAGCCGCGCAGCGACACCGTGTCGTTTATCTTGAAGATCGTGCCGATGGAGGCGGTGCCCCAGTCGGTGGTCACGGGGGCGGCGTCCATGGAATAAGGCGCGGCGGAGGCCGTGGTGATGGCGGCCTTGACCCTGCGGTCCCTAC
>NZ_AUBQ01000018.1 GCF_000429325.1 Fundidesulfovibrio putealis DSM 16056
GAAACCCTTCAAGACCTCAGAGGATGAGGATTTCCATGATCTGATCGCGGAGCGGTACGAGCGGTGCCCGACGATCATCACCAGCAATCTGGACTTCTCCGAATGGGGAGAAGCCTTCAACAACAAGCTCTTGGGGGCCGCGACCCTGGATCGCTTGCGGCACGGAGCATACAAGGTGGTCCTCGAAGGTCGAAGTTTCCGAAGCTCCAGGGAAGAGGCCATGATCAAAAACTGCGTTGCCGGTGCAGGGGAAAACAACTAGATGTTTAACACGTCCGAAGCCCGGAAACGCTGATCCAAGTGGCTCCATTAGGGGCGGACATGGGTGGCTCCATTAGGGCGGTCAATGACAACCTTGATCAAAATGGCTATAGCACCATTGACATCACCTGAGGAGCATTCGCCATTACAAGTCCAAAATGACCCAAGTTTGAAGGAATGATCCATCCCAGAGACGGGGTCAACTTGAAAGATATCTATCTTATCAGGCTCTAACGATAACGCAACAGAGGACCATGTGTCATTATAGTGAACAATGAGTTCAGAACCTGATGTAATAAAAGAACTATCACCAACATAAGCCCTAAACAATCCATGCGCTATAGCAACTAGAAAATCGAACTTGCTCATTTGCGGCTTAAAATGTTGTTGATCACTGTCAGCATAAGCACATAAATGAGTATCAACAAATTCTGGCTTAACCCACGCATTGATATCTAGGATTAATCCAGTCAAACTTTTATCAATTCTCTTCCAACTCAGCACATTTTTAGCAACAATTTGCGATACAACGTTAAGCCATGGGCTATGAAAAGGCCGCAACGAAAGGATTTGACTTTTTGAAACGGCAAAAGCAACATCACGTGAATGTACGTTATTTGCATTTTCCATTAAAGAGTCACTGCTACTACTAGAAATCCTGGCAGTCCCACGAATTTTATTACCGTTAGATTTAACTGCTTTTTCAGCAACAGTGTACAACACAACATGATCACGAAAAGAATTGATATTACTGCAAATTGCAATGCCAATCGAAAATGAAAGTTGAATATTATCTCCCGTAGATTGTTCAAAAAATGGACTATCCTTTGCCGACCTATACAATTCATATGCAACCAATAACGACTCATCTGCATGCTTTATAGGAAGCAAAAAAGAATATTCGTCACCGCCAACATGAAGAGCAATTCCATTTCTTTCTGCTGCATGCGCAATCAAACCAGACATATGATAAATCAGTATGTCACCGACAGCATGGCCATATTTATCATTTATTTCCTTGAATTTATCTAAATCAATATAGAAAAAGGCAACAGCTAACTCTTTGTGCAAATACCTAGATATCGTTTTATTCAAAAAAGATTTTGCTTGTGGCATGTGCAAAGAAGGTAAATTTGACTTGTCATCGCGTAAATCTGGCTTCCAAAACGCCTTTACAAGCTTTAACAATTCATTAGTACACTCATCCAAAACTTCAGACAAAATTTCAGGTTCAATTTCATTCTTTGGCCACAATTTTATTGTACAACTAGTTCTTCCTCCAACTCCCAATGGAACATTCTTAGAGCTCTTAGACTCACCATCTCCAGGTGATCCTGAAACTATTACAGGAAAACCAGAGGTATTGATTTCACAAATAAAACCATCCAGTGGGCAATTTGTATCCTGTAAAATACTGGTACACATTTCATAAAACTCATCATTTGAAATCAAATAATCATGAGATTCTGCAACGTTGCTTTCAATTGTCTTAAACCAAGTAGTCTCAATCATGACAAATTTTCCCTCCGTGAACATGTATTATCTTCACGAAAATACCTCCTCGCTTGCCGAACAACACGTAGGACTTCTATGGCACCTTTTTCAACATTATACTTACACTTATAATCACTATGACTTACGGCTTCATCAGATGAATGTCCTACACAAACACCTATGCCAGCCCATTCAAGCATTTCAGCATCATTATCATTATCCCCTAATGCAAGAACTTCATCCCTAGAGAGTCCCAATACTTTTGCAACTGAAACAAGGGCACTGGCTTTATTTGAACCGTGAGGTCGGATTTCAATATGTTTCCCCCCGCTAAAAGTTATAGATATCTCTTTGAAAGAAACAAGGGAATCGCGTGCAGCTTTAAGTACATCGAGACATTCACTATGAATTAATATTGCTGAAGCATTAAGATTTGGCAAATCATTCAAGTCCTTGCGCCAATCAACTGGAAGTCCATTAAATTCATTCTTAAATTGAGAACATTTTGTCCAACCGCACACTTTCTCCTGAAAATCAAACGGACTAATAAATAAATCTGAAGGGCTCAAAAAATAATATACAAGAACAGTGACTTGTGTTTGACCTAGAACACCCAATACCTCTCTCACCACTCTACGATCAATTGATTTATGCTGTATAATCTTTGTTGTTCCACAGCGCAAAACCACACTTCCATTATAAAGGACCATGGGCATTCCACGAGGAATTCCTATTTTCGACACAAGATTCGCAACACCTGAAAAAGCTCTGCCTGTAGCAATTGTTACTCCGACATCATACCTTGAGTGAGCAAGGCTACTGCGCAACTTTGCAATTACATTAAATATGTCAGATGCTCCTTGCTGAACAAGGGTTCCATCAAGATCCGCTGCTATAAGACGTATGCGACCAAAAGGCCGTGCATCTTCTGGAGTCAACCGGTCCCAACTAGGTAGTTCTTTAGGAATTTTCAACCAAGTACATCCTATGCTTTACAGACCGAGATCGTTTCGTGCTTGTATATCCGGTCGCATTGATTTCAAATTCAGTGACTAGACCATGGAGTTGAAGTATTTTTTTTGCATCCATAGGGCTTATAAAACCGTCATCGGAATAATGAAATACAAGCACCCTAAACTTAGAAAATTTCAATAAATCTTCTAACGCTTTCGTAGCACTTCTGGCGCTGTTAAATTTAGATCTGCGAAAATCATAGACAGGCATTCCTGACAAACCGGTCACAGCGGGCTGCAATCCCAGTGCAATCGTTTCTGGGAGATGATAATATCGCGCGTATGACCTTCCATTATACGGTGGATCGAGGTACAATATATCTGAACTATATGCCTTGACCATAGCACTTGCATCCATGCGGTAGGAACGACACCCCGATGCACCGATGCTCGGTGTAATCAATTCAAAACAAAATGGATTGCTTGCCTTTCTGTGCCAGGACTTTAGAAATGCATAGTATGTTCCGGCCGTATTTGCAACTTTATCCACACTATTAATCAATGATGCTATCAGAGTCGAATACTCATACTTTGTAAGCAGCCCTTTCTTTTTCCAGTTCAAAATCTTTATATAGCATGCATCAATGCGCCTAGCATTATATTTTGTAAAAAACTTCCTTTGTACCCCATATTCTCTTGTCAACCAGCCGGTCACAGGCTTTACTGCATTTAAATAATCTGTAATTTCCATTTCATTCGAAATTTTTAAAACTGATTTAAGCCTTTCAAATGTCGGACAGCTGTCTTGCTCAATCTTGGCGACTTGATAGGTATGTGCAAACTCAAGAATATCCCCTGTAATGACCGCATATCCCTTTTGTTTAAAATACGACCCTACAGTTCCTATCCCACCAAACGGATCACAAAAAGACCCCGATGGAATCTTTCCTGAGACTACGCTATAAATCTGCTCTACTACAGATGTTTTTGAGCCAAAATATCTCATCACCCACCTACAAGTGCAGACAGACATAGACAACTAACCGCGTAGACATAGCCATGAAATCCAAAGAAACATTACCGTATCATTCACCATTAATCTTTGGGTAGGGATTATCGTTAGAGGCACCTGCTACCTATCTCCCTCCCATCCGGTCGAAATTGCCGATGATGCAGAAGCCCATAAGGGATTTGGCTCATATCGGGAGGGGGCGTCAAGCACAGGTTGATTGGCAATCCCGTTTAGCTGTCAAACCTCGCAGCTGTGAGACTTCTGGGTGAGAGCTCACCTTGGGGTTAATTCGTCTTTGAGTTCTTCAATCTCGATGAAGATTAGTCCCAACACTGAGCTTGATCCCCCTAGTTTAACTACCATCTCGTAGAGCGTGGACTCTTATTGAGGAAACTGTGAGATGGGCGAGTTGTTGCCCCCTTAATTTCCTCTGGGTACCAATAGGGTACCAACAAGAAAAAGGGCCTACGGTGTTTATTCCGTAAGCCCTTGATTTCTCTGGTTGCGGGGGTGGGATTTGAACCCACGATCTTCGGGTTATGAGCCCGATGAGCTACCGGTCTGCTCCACCCCGCGTTGCTGAGAAAGAGGGTTTACGCCGGGGGCCCCTGGGTGTCAACGACTATTTCAAAAAACCTGAAAATAGTTTCTAGCCGCAGCACTTCTTGAACTTCTTGCCGCTGCCGCAGGGGCAGGGATCGTTGCGGCCCACCTTGGGGCCGGACGCCACCACGGGCTCCTTGGTGGACTTCACCTTGCCGTCCACATAGCGCCACTCGCCGCCCTTCTTGCGGAAGCGGGCGCGCTCGCGCATCTGCTGCACTTCGCCGTCCATCTCGAAGCTGGCCACGAATTCGACCTCGCCCTCCTCGTCTCCAGGGCCTCCGGCCTTGGTGGAGAGCACGGCCAGCCCCTGCCAGTTGGCCTTCTCGGACCACTCGCGCGCGCCGTCCTCGTCGAAGGAGGACTGCCAGCGCTGGTCCAGGGAGCGTTTCAGGTGGGCCATGTCGCCGATGGCGTAGGCGGTGTAGCGCGAGCGCATGAGCGCCTCGGCCGTGGGTGCGAGGCGCACGCCGGTCACGATGGGGCCGCAGCAGTCGCCGTAGGCCAGTTCGGAGCCGCAGGGGCAGGAATCAGTCTCGTTCATGTGTGTCACCAACCGGTTAGATAGCGTTCAACAGGTGCATAGTCGTCAGTCAGGACAAGGGCTCCGTCCAGCTCCGGCGCGGGCTGGCGCTGGTCCAGGCGCGCCTGCGCGGACTCGTCCGGGCTTATCCAGGGGCGCGGCGCGGGGCTCTTGAAGCAGACCAGCAGGACGTTCTGCATGTCGGTCTTCAAGCCGGGGCTCCAGGTCCTGACGGGGTGTACCTGCGGGAAGACCCGTGCGTATGTGGCGTAAAAGGATTTGTAAAGCCTGGAACGCGGGCCTTCCAGCGCGGTGATGGTGTTCACCAGCAGCACGCCGTCGTCGTCCAGTGCTGCGGCCAGACGCCGGGCGGTCTCCAGGGTGGCCAGATGGAAGGGGATGGACGCGTGGGAGTTGAACACGTCCACCACGATGGCGTCGTAGCGCCCGGTGTTGGCGTTCAGGAACGTCCGGGCGTCCTCATGGCGCACGTTCAGGCGAGGGTCGTCCGGCAGGAAGAAGTGCGCGCGGGCCAGTTCCGTGATGCCGGGATCGAGCTCCACCACGTCCACGCGCGCCTGCGGGTGTTTGCCCAGCACGTATTTCGGGAAGGCGTAGGCTCCCCCGCCAAGCACCAGCACCCGGCGCATGTCCGGCGCGAAGTGCGAGGCCAGGGTCAGATAGCGCGTGTAGTTGAGGGCCAGGGCCTGGGGATCGTCGGGGTAGACGCCGCCCTGCACGCCCTCCGGCCCGGTGCTCATGGCCAGCATGTCCCTGCCCGTGGTGAAATCGCGCGAGGGATAGACCAGCACCCGCTGATAGGGCGTGTCCACGTCGACGATCCCGCTGGCAGCCAACGAGCGCGCGTCGGAGGCCGCAAGCAGGTACAGGGCCACGAACACCCCGGCCAGCCCGGCCTTCAGGGGCCAGCTGCCTACGTGGCACAGGATGGAGGCCAGGGCCAGCACCCCGGCCATCAGGAAAAGGATGGCCGCGCTGCCGAACCAGGCGATCAGGAAGAAGCCGCCCGCGAAGGTGCCCACGATGCTGCCCATCGTGGACAGGGCGTACAGGCGGCCCACGGTGCTGCCCGCGCGTTCGGGGTCGGTCATGCGGATGCGCGCGGCAAAGGGGGCCACCATGCCGAGCAGTGTGGCCGCCGGGGCGAAAAGCAGCAGCACCGCCTGGAGCGACCCGGCGTGCAGGCCAGCGCCGGACGCCTGGATCATCTCCACCACGAAGGAGCGGGAAAAGCCGATGAGCGCCGTGCAGACCGCTGCGCCGAGGATGATCAGGGAGAGGGCCTTGGGATTGGGATGGCGGTCGGCGAGGCGTCCGCCCCACCAGTACCCCAGGGACAGCGCGCCCAGGATGACGCCGATGATGCTGGTCCAGACCACGGTGGACGTGCCGAGAAACGGCGCGAGCACCCGCGTGGCCGCCAGCTCGATGACCATGACCACCGCGCCGCACAAAAAGACCACCACTTCCAGCATGGCAACTCCTCAAAGGCGGACGGAGACGGGGAAGGCTGCGCCGGACGACAGGGGCAGACGGCGTCAACTCGACCCGGGCGTCCGCGACAGAAGGACGATCACAGTGCGGTGTGCGGAAGGTCCCGCACCCGGCAAAATATCTCCGGTCAGTCCGGCTTCCTGCCGATGACCACCCGGTCCAGCCCGGCGAGGTCGGGCAGCACGGCCACAGCCTCGAACCCGAACTCCGTGGCCTCCAGCAGGTGCTTCACGTCCTGGCCCTGCTTCCAGCCGATCTCCAGCATCAGCACGCCGCCAGGAGCCAGCCGTTTGAAGGCGGCGGCGACCACCGCAGGGTAGGCTTCCAGCCCGTCCTGCCCAGGCACCGGCACCAGCGCGGACTTGGGCTCGAAGGAGGCCACCTCCGGCGAGAGGGCCTCGTACTCTGCCTGGCTGACGTAGGGAGGATTGGACACGATGAGGCCGTAGCCTCCGGACACTGGCGGAAGCTCCGAAAAGGTGGCCTCCAGAAATTCCATGCGCTCGGCCACGTTGTGCCGGGCGGCATTGCGCCGGGCCACGGCCAGCGCGCCAGGGCTCAGGTCCAGGGCGGTGACGCGCGCGGACGGGAAACGGGTGGCCAGGGTGACGGCCAGGCAGCCCGATCCGGTGCCCAGATCGGCCACGGCCATCTCGGCGTCGCCGGGGAAGAGGCGGATGGCCTCCTCCACGATCAGCTCGGTCTCGGGCCTGGGGATGAGCACGTCGGGGGTGACCTCGAAGGCCAGACTGAAGAACTCGCGCTCGCCCACGATGTAGGCCACGGGTTCGCCACGGCCGCGCCGGGCGGCCAGCGGGCGCACAGCGTCCAGCTCCGAGGCCTGAAGGGGCCGGTCCATGTCCAGAAACAGGCCCATGCGGTCGAGCCCGAGGCCGTGGGCCAGGATCATCTGGGCCGACAGACGCGGGGAATCGACGTTCTTCTCGCGCAGGTAGGTTTCGGTCTTCTGGAGGATGTCTCGGACAGTGGGCTGTTTGGTCATTCCTGGAAGCTATCCTACCCCCGGCAAGTCGGGATTCCAAGCGTTTTCTGGCTTGCGCCGGGGGTGCGCCGGAGCGCGTCAGGCTGTTTGCGCCCTGCCCTGCCCCAGCTTCTTGCGGATGGTTGAAAAGAGTATCTCGGGCATGACCGGCTTGGTGAGATAGCCGTCCATGCCTGCCTCCAGGCAGCGCTCCTGGTCTCCGGACATGGCGCGGGCCGTGAGCGCCAGCAGGAGGATGGGGTTCGCGCCGTCGCGGCCCCGGATGGCGCGTGCCAGCTCGTAGCCGTCCATCACGGGCATCTGCACGTCCAGCAGGGCCACGTCGAACTCCTCGCGGCCAAGCATTTCCAGCGCCTCGGCCCCGCTCTCGGCCACCTGCGGCAGCATCCCGGCCATTTTGAGCAGTTCGGCGGTGAGCTCCCTGTTGAGGGAGTTGTCGTCCACCACCAGCACGCGCACACCCTTCAGGCGCTCGTCCTCTTCGGCGGCGCGCTCAGGGTGCCCGGACTCGGAGACGTCCAGCTCGAAGGGGGCGGTGAAGGAGAATTCGCTGCCCGCGCCGGGCTCGCTCTTCACGGTGATCTCGCCCTGCATGATGTCCACAAGCCGACGTACGATGGAGAGCCCGAGCCCCGTGCCGCCGAAGCGGCGCGACGTGGAGCTTTCCGCCTGGACGAACGGGTTGAAGATGTACGACCGCTGCTCCGGGGTCATGCCGATGCCGGTGTCGCTGATGGAGAACGACAGCATCACCACGCCTGGATTGGCCTGGGCGAAGCCGACCGTCACGCGCACAGCGCCCTGGCTGGTGAACTTGACGGCATTGCCCACCAGATTGATGAGCACCTGCTCCAGGCGCAGGCTGTCGCCTATGAGGGCGGTCGGCATGCCGTCCTGGATGTCGATGGAGAAGGCGAGGCCTTTTTCCCCGGCCTTGGCGGAGAAGATGTCCCCCAGGCGGTCCAGGACCTTTTTCAGGCTGAAGGACACGGGGCACAGCTCCATGCGGCCCGCCTCGATCTTGGAGAGGTCCAAAAGGTCGTTGATGACGCCCAGCAGCACGTGGCTTGCGGAGATTATCTTGTCCAGGTTGCCGCGCAGCTTCTCCGGCGGGTTCTGGCGCAGTGAGATTTCGGTCAGGCCCAGGATGGCGTTCATGGGCGAACGGATTTCGTGGCTGATGTTGGCCAGGAAGTCGCTCTTGGCCTGGCTTGCGGCCTCGGCCTTCTCGCGCGCGTCGATGAGGTCGAACTCCAGCTTCTTGCGGTCGGTGATGTCCGACACCAGCCAGAGCACGCTTGCCTCGCCAAACACGTCGATGAGCGCCGCCGAGGACAAAACGTGCATGATGGTTCCGGAACGCGCGCGCATGTCCAGCTCGCGGTTCAGCACCACACGGCTCTTCTGCACTTCGTCCAGGAGTTTCTGGCGCTTTTCGCGGTCCACCCACAGGCCAAGCTCCGCCGCACTGCGCCCCAGGATCTCCTCGGCGGAGAAGCCCGTGAGCGAACAGAATGCCTTGTTCACCTGAAGGATGCTGTTGTCGCGCAGGGAGGAGATGGCCACGGCCACCGGGCTGTACTGGAAGATGGCCTGGAAGCTCTGCTGGCTGTCGCGCAGTTCGGCCTCGGCCTTGACGCGCTCCTCGATCTCGACACGCAGCGACGCGGTCTGGCGGTCAACGGTTTCCTCAAGCTCCTTGCGGCGCGCCTTGAGGGCTGAGAGCCGCATGGAATAAATTCCGTACAATCCGGCCAGGACCAGAAGGGCCGCCACGCCCTTGAACCACATGGTCCGCCAGTAGGGAGGGACCACCGTCATGGTGACGGTCAGCGGAGTGCGGCTCCACACGCCCTCGTCGTTGGTGGCCTTCACCAGGAACACGTAGTCGCCGGGGTCGAGGTTGGTGTAGGTGGCCCGGCGCGTCGTGCCGCTTTCCACCCAGTCCTGGTCGAAGCCCAGCAGCTGATAGGCGTAGCGGTTCTTCGCCGGGTTCGTGAAGTCCATGGACGTGAACTCGAAGGTGACCGTCTGGGCGCTGGGCGTCAGCACCACGTCTGCGGGCTTGCCGCCAGCTTTCAACGGTCTGGGCTGGTTGTTGACGCGAAGCTCGGTCAGGGCCGCGTCGGGGGGGTGCTTGTTGGGCAGGACGTCCTTGGGGAAGAAGGAGTTCACGCCGGAAAAACCGCCGAAGAACATCTCCCCGGTGGCGCCCTTGTGAAAGGCGTTCATGTAGAATTCCACGCCGACCAGGCCGTCGCGGCGGGAATAGTTGCGTATCTCGCCGGTGGCGGGGTTCATGCGGGAGATGCCCTTGAAGGTGCTCATCCAGAGGTAGCCCTTCTCGTCCATGGCCATGCCCTGGATGCCGTCGTCGGCCAGCCCGTCGCGCTCGCCATAGCGCGTGGAAATCCTGGTGACCGGGTCGAAGCGGTTCAGGCCGTTGTCCGTTCCCACCCAGAGGATGCCGGAGGGGTCCTCGACGATGGGGGTCACCCGGTCGTTGGAGAGGCTCTGGGGGTTTGTGGGGTCGTGGCGCCAGTGCTCGAAAATCTTCGTGGACGGGTCGAAGCGGTTCAGGCCCGCGTTGGTGCCCAGCCAGAGCGCCCCGTCGCGCGTCTGGATGATGTGGCGGACCCGGTCGTGGCTTATGCTTTCCGGGTTCTTGGGGTCGTTCAGGTAACGCGTGACCTTTCCGGTCTGCGGGTCCAGGCGGTTCAGGCCGCCCTTGCTGGTCCCGGCCCAGATGATCCCGTCGCGGTCCTCGAAGATCCACCAGATCTTGTCCTGGCTTATGCTCTGGGGATTGCGGGGGTCGTGCACATAATGGGTGAAAGCGCCGCTCTCTCTGTCCAGGACGCTGATGCCCGACTCCACCGTGCCCACCCAGATGCGCCCACGGGAGTCCTCCATGACGCAGTTGATCTGGTCCTCGGCGAGACTGGCGGGATCGCGGGGATCGTGGCGGAAGCGTTCGACCACCTTCCTGGTGCGGTCCAAGCGGGCAAGGCCCGCGTAGCGTGTTCCCACCCACAGGCTGCCGTCGCGCCCCAGGTGCACCGCGCTCACTTCCTTGCCCGGCAGGCTCTCCTGGTCCCCCGGAATGTGCCGGTAGGAAGCGAACCAGCGCGAGCCGGGGATCAGCTTGTTCAGGCCGCCGGAGTATGTTCCGGCCCAGAGGATGCCGGAGGAATCCTCCAGAAGCGATATGACGTCGTTCTGGCCGATGGAGTCGGGGTCGTAGGGGTTGTGGCTGAAGACCTCGAACTTTCTTCCGGACCCGTTTTCCACCAGACGAGCAAGGCCCGCCGCCGTGGCGGCCCAGAGCGTGCCCCATCTGTCCAGCATGAGCTTGAACACGCCCGTGGAGGCCATGTGCGGCTCCACCGCGCCGGTGGCGAGGTTGAGCCGGAAAAGCCCGGCAACGTCGCTCACGATCCACAGGATGTTGCGCCCCTCGCAATAGATCTGGTTGATCTGGGCGTTTATGATGTCCTTGGCCATCTTCTCGTTCACGATGGAGACGAGCGACCCCGTCTCGGTGTCCAGCCGGAACACCAGCTTGCGCGAGGCGGCCCAGATCTGCCCCTTGTCGTCCTCGGTCACGGACACGATCTCGGTGGGGCCTTTGGTCTGGGGCTGGGACACGGGAATGCGGGTGAACACGCCGCTGGACTTGTCGAACACCGCCATTCCGGCGGCTGTTCCCACGCGGATGACGCCCTGGGAGTCCTGGTGGACGGCGTTCACCTCGTTGCTCGGGATGCTCGACGGGTTGGAGGGAACGTGGAGATAGTTGGCGAAGGAATCCGTGAGCGCGTCATAGCGCGACAGCCCGCCGCTTCGCGTGCCCACCCACAGCGCGCCGGACGCGTCCACGGTCAGGGCGCGGATGTTGGCGTCGGCCAGGGAGCCGGGTTTGCTGAGGTCGGAGGTGTAGAGCTTGAAGGTGTAGCCGTCGTAGCGGTTCAGGCCCGCATAGGTGCCCACCCACAGGAAGCCGGAGCGGTCCTGGGCCAGGCAGACCGCCGAGGACTGGGACAGGCCTTCCTCGACGCCGAAGTGCTGGAAACGGGGAGTAAAGCCGGACTGCGCCCAGGCGGAGTGCGGCGCGGCAAGGTATGCCCATGCAGCCAGGAGGCAGCCGAACAACCACCATGCGGCCCTGGCCCGGATGACAGGGATGTTGCAGTGGTCAAGCGGTGAATAATACTGCAAAATCGTCCCCAAACTTCATTATATTACATACGCACGCGAATCTTTGGCATGGCTTGGGAATGATGTAAAGCGTCAGGGACGGTGCGGCCTGCGCGTCTGCTGCCCCATGAGCGGCCTTGGGGCCGGAAATTCCGGCCCCGCTGTTCTCTCCAGGCTATTTTACCGGAGCGTCTTTTTTATAGGAAGCGATCAGAACAGCCTCGGCCACGGAATCCACGATATGGTCCCAGCCGATGAGGCTGTCGGTCCCGAACCGTTGCAGGGTGGCCATGAAATGCCCTCTGTTCCCGGCAAGGTACAGCTCGATCCCGCGCGTTTTGCACTTCTTGACGAACCCTTCCAGCGCGTTGATTCCGGTGGAATCGATTGTCTGGGCGTGGGTCACGTCCAGGATGAACACGCGCGGCTTTCTGGAGACGATGTCCAGGATGTCCTGGAAGCGGTCTGCAATGCCGAAGAAGAACGGGCCATCGATTTCATAGACCTGGATGTCGTCGTCAATGGCTGACTTTTCCGTAGGTATGGCGCAGGAATCCTTGGCGTAATTGGAATCCTCGCCGCCCGCCGAGATGTCGGACATGCGCACCGCCTCGTCCAGGTTGTCGCTGGCGGGCAGCCTGCACACGCCGATCTCGGTCATCTCGCTCATGCGGCGCATGAACAGCAGCGAGGCCAGCAACACGCCCACGTACACGGCCACGGTCAGGTCGATCAGCACCGTCAGGGCGAAGGTGGTCACCAGCACGGCCACGTCCGAGCGGGGCGCTTTCAGCAGCCGGGCGAACCTGCGGTATTCGCTCATGTCGTAGGCCACCACCAAGAGCACTGCGGCAAGGCTGGCCAGGGGGATGGCCGAGGCCACCGGCGCGGCCACCAGCACGAAGGCCACCAGCACCAGGGCGTGGACGCAGCCCGCGATGGGGGAGACGGCCCCGGCCTTGATGCTGGTCACGGTGCGGGCGATGGCCCCCGTGGCCGGAATGCCGCCAAAGAGCACCGAGGCGATGTTGGCTGTGCCCTGGGCCACCAGCTCCGCCGAGGAGTCGTGCCGGTCGCCGGTCATGCCGTCGGCCACCACGCAGCACAACAGGGATTCGATGCCCGCCAGCAGGGCGATGGTCATTGCGTCGGGCATCAGGGCCTTGATGGAGGCCCAGTCCAACGTGGGAGGCACGAAAGCGGGGAGCGAGCTTGGGATGCCCCCGAACCGCGTGCCTATGGTGTCCACCGGCAGCATGAAGGCCGCAGCCGTCACCGCGCCCACGGCCACGCCGAACACCGGCGCCGGGATGACCGGGAAGAAGCGCCGCGCCAGCAGTATCGCACCCAGAGACACCAACCCCACTCCCGCCGTGGCCGGGTCCACCCTGTCCAGGGAGGAGCCCAGCACCGACAGCTTGGGGATGAACTCGGCAGGCACCTGGGTGATCTTCATGCCCAGGAAGTCGGTGAGCTGGCTGAAGAAGATGAGCACGGCGATGCCGCTGGTGAACCCGGTGGTGACCGGATACGGAATGAACTTGATGAGCTTTCCCAGGCGCGCAAGCCCCATGATCACCAGCATGCCGCCCGCCAGCAGCGTGGTCATCACCAGCCCCTGGTAACCGTGACGGTCCACCACGCCCGCGATGATGACCACGAAGGCTCCGGTTGGGCCGCCCACGGCGAAGCGCGATCCGCCCATGAAGGAGATGATGAAACCGGCCACGATGGCCGTGAAGAGCCCCCGCTCGGGCGGCACGTGGGAGGCGATGGCGAAGGCCAGGGCCAGCGGCAGGGCCACCACGCCCACGGTGAGGCCAGCCAGGACGTCCCGGCTCAAATCGCGAGGCGAAAGGCCCCGGCGCAATACCTTGAACAACTTGGGCACGGGCCAGAGTGCCTGCCCGCGCCCGGAACGTATCTCAGTGTCCAAAACTCCCTCCTCAAGACCCAAGGCGGGTTGATGCCCGAAGACAACAGCTCGGTAAAATTAGGAAAATGCAAGGCTATTCTAAAACGGTCTGGAGCGTACGCTCTTTGTCCAGTATTTCAAGAGGGTATATTGAGCAAAAATTCCGCCTGAATGACTCTGATATTGTGAACGAAATGCTATTGCGGAGCTGTGACCCTGCGACAAAAGAAAAGCGCCCGGAGAGCATCATCTGCTCTCCGGGCGCTTGAGATTCCCGAAAGGGGCACCCGGCCTGGCGGTCCGATCAGGCGTTGTCGGCCTGGTTCTTGAGCGCCTCGGTCTGGTAGTGGTTGGTCAGGGCGTTCATCATGTCCTCGATGTCGCCATCCAGGATCTTGTCCAGGTTGTGCATGGTGTAGTTGATGCGGTGGTCGGTCATGCGGCCCTGGGGGAAGTTGTAGGTGCGGATGCGCTCCGAGCGGTCGCCCGAGCCCACCTGCTGGCGGCGGTTGGCCTCCACCACCAGGCGCTGCTTCTCCTGCTCCAGGTGCAGAAGGCGCGAGAGAAGCACCTTCATGGCCTTGGCCCTGTTCTTGTGCTGGCTCTTTTCGTCCTGGCAGATGACCACCAGGCCCGACGGAATGTGCGTGACGCGCACGGCAGAGTCGGTGGTGTTCACGCTCTGTCCGCCGGGGCCGCTGGAGCGGTACACATCCACGCGCAGCTCGTTGGGGTCCAGCTGCACGTCCACCTCGTCGGCCTCGGGCAGCACGGCCACGGTGGCGGCCGAGGTGTGGATGCGTCCCTGGGATTCGGTGGCGGGCACGCGCTGCACGCGGTGCGTGCCGGACTCGTACTTCAGGCGGCTGTAGACCTTCTCGCCGGAGATGCTGGCGATGATTTCCTTGTAGCCTCCGGTGTCCGAGGGAGATTCACTCATGATCTCCATCTTCCAGCGCTTGCGCTCGGCGTAGCGCATGTACATGCGGAAGAGGTCCGCCGCGAAGAGGGCGGCTTCCTCGCCGCCGGTACCGGCGCGGATTTCCAGGAGGATGTTCTTCTCGTCGAGTGGGTCCTTGGGCAGCAGCAGGAGCTTCAGCTCCTCCTCGAGCCTCGGGGTCTCCTCCTCGATGGCCGCGATCTCGGCCTTGGCCAGCTCGCGCATGTCGGGGTCGGAGTCTTCCAGCAGGAGGGTGTTCTCCTCCATGTCCTCGCGCAGCTTCTTGAAGCGGCGGTAGACCGCCACCACGTCGCCCAGGTCAGCGTGGGCCTTGGTGAGCTTGCGGTAGCGCTCCTGGTCGGAGACGGCGTCGGGGGAGGAGAGTTCCCTCTCCAGTTCCAGATATTTGGCTTCGATGCTTTCGAGCTTGGCGAACATGATGATGGGTCCGTTTTACTTGCGGCCCAGCGCGCCCTTGAGCGCGGCGATGGCCACCTCGATCTGGGCGTCGTCTGGCTCGTGGGTGGTGAGCATCTGCATGGCGAGGCCGGGGCAGGCCATGGCCTTGCACAGGATGTTCTTATGGAATTTCCCGGAGAACTTGATGATCTCGTAGGAAATGGCGCTGATGGGGACCATCAGCAGAAATTTCACGCCGATGATGTAGGCCTGCTTCAGGATTGCGTTCTCGGGCGACCACACCCCCAGCAACAGCGGCACCAGGAAGGTGTAGAGCACGATGGACACGCCCAGCACGAAGAGCAGGAAGGTGGTGCCGCAGCGCGGATGCAGGCGAGAGAAATCGCGCACCGCGCCCGGTGACAGCTCCACGCCGTTCTCGTGCGCCCAGATCACCTTGTGCTCCGCCCCGTGGTACTGGAACACGCGCCGGATGTCCGGGATGTAGGAGATGGCCAGGATGTAGCCCACGAACATCAGCAGCTTGAACAGGCCGTCCCACATGTGGAAGGACAGGGCCTCCGCGTCGCCGGAGAGCCCGAGCAGGTTCATGCCGATGGAAAAAACGTGCGGGGCCACCACGAACAGCAACAGGGCAAACCCGATGGCCGAGGCCATGGTCAGGGCCATGGCCCAGGGGGAGAGCTCGCCCTCGTCCTCGTCAAGCGAATGCTGGGCCGAGAAGTTGAGCGCCTTGATGCCGTTGACCAGCGTCTCCAGCAGCACTGGAAAGCCCCTGATGAAGGGTTTCTTCAGCCAGGCGGCGCGCGTCAGGGTGAACCAGGGGCGGGTCTCCACGAAAATCTCGCCGCTGGGCTTGCGCACGGCAATGGCCAGGCAGTCCTTGGAACGGATCATCACCCCTTCCATGACGGCCTGTCCCCCGACGGTATCGTTGGCTGCGAGCGCGTTGTTCATAAGCTCCATACAATAGGAAAAAGCGGCGCACGGAGCGCCGCTTCACGCTTGTGGGCCTGGGGGGACGGCACTGGGGACGAAACCGCCGACGCC
Source organism: Fundidesulfovibrio putealis DSM 16056 (assembly GCF_000429325.1). NCBI lineage: Bacteria > Pseudomonadati > Thermodesulfobacteriota > Desulfovibrionia > Desulfovibrionales > Desulfovibrionaceae > Fundidesulfovibrio > Fundidesulfovibrio putealis. The sequence goes on from NZ_AUBQ01000018.1 coordinate 15,887, forward strand.
TGCGGCGCATACGCTCCGCAGCGCGAGGCGCGAGCCCCGGAAACACCGCTTGCAATCCACGCGAAAACGGCGCGTCCGACGGGCATTCCCCCAGCCGGACGGCCGCGCAATACGATACAGGCCCCGCAGCGGCGCAGAACGCCTTCGCAGGACGCGTGGAACACTAGGCTTTCGGTTCCTCGAACTTCGCGTACTTCTTGCGGAAGCGGTCGATGCGGCCAGCGGTGTCCACGAAACGCTGCTTGCCGGTGTAGAACGGGTGGCAGTTGGAACAGATTTCAACCGTCACCGTCTCGCCCTTGGTGGACAGGGCATCAGCCTGGAATCCGCAGTTACAGACGAGTTTCGCCTTGTAAGTCTTGGGATGGATATCGCTCTTCATGAAAAGCTCCTTGATCAAATCGAAGACGGGACCTATACACCTGCCCCAGCCGGGTGGCAAGCGAAAAACGGACCTTTTCCGCGCGGGTTCTCCGTGCTAGAGACAGGGCCGTTCCCGCGCTGGAACACCACCGACGTTGCCAATACACGAGGGCAGCGCCCGCCCTCTGATTCCCCAACCAACCCCTCTCGAGGTCGAACCATGTCTCTTACCAGTAAAAACGCCATTGTCGCCACGTACCTGAGCACCCACGGGCAGGCCATCGCCGCCCATGAACACATGGGCGTGGAGGACATCCGCTCCGGCCTGGACGCCGGACGCATGGCCCTTCTGGCCAACCCTGCCCATAAGAATGTGTCGCCCACCCTGATCGGTCAACCCGCCCGGGTGAAAGTCAACGCCAACATCGGCACCTCCCCCATGATCAACAACGTGGAGATGGAGGTCCAGAAGCTGCGCCTGGCCGAAAAAGCCGGAGCCCACACCGTGATGGACCTCTCCACCGCCGGAGACCTGGACGTGGTGCGCGTGAGCATGCTGGAAGCCTCCCCCCTGCCCCTGGGCACGGTCCCGCTCTACTCGGTGGCCCAGCCCTACGTGGCGCGCGGACAGGACCCCAGCGACTTCACCGTGCAGGAGCTCCTGGAGGAGATCGAGAAGCAGGCCGAGCAGGGCGTGGACTTCATGACGCTGCACTGCGGCGTCACCGCGCGCGGCGCGGCCATGGCCTCCGACGGCCGCCGAATCCTTGGCATCGTGTCGCGCGGCGGAGCGCTCATGGCCCGCTGGATGAAGCGCCGCAATGTGGAAAACCCGCTGCTCACCCACTATGACGACCTTTTGAAGATCTGCCTCAAGCACAACGTGACCATCAGCCTCGGCGACGGCCTGCGCCCCGGCGCGGGCGCGGACGCAGGCGACGCGGCCCAGTGGGAAGAGGTTTCCGTGCTTGGCGACCTGGCCCGGCGCGCCGTGGAGCATGGCGTGCAGATCATGATCGAAGGCCCCGGCCACGTGCCCCTTCATCTGGTGCAGAGCCAGATCCAGGGCATCAAGCGCCTGACCAACAACGCCCCGCTCTACGTGCTCGGCCCCCTGACCACCGACGCCGCAGCGGGCTACGACCACATCGCCGGAGCCATCGGCGGCGCACAGGCCGCCTTCTACGGCGCGGACTTCCTGTGCTACCTGACCCCTGCCGAGCACGTCACCCTGCCCGGACCCGAGGACGTGTGGGACGGCGTGAAAGCCAGCCTCATCGCGGCCCAGAGCGCCGAGAACTCCCTTGGCCGCCCCTGGGCCGTGGAGCGCGACCTGGCCATCTCCAAGGCGCGCGCCGCCCTGGACTGGGAAGCCATGGCCGACAACGCCCTGGACCCCCACACCCTGCGCAAGCGCCGCAAGGACTTCCATCAGGAGAAGGAGTGCGCCATGTGCGGCTCCTTCTGCGCCATCCGCATGCTGGAAGGCGTGGATGAGGCCATGATCGTCTGCAAGAAGCACGACTAGCCGCCTCTCATCGCGAACGTGACGCAGCCCGGGGAACGCCAATGTTCTCCGGGCTGTTTCTTTTGGCATGTGCGCGTGATACACGGCGCCTATGAATCCCGCGTTCCATGGTATGGAGCGCAGCCCGACAGAGCCTGCCGGACAGTCCGGCAGCGGGCCTTCCGGCACGACCGGAACGCCCCCGAAGCCCGACAACAACGGAGAACCGCCATGCATACGCTCGTGCTCGTGCGCCACGGCCAGAGCCAATGGAACCTGGAGAACCGCTTCACCGGCTGGACCGACGTGCCGCTCTCGCCCCTGGGCGAGAGCGAAGCCCTGGCCGGGGCCAAGGCCATGATGGACGCAGGACTGACCTTCGACCTGTGCTTCACCTCGTATCTCAAGCGAGCGGTGAAGACTCTGGACATCATCCTGGAGGCCATGGACCTCATGTGGCTGCCGGTGACCAAATCCTGGAAGCTGAACGAACGCCATTACGGCTCGCTCCAGGGCCTGAACAAGGCCGAGATGACCGAAAAATTCGGCGAGAAGCAGGTGTTCGAGTGGCGCAGGAGCTACGACGTGCGCCCCCCCGCCCTGGAGAACGACGACCCGCGCCATCCGCGCTTCGATCCGCGCTACGCGGCGCTCACCCCGGAGGAACTCCCGGCGGTTGAGTGCCTGAAGGACACCGTGGCCCGCGTGATGCCCTACTGGCACGAGGTGCTGGCCCCCACGATTAAATCAGGCAGGCGCGTGCTGGTGGCTGCGCACGGCAACTCGCTGCGCGCACTGGTGAAATACCTGGACGCCGTAAGCGACGAGGCCATCGCGTCGCTCAACATCCCAACTGGCGTGCCCCTGGTGTACGAGCTCAGCGACGACCTCAAGCCCGTCGGGCACCATTACCTGGGCGACCCGGACGAGATAGCCCGCCAGATCGAGGCCGTGGCCAACCAGGCCAAAAAGAAATAACCGTAGAGACTTGCAAAATTCGCAGTAGGGGAACGCCTCCGGCGGCCAAAAGGCTGCGCCCTTTGGAATCCGCAATTATCCAAGGCAGTTATCGGATTGTCATTCTTATAGGAAGGGCGGTTCGATGTGTTTTGAAAGGCCTCACACGAAAAGCCGCCCGACGGTTCCCCGCCGGGCGGCCTTTATTTGCCGTATTGCCCGCATTTCGCGGCGTCAGCTCTTATCAGGCTCCTTTGGTCCTTCCGGCGCTCCAGGCGCTCCCGGTCCAGCGGGAGCTTCCGGAGTTCCCTGCCCTGCGGGCGCGAGGCCCTCTCGCAGCTGCGGCCTGCGGTCCTGCTCAGGCGGCAGCGGGGGTTCGGGGCGCTTAACCTTCCTGAGCTCCGGCTTTCGCCACGCCCTTCCGTCGCTGAACGAGTCCCAGCCCCAGCGCAGCCAGCCCAGCAGCGAGAACGCCATCCACAAGGACCAGGCCAGCATCACGCCCCGGTACCACCACAGGGACACCGAGAACACCTGCGCCTGGGGCAAGGTCTCGCCCACGCGGTCGAAGGACCAGATGAGCCTGTAGGCCGACGAGCCGTTGCCCATGATGTGCATGGTGGGCGAGCCCAGAAGCCCGGTGCGGATGGCCTCGAACAGGCAGGACAGGCCTATGAGGGTCAAAATCGCCAGCCCGATCTGCATGGCGTTGAAGCCGAACCAGTCGGAACTGGAGGATGCCTTGTACCCCCGGCGAAGGCCAAGCGCGATGATCCAGGCCACGGCCAGCAGGGCCACGCCCGGCGACACCTGCGTGAGCCCCAGGCCCAGAAGCAGCCACTGCCAGCGCCGAAGCGGCGTGAAGGGCAGGAACCCCAGGCCGAAGGCCACCAGGGCCGTGGCTCCCAGCGCGCTCCAGAACAGGATGGCCGGGGCCATGCGCGTGGCTCCGCGCGCCCAAAGAATCCAGCGGTCGCGGGGCATCTCCACGGTCAGCACGGCGTTCACAGCCTCGTGCCCCAGGCTGACAGCAGGCGTGGACACCGTGGTCAGCGACTCGCGCGGCTGCCTCCAGGACACCAGGACGGACTGCCTGCCCGGCGTGAGCGCCAGCCCGATTTCGCCGGGCTTGTCCCCGGACCAGGGCGAGGGTTTGCCGCCCACCACCACCCCGGTGACCTCGGCCTTCTCCGGCAGGTGCAGCACGTGCCGCCCGCCCAGGGCCGAGCGCAGGGCCATCTCCAGGGAGACGGCGTCCAGGCGCTCGCCGGGCGTCAGGCGAAGCTTGGCGGAGTCGATGGTCAGGCTCTGGCCGGGAGCAGGCGCGGGGCGCGTCACCGCGATGCGGGCCGTCTCGCCGGGCCAGGGCCGCCACAGGGGCGCCCAATGCCCCGAAGCGTCCAGGCTGGAGGACACCGGGATGCCCGAGAGCGCCACGTCCCAGGACGGGGCCGCCCGAAGCCGCCAGATCTCCACCCAGTTGACGCCCTGGGGTGCCGACAAGTCGAGCGCGGGCTGAATTTCCAGGCGCGAACGCCAGCTGAGCTGGCGCTGCCCTGCGCCCAATGCGGCCACGGCCTTGCCGTCCGCCACGCGCACGTCGCGGTCCAGCACGGACTCGCCGGGCAGGAGCGGCACCTGGATCACCACGGGCTCGCCGGTCTGGGTCAGGCGGCGCACGGTGGTCACGGCCTCCCAGCTGAGCCCGAGCTCCAGGGAGCGCTCCACTTCCAGGAACGGCTGGATGACCGCCGTGATCGCCGTAGCGGCGCTGCCCGGCTTGCCAGCCTGGGACGCGTCCTCCCGGCGGGAGAACTTGAGCCCCCCCTCCAGCGCGCCGTCAGGCCCCAGGCCCAGGACGCTCCATCCGGGCGCATCCACCACGGCCCGGCGCGTGGAGAACGGGGCCGAGATGCTAAACGACACTCCGGCGGGAGCCGCACCGCTCACGATGACCTTGTGCGGGCCGGGATCAAGCAGCGCCCACAATCCGCCGTTCTCGGCAAAGAGCACGGCAGGCTTTGAGTCCACGGTCACGGACTGGGGCCGCCAGCCGTCGCCCACCACGGGCAGCGGCAGGGCGAGCCGCGTGGCCGCCCCGGTCTCCAGGGTCAGGCGCAGGACTTTGGCGTCCAGCACCACGCCGAGCTCCGAGATTCCGGCGCAGTCCGGGAAGCAGTCCGACGGTTTGATGAGCCGGGCGCGCAGTTCATCAAGGATCTCCTTGGGCGGAACGCCGGACCGGAACGCCTCCTGCGATTCCGGAGCGGCCAGAAGCGCGCCGGGAGCCATGAGCAGGGCTGCGGACAGCATTGCCGCGAGGCAGGCAAGCTTGGCCGGGGAAGCTCCTGAGCTTCCTGAAGCGCCATCACCCGCCGCAGGCCCGGTTGCCTTCGAGCCCAGGAGCCCCCCCTCGCCGCGCAGACGCCTGAAGTCCGCCAGGAGCCACAGGGCGGCCAGCAGCAGGATCACCCGCGCAAAACACAAGGCCGCGTTCATCATAGGCGACACCAGGGTCAGGCGCACGGTCTGGGCCGGGTCCACCGGACCGTTCCAGGTAAGGCCCACGGTGCGCCAGTTCCAGTTGGGGATGCCCGGCCCGGTCTGGATCAGGCTGTTGGGGTCCTGCTCCAGGCCCTGGTAGGCATACGGGCCGGACGGCTCGCGCGCGGCCTTGCGCACCTCCTTGCGGGAATCCTTGGCCGCCATGGGCGCGGGAGCCTGGGCAGGAGCGGCAACGTCCTGGGATTCCATGCCTGAATCGAGGTCCGCCGCCCGCTCGGCCATGGTGGATATGAAGCGCACATCCTCCAGTTGCGGATAGACGCCCGTGCGTATCTGGCTGAACACGAAGGGCAGCGCCGCAAGCACCATGAGCCCGAGCGCCATCATGTGAAACGCCCTGGCCCCGCGCGCGGCCTTCTGCCAGGACTCCTTGGATGCCTGCCTGTCCAGGGCCTTCAGGATGCCCAGCGCCGCCAAAAGCAGGAGCCACAGCTCCACGGGCGCGGCCTGCTCGTGCTGGGCGGCCACCAGATAGGCCAGCAGCACGCCTCCGGCAGCAACGCCGCGCAGCTTCCAGGCCCCAAGCACCATGAAGAGCGTCAGGAAGATGTTCAAGAGGTTCCAGCGGCTCACCCAGGACTGGCTGACCGTATCCGGCCCCGAGGCGTGAAAGAGCCTCCAGCCCGGCGGCAGCTTCAGTTCCGCCGAAAGCGACGTGACCCCGGCCAGCCAGCCCGAAGCCGGGACAGCCGCCCCCGCGTCCGGATAGCGGGACTCGGCGGTCAGGTTCACGGCGGACTCGCGCAGTTCCACGCCCGGAAGCTTGTCCTCGCCCAGGAGCACCACTGGCAGGTCCTTCCCGGCCTGGGCCGCACGGCCAAGCTCGCCCGGCGCGTTCATGGACAAGGACCAGCCGTGGCGCAGCGCGCCGGACAGGCGGTCCTGCACGGTGAATCCCGCGCCGTCGAAATCAAGCCACAGGGTGCGGCGCACGTTCAGGTCGTCGCTGCGCGGCCCGGACTCCCCGCGCCGGATGACGTCCAGGGTAAGGACGGCGTCCTTTTCCGCAAGGAAGGCCGGGTATTTCTTCCAGGCGTCCGGCAACTCGGTGGTCTGGGGATCGATGGGGGCGAGCCCGCGCGGCTGGACGTCGCGCAGGGCGGGGTCGGCGGCGAAGGCCCAGATCTCGCGCCCGAACGGCGTGGTGGCCGGTCCCATGGCCTTCATGGGTTCCAGGGCGCGGCTTACTATCTCCAGGTCGTAGCGCCCGGCCCCGGCCTGGGCCAGCACCTGCCCGCCGGGGCCGAAGCCCACGGGCACCGGGGCCTGCACGGCCATGGGCTCGGTTCCCGGCGGCAGCAGGCCGTCCAGGGCGATGGTCCTGACCCTGCCGGAGACCTCCAGGCGGGCCAGGGTGGTGATCGTCATGGGCACGCCGTCGCGCAGGAGCCTGAACACCGCCACCTGGGCGGAATCCTCGGGGGCCTTGCGCTCGTCCTGGCGGGAGATGTCCAGCCTGCCGTCGGCCGCGAGCTTGGGGGCGGCCACGGCGACGCCGTCCACGGCGAGTTCCACCACGCCGGTCTGGGGCGCGATCCGCAGGGCCTGGGGCCTGCGTTTCCAGGGGAGCTGGCCTGAGACCTGATGCTCGCCGGGCTCCAGGCGTACGGCTGGAGTGCCGGACTGATCCAGCACGGCGGCGCTCTGGCCGTCCACCGTGACGCGCGCGGGCCATAGGCCGGGGGCCACGGGCAGCGGCGCGTTCATGGGCGAAAACACCCGCCATGTGGCCGTGAAGGACGCGCCGGAGCCGTCCACGACGAGGCTTATCCGGGTGGGGAACTGGCACTGCCTGCGGGCCGGGTCGGTGGCCAGGGGCGGACACTGGGCGCTGTCCTGCCCGTAGAGCACCCAGCCTTCCCAGGACCTGAGGTCCGGCGGCAGCCAGGCCCGCCCAGGCTGGCCCGGCGGCTGGGCCAGGGCGAAAATGGCGCAGGAGAGCACACCCAGCAGACACAACACGGACACAAGATACGGCGCGGCGCGAAATCGCATGACTGCTCCATGATCGACGGCGGTGTATTGATCTGCTATAAGACAATCTCTTTGATTTTGGAAACCAGAATGCCCGACCCCTCACTCTTTTCCACACTGCTCCTCGATTGGTTCCGGCAGGCCAGACGCCCGCTGCCCTGGCGCGAAAGCTACGACCCCTATCAGGTCTGGCTCTCGGAGGTCATGCTCCAGCAGACCCAGATGGACCGGGCCGTGGTCTATTTCAACCGTTTCCTGTCGCGTTTCCCCGACGTGTTCGCCCTGGCCGCCGCCAGCGAGGACGAGGTGCTGCGCCTGTGGGAGGGCCTGGGCTACTACAGCCGCGCCCGGAACCTGCGCAAAGCCGCCCAGGAGATCGCCGCCCGCCACGGGGGAATCGTCCCGGCTGACGCGCAGGCCCTGGCCGCGCTGCCGGGAGTCGGACGCTACACCACGGGGGCGGTGCTCTCCATCGCCCACCAGCAGGACGTTCCCGCCGTGGACGCCAACGTGGAGCGCGTGCTGGCCCGCGTGTACGACATCGCGGATTCCCCCAAGGAGCCAGCCGGAAAGAAGCGCTTCACCGAACTCGCCGCGTCGCTCATCCCCGCCGGAAAGGCCCGCGACTTCAACCAGGCCCTGATGGAGCTGGGCGCGCTGGTGTGCACGCCGCGAAGCCCGGACTGCGCCCGCTGTCCCATGGCCGGGATCTGCCGTGCCCTGGCCGCCGGAACGGTGGATGAGCGCCCCACCCTTCCTGCGTCCAAGGCCCCGGTGGCCATCGGCATGGGCACGGCGGTGATCGCGCACCAGGGACTGTATTTCGTGCAGAAGCGCAGGCCCGGCGGGGTCTGGGCAGGATTGTGGGAGTTCCCGGGCGGACAGATGGAACCGGGCGAGGCCCCGGAGGAGACTGCAATCAGGGAAGTACGGGAGGAAACCGGCTTCCAGGTGGAGCCCGTCGGCAAGCTGGCCGTCATCAAGCACGCCTACACCCGCTACCGGGTGACCATGCACGCCTACCTGATGGCCTTTCCGGAAGGGGTCACGCCTGCGGAGCCGGTGCTCACGGCGGCAACGTCATACCGCTGGCTGCCCTTCGAGGCGCTCGCCGGGCTGGCCTTCCCCACGGCCATGCGAAAACTGACCCAGGCCATGGAGCGCGACGCGAGGCTCACGCGATAATCCTGCGTTTATGAAAAACATGAACTTGTTTTTCATAAATAAATACCCTGGTTTTCCTGATTGGAACCTGACTGAGATGGGGGCGTGATGCTCCCGGCCCGGCAAGGCCCGGTCACGCGATAATCCCGCCTCAGGCAGCGGCCTTGATGGGCAGCAGCACCCGGAATCTGGTTCCCTTTCCAGGCGCGGATTCCACGGTGATGCTCCCCCTGTGGTTCTGGGACACGATGAAATAGGCCACCGACAGCCCGAGCCCCGTACCCACGCCGATGGACTTGGTGGTGTAGAACGGCTCGAACACGCGCTTGCGGATTTCCTCGGGCATGCCAGGCCCGTTGTCCTCGATTTCGGCCACGGCCATGCCGTTCTCCCGGCGGGTGCGCAGGGTGATGCGCGGCGGCGCGGACGGGGTCTCCCTCCCCGGCTCGTTGAGGGCCTGGGCGGCGTTCTTTAAGATATTGAAGAACACCTGCTCGATCTCCATGGACTGGCACTGCACCGGTCCAAGATCCGTGTCAAAGTCCCGCACTATCTCTATCTGACGAAAATCATATTGTTTTTTAAGGTCATAGTCGCCGCCAGCCAGCTCCACGGTCTTGTCCAGCAGTTCATCCAGACGGCACTCTTCGTAATCCCCGCCTGATTTGCGGGCGAATCCCAGCATGTTGGTGACGATGCGCGCGGCGCGCACCCCGGCTTCGTGAATACCCTCCAGGAACTCGTTCAGGCCGCGCCTTTGCATGTAGGCCTGCACGGCGCGCAGATCCACCCCCACTTCCCCGGCGATCTTGGCGTTGGCGGGCATGTCCGGGTCCAGCCTGCGGATTATCACCTGCAGCGCCTGGAGGATGGAGGCCAGGGGGTTGTTGATCTCGTGGGCCATCCCGGCGGCGAGCCCGCCCACGGAGAGCATCTTTTCGGTCTGCACCATCATTTCCTGGATGCGCACGCGCTCGGTGACGTCCTCCATCACGGCCACGGCGCCCGCCGCGTCCACGCCCGTGTCCTGCGGAACCGCGCTCATGGAGAGCACCGCGTGCCCGCCGGAGGGTTTGTCGTACCAGATGATGCGCCCCAGCACGGATTTCCGTCCGGCAAGGGCCTGGTGCATGGGCAGGTCGCCGGGGGCCAGGGGCTGGCCTTCGCGGGTGACGAACCGGCTGATCCAGGCGTCCCCCAACGCCTCCTGCGGGAACAGTTCCAGCAGGTCCAGGGCTCGCTGGTTCATATACACCACCCGACCAAAGCGGTCGAAGGTGGCGATGCCGACGGGGGTGGTCTCGGCCAGGGTGCGGTAGCGGTCCTCGGATTCACGCAGCCTGACCACGGCCCCACGGACGAAAGCCAGGGCCACGCCGACCACAGCCAGCACAGCCAGGGAGATGAGCCCGTTGAGCGCCGTGAGCTTGGCGGCCGGGCGCATGGTCTCCGCGCCGTCCGCCTCGACAGCCACCAGCCAGCCCGTCACTGGGTTGACCGCCGCCACGGCCAGCCGTTCGTCGCCTCCCCGCCCGTAGGTGACCATCTTCCCGCCCGCTGCGTCGCGCAGGGCCGAGACAACCTGGGGAAGCGGCGCGAACTGCCCCTCCCTGCTCCAGGAGGGCTTGGCAAGCATCGCCCCGCGCGCATCCAGGATGTAGGCCCCGCCCGTCTGCCCGATCCGGACCTGATCCAGGATTTCCCTGGCCAGCCTGTGGATGTCCATCACCAGGACCATGACCCCTTCCACGGTCCGTTCATGGTTGAACACCGGCGAGGAGACCACCAGCACGGGCAGCCCCGTGAGCTTGCCCACCTCCAGCGCCTCGAAAGCCGGCTGCCCGAGCAGGGAACGCTTGAAATAATCCCGGTCGGCCACGTTGATGACCCCGATCATGGCCGGAACGGACGCCGAAACCACGGAACCGTCCGGCAGGGCCAGGAAGGCCCTGTCATAGCTGGTATAGGGGATGCGCTCGGCAAGGCGCCTGTTGGCGGCCACCCTGGCGGAGCGCCCGAGGTAGCCCTCGATCAGGGCCAGGCGGAACACGTCCTCCTGGCCCCAGAAGCTTGCGGTGGCCTGAACGCTGCGGATCTTTTCGGAGACGTCGGCGTCGAGGAGCGTCAGGGCCTGGCTCATCTGGCCCAGGGCCAGTTCCTCCGCGGTGTTCTTGGTGTAATAGAAGGTGACGATCGTAGGCAGGCCCACGCCGAGCATGACCACGAACAAGATGGGAACCAGCGAACGAGTGATGAAGGAAGACCGCATCGCGCCACCGTCCTATTTGACCACTTCGCCCGCCGCTTCGATGATTTCGTAGGGGATGTCCACCTCGAGGCGCTCGGCGATCCTGAGGTTTACCATGATCACCCCCCTTTCATTGATGCGCATGGGCAGTCCGCCCGCCGCATCCCCCTTGAGCAGCACGCTCCTGGCCATGTTCGCGGCCAGGAACCCTTGTTCATGCCCAGCCTCCAGCACACCGCAGAGCACGTCGGACAGGGCGTAGTCCGCGAACCCAAGGGTGGGCTTCGCGTTCACCGACCGCATCCACGCGGCTGCCTCCTCAGGCGTGACCACTTTCCCGGTGCGCTCGTCTCGAAGCGAATGGTAAATTCCAAAAGCGACGGCATCCACGCCTGACTGGTACGCGATGACGCGTCGTTGCCACTCCTGGAAGGAGCCGACCGAATCGACGTGCCTGAGTTCCAGGGCGAAGGGGCCGCCTTTGGCCTGGTCATCCTCCATGTCCTTGATGACGTAGCCTGAGGACTCGGACGCGTCGGTCAGAAAGGCGACGGTGCGGATGTTCGGCAAAAGCCTCTTGAGCAGTGCGAACCCCTCCCGGAAGTGCCAGCGCTCGCGCACGCCCGAGACGTTGGAGGCGGGAAAACCGTAGAGGGAAGGCGGCGCGTTGAGGCCGCAGAAGATGACCTGCGGCGAGGGTTTGCCCTTGAGCGACGGCGCGACCACGTACTCCTGGGCCACGTCGTCCACGGCGATCACCACATCCGGGGAGAAGTCGGCGATGCGCGCCAGGGCCTGTCTCGCGGCCATTTCCAACGAGGGTTTGTCCGGACGGCGTTTGGCGTCCATGTAGAAGTAGTCGTAGACCACGTCCAGATCGCGCAGAGACTCCAGGATTCCCTGGTTTATGTTCTGGGTCCAGATGTACTCGGGATTGTAGCTGTGCAGGATGAAGACGTGCCGGCGCGCCCCCAGGGCCGAGCCCGAAGCTGAAGACTCCGGGCGGCCAGCCTGACCGCCATCCCCCAGAGCCGCCTGCGCGGTCAGGAGAAACAGCACGGCCAGGGCGGCCAGGGATTGACGACGCTTCATGGAGCCTCGCAAACGTGGTGAAATCACCAAAACCGTCAGGCAAAATGCACGACGGGACGTCAGGAGCGCATAACACGCAAGCGCTGCCAATGCACCAAGAACTACAGGGAACTACGCCGTCTTAAGGCTCCCCCGGAAGCTCTCCAGGTCCGTGACGCCCATCTCGCGGGCCACCCCCGGAAGCTGCTCCACGAGCCTGAAGCTGAAGTCCGGGCGTATGAAGTTGGCAGTGCCCACCTGGACGGCGTGCGCGCCAGCCAGGATGAACTCCAGCACGTCCATGGCCGAGGCGATGCCGCCCATGCCGATCACCGGCACGGTCACGGCGCGGCTCACCTGCCACACGCAGCGCAGCGCCACGGGTTTTATGGCCGGGCCGGAAAGGCCGCCCACCACGTTGGCCAGCCTGGGCTTTCGGGTGCGCACGTCCACGGCCATGCCGGTCAGGGTGTTGATGAGCGAGATGATGTCCGCCCCGGCGGCCTCAACGGCCTTGGCGATGGCCACGATGTCGGCCACGTTGGGCGAGAGCTTGACGATGACCGGCTTGTTCCCGGCGCGCTTCTTCACGGCCTCGGTGACCCTGGCCGCCTGGGCCGGGTCCTGCCCGAAGAGCACGCCGCCCTCCTTCACGTTGGGGCAGGAGATGTTCACTTCAAGCCCCGCCACGCCCTCCTCGGCGGCCAGCACCGAGGCAAGCTCGGCGAACTCGTCGGGGTCGCAGGCGTAGAGGTTGGCCAGGATGGGGGTCTCTCGCCAGGGCAGGAAAGGGAGCTTGTCCTTCAGGAACGTCTCCACGCCGCAGTTCTGGAGCCCGATGGCGTTCAACATGCCGGAGGGGGTCTCGGCCACGCGGGGCATGGGGTTGCCCGCGCGGGGCTTCAGGGACAGGCCCTTGACCACGATGCCCCCCAGGGTGCGCAGGTCGCCGTAGGGGGTGAACTCCTGGCCGTAGCCGAAGGTTCCCGAGGCGGTCATGACCGGATTCTTGAGGGATAGCCCGGCAAGGGCGACGCGAAGGTCCATCAAAGGCTCCTAGAGAGTTATTTCGTTCGACCAGAACACCGGCCCGCGCGTGCAGGTCTGCACCCGCTCCCCGGCCGGGGTCTCGGCCACGCAGCCCAGGCACGCGCCCACGCCGCAGGCCATGCGGTTCTCCAGGGAGATCTGGCAGCGCACGCCGTACTTTTCGGCGGCGGCCTTCACGGAGCGCAGAAATGGTGTGGGGCCGCAGGCCAGGGCCAGACCGCCCGCGTGCTCGGCCATGCGCTTCTCAAGAAGCTCCACGAAGCGCGGGATGTCCTCGGCGCTGCGATCCTGGAAGGACTCCGCGCCCACGGTCCGGGCCAGGTCCTCGTAGGGGTAGCAGGAGAGCGGCGGCCTGTGCCCGAACAGCAGCGACAGCTGGCCGGGGGTGGGGTGCACGGCGGCGTACTCCACGAAGGGCGCGATGCCGATGCCGCCCGCCAGCATCAGGGTGCGCACGCCCGGCTCCACGGCGAACCCGTGCCCGAGCGGCCCCCAGAGGGTCACCTTGTCGCCGGGCGAAAGCCTGGTCAGCGCCGAGGTGCCGCGTCCGGCCACCAGAAAGTTGAACACCAGCCTGTCGGGCAGCGCCCGGCAGATGGAAAGAGGCCTGGCCCACAGGGGATCGAACCCCCAGGACGCGGGCCGCAGCATGGCGAACTGGCCGGGACGGGCCTTGGCCAGTCCGGGGTTTTCCAGTTCCAGGAGCCACAACCCGTGCTCGCGCCCTTCCGGGCCGTGGGGGGTAAGGCTCAAAACCGTGACGTCTTTGCAACGATTATAGGGGATGGGCATGGCTCGCTCCTGCCCTGCAAACTAGCCTCAACCCGGCAATTAGTAAATCTCTTCGCCGGGCTGAAGGCCCTCCTTGTCCTCCGGGGTCTTTACGGTTACTAAGAACCGGTCCAGAGTCCGGAATACCCGGCCTTTCCGGGCCCAATCCCTTGACACATCCTGCCTCCCGCCGCATGTACATAGAATGTCGGCATAATCGTCCGAAGACGTAAGGGGGCGCTACTTGGAGCGGAGAGCGTCGATGAAGACACCTGAAGTGGGAGACAAGAACAAAATCTTCCACAAGGGACAGGTCATCTACAAAGAGGGCCAGTCCAGCAATGAAGCCTACATCATAAAGCAGGGCGCAATCGGGCTCTACCGCCTCTCCGGCAACAAGCGCATCAACCTGGGGATACTTCGTCCCGGACAGATCTTCGGGGAGATGGGCGTCATCAGCGAGGAGAAGCGCACCGCTTCCGCCGAGGCCCTGGAATACACCGAAGTCATCGTGCTGGACCAGAACCTCCTGCACACCCTGCTGCTCAAGAGCCCGCGCCCGGTCCAGATCATCACCTCCTACCTGGTGGAGCGCGTGCGCGCGCTGAACGCCCGCGTGGCGGACCGGCCCTGCTCCAACACCTTCGCCTCGGTGTGCAGCGTGATGCTCCTGGCCTGGCGCGCCGCCACCAAGTCCACGCCCAAGAGCGAGGCCACGCAGATCTCCACGGTGGAACTCTCCAAGACCATCAAGGAGATCCTCCTGGTGTCCCAGGTGGAGATCGACGAGATCTTCGAGAAGCTGGCCAAGGTCCACATCATCGACATCGTTGACGTCAAGGGCAGCTACTACCGCAAGGACCCGCTGCTTGGCACCATGAAGAAGTCCAGCGATTTCGTGAAGGAGCGCCTGCTCACGATCCCCGACGCCGACCGCTTTGCGCGCGTCTCCAAGAACATGGCCAAGGACCAGCAGGACGTGTGCGGCACCGACATGGAATTCATCGACCTCCATGAATTCGCCAAGGAAATCCAGGCCCAGCCCGGAGTTATCCTCAAGAAGCTGGCCTACGGCGAGATTCCCGAGACCTCCTTCTTCTTCCACAAGGCCTCCATCATGTCCTACGCCGCGCAGAAGGGACCCGAGTTCTTCCAGCGCGCCAAGCGCCCGCGCCTCAAGATCGAGGACCTGCAATCCGTGGACGACATCATCGCCGTGGACAACACCACCCTGGAGGAGGCCCTCTCCAAGCTGGGCTTCTACAAGGTCTCGGTGCTGGCGTCCCTGGCAGGTGAAGAGGCCCGCAACAAGATCTACGGCAACCTCTCCAAGAAGATCGCCGCAGTGGTCAAGGAGGAGGTCGCGAGGATGGACGGCCTGGACTCCGGCGAGGCTGCCGACATCGAAGAGGAACTGCTGACCATGATCAAAACCATGAAGGGGATTGCCGGGTGAACGTCGCCACGGTCATCGGTTTCGTCGCGGGCGTCATCATCCTGGGCGCGGCCACGTATTTCGCCACGGACTCCGTGCGGGTGTTCATCAACCTGCCGGGCCTGGCCATCGTGCTGGGCGGCACCCTGGCCTCCACCTTCATCTGCTTCCCCCTGAAGGAAGTGACGCGCGTGTTCACCATATTCCTCACGGCCCTGAAACGCGAGGAACTGCCCATCGGCAACTACATCGAGTCCATCGTGCAGATCGCCCGCGAGGCCTCGGCGCGCGGCAAGGTGCACCTTGAGAGGGCGCTGCCCGGCATCGAGAACGAGTTTCTGCAGAACGCCCTGCAGATGCTGGTGGACGGCTATTCGCGCGACGAGATCAAGGAAATCCTGGAGACGCGCATCGAGCAGACCTACCAGCAGGAGATCTCCTCGGCGGGCATCTACCGCACCATGGCCAAGCTTTCGCCCGCCTACGGGCTCATCGGCACGCTCATCGGCTTCATCGGCCTGATGCAGGCCATGGGCGGCGGCGGGCTCGGAGCGCTTGGCCAGCACATGGCCGTGGCCCTGACCACCACCCTCTACGGAATCCTGCTCTCCAACCTGATATTTTTGCCCATCGCCGTGAAGGTGGAGAAGCGCATCGAGGAGCGGGTGCTGCTCATGTGCGTCATCCGCGACGGCGTGCTCTTCATCAAGGACAAGGCCCCCGCGCCCATTGTCTACGACAAGCTCAAGGCCTACCTGCCGCCCCGCCGCTGGGCGTCCATCGGCATCCGGCCCAGTGTGGCGTCCTCAAAATAAATACATATTTATTTTGAGAACAGTGAACGTATCTTTTAACCCCGAAAGACATCTTCATGTTCTTCAGGGGCGCGACTAGGCACCGCCATGCTCAAGCTCTCGCAACTGCGCGGCAGACTCAAAGACGAAGACGAGGGGACGTGGTTCGTCTCGCTCGCGGACCTGCTGACCGTGTTGCTGTGCTTCTTCGTGCTGATGCTGTCGGTCTCCAGCCTGGATCAGGAGCGCTACAAGAAGGTGGCGCAGTCCATGGAAGACGCCATGAAGACCGAAAAAGCCAAGCGCGAGCAGGTTCAGGCCCAGGTACAGGCGCAGGGCAAGCGGCTGGGTTCCTCCCTGGCCGACGACCTCCCCACCGGCCCTGGCGGGCAGGTCTACCCCGTGCTCCCGCCGTCCCTGCCGCCGCAGGTCTACCAGAGCGCCCCCTCGGGACAGGCCGGGCTCACCGCCCAGACCGGCCCCGGTCTCGGCGACCAGTCCGGACAGGCCACGCGCCCCAAAACGCTCGAGGAAATCGGCGCGGAACTGGGCATGCGTTTCGCCCAGGACCCGGCGGGCGTGCAGATCGAAAAACGCGAGGGCGGCTTCGCCATCACCCTCAAGGGCGCGGTGCTCTTCGACAAGGCCAGCGCGGAGCTTACCCCCTCCTCCATCCCCTACCTCGACTCCATCGCGGCCTCGCTTCGCAGCACGCCCTACAAAGTGACCGTGGAGGGCCACACCGACAACCTCCCGATACAGTCGCTCATCTATCCGTCCAACTGGGAGCTCTCCGGCGCGCGGGCCTCGCGGGTGGCCCGCTACCTGATCGACCACGGCGTGGCCAAGGACCGCCTGCACGTGGCCGGGTACGCCGACACCCGCCCCGTGGCCCCCAACGACTCCGCCCAGGGCCAGCCCCTGCCGGAAAACCAGGCCCGCAACCGCCGCGTGGTCATACTGATAAACCCTTGACCAACGAAAGCGACACCCTGGACTGCGGCCGCGACGAGTCCTCCCATAAACTCAAGGGAATCTTCTCCTCTCCCGCCATGCCCGGTGAAGAACCCGACCCGGCCATCCCCAAGCGCTTCTGGTTCGCCAGGGAGCTGGGCGACGGTCTCATCAGCATCCAGCTGCTGGACGAGCACGGCCTGCCCACCCCCAAGCAGCACAGCATGCAGAAGGACCCCTTCCTGGAGAGCTTCACCCTGGAGCCGGACCTGGGCTACCGCCTGCTGACCCAGCGGGTGCTCACCGGCGACTACTTCCGCAAGCAAGGCATGAACCTCGAAGCCAAGATCGAGTACCAGAAGGTGCTGCGCATCGACGAGGAGAACATCCGGGGCAACTTCGGACTGGGCCTGACCTACCTGGCCCTCAACCAGCTCGAGAAAGGCCGCTACGCCTTCGAGAAGCTGGTCAGCATGGACGAGGCCTTCTCCGCCGAGCACAAGCACCTGTTCAACGACTTCGGCATCGCCATGCGCAAGAAGGGGCTGTTCGACGAAGCCCTGGCCTTCTACAACCGCGCCCGCACTCTCTGCTCCAACGACGAGAACCTGCTCCTGAACATCGCCCGCGCCTGGTATGAGAAAGGCGACATCGAGAACGCCTACCAGGGGCTTGCCGACTGCATCGAGCTCAATCCCGAGTTCCGCGAGGCCCTGGCCTTTCTGGCTTATCTGCGCAAGCACCGCATCTTCCCCAAGGACAAGGACCTGCGCGCCCACTTCGACCGCGAGGCCCTGAAGCGCAGCGAACTGGGGTCACTCCTGGACGGGGCCTGACACGGCGTTCTCAAAATACGTTCATACCTTGGGCCTAAGCCAAGGGAACCGTTCATTTGTTTGTGAGAATCACGAGTGACATGCAAAATTTGCAGTAGGTACGCCTCCGGCGGCCAAAGAGCTGCGCCCTTTGGAATCCAAAAGTATCCCAGCTTGCTACTGGATCACCCTTCTGTACGGGTGGCTGTGGGCGATAAGCTTTTCAAGAGTCTCAAATATTTCACATGCGCTGCACGCGCGGCGCGACGTTTCTGAAAAGCATCGCACTGGAAAATCCCGAAAATTCTTGTTCCGGCTGCCTGTCCAGGCTATTTGATGAACATTGCCCCGCGTCCGGGGCGTTCCATCAGACGCCAAGGAGCCGCCATGCCCGCCATTCTCTATATCAAGGCGTCCCCGAGGGGACCCCGCTCCCATTCCATCGCCGTGGCCGACGCCTTCCTGGAAGCCTACCAGGAGGCCAACCCCCAGTATCTGGTCACCACCCGCAACCTGTTCGAGGATGACCTGCCGCCCTTCGACGGTCCCACCTTGCAGGCCAAATACAACGTCCTTCACGGCCTGACCCACGATCCGGCCCAACAGCGGGCCTGGCAGCAGGTGAAGCGCTACGTGGACGAACTGAAGGACTGCGCCCGGATCGTCATGGCCGTACCCATGTGGAACTTCAGCCTGCCCTACCGGCTGAAACACTACATCGACTTGGTGGTGCAGCCGGGTTTGTCCTTCGGCGTGAACGAAGACGGCGCGTTCGGGCTCATCCCGGACAAACCCGTGTTCATCGCCTACGCCTCGGGCGGAGCCTACCCGCCCGGCAGCGGCGCGGCGGTCATGGACCACCAGAAGCCCTACCTGGAGATGATACTCGGGTACATGGGGCTGAAAGACGTGCGAAGCGTGCGCGTGGAGGCGACGCTCTCCAGCGACGCCCAGGTGGAGGAGAGCCGCTCCGGAGCGATTGCCAAGGCGCGGGAGATGGCGAAGGATTTCTAATCCTGGCGGGTTGCCCAGGGATATTTGAGGATATCCTGGGGCGCGACGCAACGGCGTGTCGGCGTGGCGTTCCAGCCAGATCACTGCTCCTGGATGACCCGCAGTTTTCCTTGAACACGGGCCTCTTGAATAATTCAAGAGGCCCGTCTCGTTACTGACATTGCCTTTCAATTCGAATGGTTGATGCAAATACTGAAGCGAGATGCAGGGCTGCATGAACCGGGAGACAAGAGGGCATGACAGCATGCATCTGCCGTGATCCGGATTGCGCATGACGCACAAGACTGGCATCTTGTTTCAATAAGGCAATGCAGCAGAAAAACTCCGAGTTATTTGCGTACAATTCCAACACATTGCCACACCACAAATTTTATTTAACATTTTATTAACCGCATTTTCCTTCATACAGCTATGCAACACCATCTTGATGAAGTATATACAGGAGCACATCCGAACATGCATCTGTCACAGACAGAGAGAGCGCAGAATATTGCGGTGTCGTATCAGGTGCTTGCTGGCGGGAGCTGAAATTACGAATCCGGCGGCCTTGGCGGAGGAGTCGGTTGTTTCAGCCAGCAACAGGCACTTTGAGACGTACGCCAATCCTGGCGCGGAAGCGGCAGGATCTGCAGCCAGCCGCACAGAACATACGACCCAAGGAGCTATCCCATGAGTTCAAAAAACAACGACAAGTCCGGCGGAAACAAGAAGCAGGCCAAGGGCAACATGCAGGAAGCCTCAAGGGGGTCAGGCAAAGACTCCAAGACGGAAGAAGCGGGCAGTACTGGCGCCGCCATGGGCAGCAGGGAAAAGAAGCTGGCCAAACTGGCCCAGAGGAAGAAATAGCCAACGGCGATACGGGGGCGATTCTTCAAGCGTGCCAGCTATCCTGAGCCCCCGGGAGTCGAGCAGAGCAACCGTGGACGGACCTCGGGGTCTGGCAAGTCGGGGCGAATGAGGACGGCTTCCCCGGACTCGTCCAGGACAAGCCCGTGTTCATCGCCTACGCCTCGGCGAGTCGTACCCGACGGGAAGCGGCGAGACGGTCATTGACCGCGACACGTCGATGTTCCCCTGCGAGCTTCGCAAAGACGGGCCTCTTGAGTTCTTCAAGAGGCCCGTTTGCATTCGACATCCTTGAACAGCACAAGGGATAAACACGACGCGCACCTGATACGGCAAGGCGAGATGGGCGAGGGAAGGCAAGGCTGCCGAGACCTGCTGGCAACCGCATTCCAGCGTACATATACGACCGACAAGCTGACGCAAAACAAATACAAATCAATGCCCAAAATAACAACTCGCCAAACGCTACTAACAAATACACCCAAACTTAACATTGCCTTGCGCCAACAAGCAACACTCTGCATACATATTTACTACAGATGAACAAAAAACAATCTTAATTACTTCCTAGTTACCTTCTGACAACACCAAGACTCACACGAGTCGACCACTGTTACAACTGCATGTCGTAAAAATTTACACCACAAAGTACACGACTACAATTTTCTCAACAATTTTAATGCACAAAAGCTGGCACACTTCATGCTAAACTTAAAATGTCATTACATATGCATACTCTGAAAACGTTCAACAGGCAGGGGTATATTTATGAAAAGAGTTTTACTTTCATTATTTGTAACTTGTTTAGTGTCGACATCTTCATGGGCTGCTTTCACCAATGGAGGATTTGAAACAGGTGACTTCACTGGATGGACGGTTTCTGGGTCAGGAGCTGGTCTTTCATCGGTGATAAGCAACGCCAGCCCCATGCTCTGGGGACAAACAACGAACATTGCTCCATACTACGGGAGCCATATGGCTCGCCTACAAGATCTCGTTGGAAACTACCATAGTACCACCATCTCACAGTCTTCAGCATTATCAGCGGCAGATTTGACGGAAACGCTGTATGTTCGCTGGGGCGCACTCCTCGTTGAGCCATCCAACTTGCATGATCTTGGGGCTCAGCCCGCCTTTGACATAATCATCCAAAAAAACGGAAGCAACATCGACGCCTTCCATGCTGATGCGCTTACCAAGCAAGGGGGCGGCTGGGCGGACTACGGTTACCTGGACGGAACCGCCTGGTACAAGACCGGCCTGTACACCTACGCACTTTCCAACTTTGACGCCGGAGACATCATCACCGTCATGATGACCGTCATCGACTGCGGCTGGGGCGGCCATGGTGGAGCGGCATTCCTTGATGGCATCGGAACCACTCCCCTGCCCCCGGTCACTGCCACTCCCGAACCCGGCACCATGGTACTCATGGCCATCGGTGTGGCCGGAGCCGCATATCTCAAGCGCAGGAGAGGCAACGCCAAGGCTTAACCGACCAAACGCCTGCAAATCGCCATCAACGCCCCGGCCTGATTCAACAGGTCGGGGCTTCACTTTTGTCAGTAAGGCACGACAATTGGGGGAATACGAAAAAGCCCGGCAGGAAGACCTACCGGGCTTGAGCACTCAGACCATGACAACTGGCGCGGGCTGAGACCGCGCTAAATATCCTGCATGCTGTCCAGCGTCCCGGTTGACGGCGGCCCGCCGGGCATCCCCGCCCCTTTTGGGGGCCTGAACTCCCTGTTGAACAGCTTCAGGTGCAGCTTCAGCCCCTCGGCGAAATTCGCGTTGATCCACAGGGCTTTCAAAAGCGCCTCCTGCGCGCCCTTCACGTCTCCCATGAAGAACTGGGCCTTGGCCATGTTGAAGTGGATGTTCTCGTCGTCTGGCGTCAGCTCCAGCGCCTGCCGGTAGGCGTGCAGCGCGCCGGGCAGGTCCCCGGCCTTTCGGAGCTTCACTCCGAGCGAGTTGAATGGGTTGGGGCTGGCGGCGTCGTATTTGAGCACCTCGATGAACAGCTCCTTGGTCTCCTCCAGCCGGTTGAAGTGGGCGAAGGTCTCTGCAGCCATCTGCAGGTAGGTCTTGTAGCCCTCCAGGTCGCCCTTGCCCTTGTAGGCCTCGGCCAGCCCCTTGTAGGCCTCCGCGAACAGCTCGTTTATCTTCACGGCCTTCTTGAAGGCGATGATGGCCTGGCCGTACTTCATCTTCACCAGGTACTTGCAGCCCATGTCGTAGTACTTCTGGGCCTGATTGTCCTCGCTGACCAGCTCCTCGAAGGTCTCGATGGCCTCGTCGAAGCGGCCCGCAGCCAGCAGCCTGCGGCCTTCGTTCAACTGGGCCTGCTCGATCTCCACCAGCCTGTCGATCTTCAGGGCGCGCAGCATGTGCCGCTGAAAGGTCTCCATGGAATAGGGGCGCAGCACGTAGCCGTCCACCCCGGCGGCGATGGCCTCCAGCACGCGTTCCTTCTGGCCCTCCTGGGTCACCATGACCACGGGGGTGTCCTTCAGGTTCATGTTCAGGCGCAGAAGCTTGAGGAATTTAAAGCCGTCCATGTCCGTGAGCTGCGAGTCCAGCACCACGAGGTCGACCTCCTGCATCCCCAGAAAGTCGATGGCCTCGGACCCGGAGGTGAACTGCTTGATCATGCCCGCCTTGAGCTGCTTCAGGCACTGGCGGTCGCGGCGGACGTGTTCCTCCAGGCCGGAAACGACGGCCACCACATCCAGTCTGACGGGGGAAGAGATCGGTTCCGGCACGGGGACTCCAAGGCGAAGGGTTGGGGGGGCGGCTGGCCCCGGGCTGAACGGGAAAAGTCTACTGATTCAGGACGTCATAAATCCTGTCGCCAATGCGCGTCAACTCCGGCGTGCGCGGCAGCAGGCCGCACAGCTCGTCCAGGTGGCCGCGCTCCAGGAACATCCGGCGCGAGGCCCTGAAGCTCAGGTCGAACACCCAACTCAGGAGCAGCAGCGTGAAGTCGTTGCGATAGCGCATGAGCGCGTAGTCGCCGATGCGCCCGGCCTCGATCTGGGCCACGATGGCCGGGGTGTAGCGCTCCGGGTCGTCCTCCACGTGCAGCATCACCACGTCGGACTCCTTGCCGCCGGGGCGCAGGTGGTCGAGCATGATGCGGATGATGTCCAGCTTGTCGCTGTCGCGCACCACGCGGGTCACCAGGGCCAGCTCATCCGAAATGCCCGTGGGCAGCTCGCGCCGGTTGTGCATGACCACCGCCCCCAGAACCAGGCCGCGCGTGGCGGGGGCCAGATCCGAGAGCGCCGCGTGCGCGCGCAGGGAGCGCACCCCCAGGTGGGCGTGGTTGGCGGACTGGGCGTCCTTGAAGGTCTTGTAGGCGCGATACTGCGGGAAGCGGCCCGCGTCGTGGTACAGGGCCGCCAGATGCGCGGCCCGCGCAAGCCCCGGCGACAGGTCCAGCGTGGGCGTGATGGCCCTGGCTTCGGCCAGGACCTTGAAGGAGTGGTCGCGTTTGAGCTCGATGTGCGCGTCGTCCTGCGGGTCTCCCGTCAGGAAGCTTCGCACGTGGTCCTCAAACCAGGCGATATGCGAATCGATCACGAAAACCTCGTAATATCGGGATGGCTCGGCATCACTGCATTATCAGGTTGGTATTTTCAAGAACAAACACTTGTCTCCAACCGGCATACTCTGTACAAATTTAGGAAAGTTTTTCGCCGACCCGGAGGACATGGATGAAAGCGCTTGTCGTTGAAGACGATTTCGCCAGCAGAAAGCTCTTGCAGAAGATACTCACCCCGTACGGCGAAGTGGACATCGCGGTCAACGGACTGGAGGCCATCGAGGCCTTCACCAAGGCGTTGGAGGGCGATGCCCCCTACGACCTGATCTGCATGGACATCATGATGCCCGAGATGGACGGGCAAGCCGCTCTCAAGCGCATCCGCGCCATCGAGCGCGAACGCAGCGTGCCCTCCATCCGAGAGTCCAAGGTCATCATGACCACCGCCCTGGACGACCCAAAGAACGTGGTGGAAGCCTACTACAAGGGCGGCGCGACCTCCTACGTGCCCAAGCCCATTGACCGGGCCATGCTCCTGCACCTGCTCAAGAACCTTAACCTGATCTCCTGATGTCACATAAACGCGCCACGGCCCTTCTCTTCACGCTGGCCGCCATGCTGGCGACCGGCATCGGGGACGCGTGCGCGTCCTCCTCGGAAGCGTTGCCCGGCCCCGCCCAGGCCCAGGCTCCGGGAGGAATCGGCATACTGGACCTGGTGTTCATAGGCATTGCCGTCTACGTGGTCTGGCGCATGCTCACCAACTCCGCTCGCCGCAAAAAGGGCGATGACGACTCCACCATCGACGTCACCCCCACCCGCGAAGACGGCGAGGCCCCGCCACAGGAGCGCCGCAGCCGCGCCGCCCAGGCCGCTTGGGAGTACCTGACCGGTGAAAAGGGGCCGGACATCCACCCCGAGGACAAGCAGGAAAGAGAGGAACAGGAGGCCACGCCCTCCGGCGAATTCAACGAGCGCGAATTCCTGCGCGGCGCGAAGATGATCTATGGGCGCATCCGGCAGTCCCTGGCCATGCGCAACATGGCGGACCTGCGCCAGTTCGCCTCGCCGGACATGATGCGGCGTTTCGAACAGATGGCCGAAGAGAAGCCGGATCGCGAGACCGTGGCCGTGATGCTGGTCGAGGCAACGGTGCTGAAGATCACCAAGGAAGACAAGCAGACCGTGGTGGACGTGGCCTATGAGGCCACCATCAGCGACGACCCCAAGACCAACGCGTCGCGGAAAGTGAACGAGGTCTGGAAATTCGTCAGGGATGACACGGTAGTGGATGGCAAGTGGTTGCTGGAGAGTATGGACTCCGTGAGTTAGCCTCCACCCGCAACGACCCTGCCGTCCGCCGGACCGGCCTGCCCCCGCCAGAACGAGGCCTTCCGGCCTCTTTTTTTTATCCCCCCTTGCCTCCCATGTCCCCTTCTTGCTTGCCAATTTCCAATTTATCTCTTCTGCGGCGAATTGCATCGGACAGTTATTTTCCTTTCGCGCGTTGACATTCTTTGAAAATAGGCCAACATATCCATCCTCTCCTTCCCTATACCTTGCCTGGAGGCCTGCAATGGCTATCACTGAACAGATTCAAGAGGCAATTTCCCCATGGTGGAAACAGGGCGTGATACTCACGTTGCTTATTGGCTTCTCCCTCCAGATATTTATTGCTGTTCGATCTTATGAAGATGCACCTCCTATTCCTGAGAAAGTACTTGATCAGTCCGGGCAGGTCGTCTTTACACGTGAAGACGTCATCACGGGCCAGCAGGTCTTCCTGAAATACGGCCTGATGGAGAACGGCTCGATCTGGGGCCATGGGGGCTACCTGGGCCCGGATTTCTCCGCGCTGTACTTGCACATTCTCGGCCTGGAAACGAACAAGACTCTGTCCAGGCAAATGTTCAAACGAGACTATTCAGAGCTCTCCGAGCCGCAAAAGGAAGTTGTATCCACTGCGGCATCATCCCTTTTGAAAGAAAACAGGTACGATCATAAAACACAGTCCTTGCTGTTTACCGCACCGGAGACGCAATCCTTCCAAGACCAGATCCCATACTGGACGGACTATTTCACCAATGTTGTCACCAATGGCGGGTTGCGATCAAAATACATCAGCGACCCCGGGGAGCTTCGCACGCTGACGGCATTCTTCGCCTGGACTGCCTGGGTGTCCATCGCCAACCGGCCCGGCGAGGACTATTCCTACACCAACAACTTCCCCTATGATCCCACGGTCGGCAACAAACCCACCAGCGCCGCCGTTCTCTGGAGCGCGCTCAGCCTAGTCACGCTGCTGGCGGCTACGGCCGGGGTGCTGTTCGCGTTCGGCAAATTCAACTATCTCGGGTGGAAAAGTTCAGGCGAGCACGTGCACCCCCGCATGCTCCCCGGAGTGGCCAGCGCGAGCCAGAGAGCGGTCATAAAATACTTCGTGGCCGTGGCCCTGCTATTCCTGGTGCAGGTCATGATCGGGGGAGCGACCGCCCATTACCGGGCCGAGCCGGGAGACTTCTATGGCTTCGACCTCTCCGCCATCCTGCCCAGCAACATCCTGCGCACCTGGCACCTTCAGTCTGCAATTTTCTGGATCGCCACCGCCTTCGTGGCGGGCGGCCTGCTCCTGGCTCATGCGCTGGGCGAGAAGGAACCCAGGGGGCAGCTCAAGGGCATCAACGCCCTGTTCTGGGCGCTTATCCTGGTGGTGGCGGGCAGCCTCGGCGGCGAACTTCTGGGCATCAACCAGGCCCTGGGGTCGCTCTGGTTCTGGTTCGGCCACCAGGGGTGGGAATACCTGGACCTGGGGCGATTCTGGCAGGTGCTGCTGGCCATCGGCCTGATCGGGTGGGTGGTCATGCTGCTTCGGGCCGTGGGCCCCGCCCTGCAGGACCCGCACCGCCGGGAGATCACCTCGCTCTTCCTGCTGGCTGCCCTGGCCATACCGGTCTTCTACATCCCGGCCTTTTTCTTCGGCACCACCACCAACTTCACCGTGGCGGACAACTGGCGCTTCTGGATCATCCACCTGTGGGTCGAAGGTTTCTTCGAGCTCTTCGTCACCGTGATGGTCTCCGTGATCTTCTTCCGGCTGGGCATCGTCTCGCGCCTGACCGCCACGCGTGTCATCTACCTGGACGCCATCCTGTTCCTGGGCAGCGGCATCGTGGGCACCGGCCACCACTGGTACTGGTCCGGCCAGACCAACCTGAACATGGCGCTCTCGGCCCTGTTCTCAGCCATGGAGGTGGTACCGCTGACGCTTCTGACCCTGGACGCCTGGGACTTCGTGAAGCTCACCCGCTCCGAGTGCGCGGTGTGCGGGCAGCGTGTGGACATCCCGCAGCGCTGGGCCTTCTATTTCCTCATGGCCGTGGGATTCTGGAACTTCGTGGGCGCGGGCATTTTCGGGTTCCTCATCAACCTGCCCATCGTGAGCTACTTCGAAGTGGGCACCATACTGACCACCAACCACGGCCACGCGGCTCTGATGGGCGTGTTCGGCATGGAGGCCATGGCGCTCATGGTGCTGGCATTCAGGCAGGTGCTGTCCGACGAGGAATGGAAACTCCCGGAGAAGTTCGTGCGCGTCTCGTTCTGGGGGTTGAACATCGGGCTTGCCCTGATGCTGGCGGGGAGCCTGTTCCCCGGAGGCGTCATGCAACTGTATGACGTGCTGCAAAACGGCTACTGGCACGCGCGCGGCCAGGAATACCTGAACCGGGACCTGACCCGGATGCTGGAATGGGCGAGAATGCCCGGCGACGTGGTGTTCATTGCCTTCGGCGCGGCACCCATGGCCGTGGCGGCGTGCCTGACATACCTGACCATGCGCAGGAGCAAGCCCGCGCTGGAGATGTAACGTTTACTTGACGTAAGGCGAATGCAAAAAAAGGGGCCTCACGGCCCCTTTCTTAATCTCTCTGATTCTCGCTTTTACTCGTCTACAGCGGAACGCCGTACTCCACCAAGTCCTTCTTCAACAATTCCAGAAGCCGCTTGCTCACCGGACCGGGCTTTCCGTCGCCCACGGGCCTGCCGTTGTACTCGACAATCGAAATGCACTGGGCGGTGGTCCCCAGTACGATCATCTCGTTGGCGACGTAGATGTCCTCTTCGCTGATGGTCTTGTAGCAATGCGGAATCTCGCCCTTGGCCAGTTCCAGCACGCGCAAGAGCGTGGTACCCGAAAGCGCGTTGTTCAGGTTGGGCACGCAGATGCAGCCCGACGCGTCGACAAGCGCGATGTTCTCGGTCGCGCCCTCGGCCAGGAAGCCCTGCGCGTCGAAGCACACCGGGAAGTCCTTGCCCTTGGCCGCCGCTTCTTTCTTCATGAGCACGTTGGGCAGGTAGTCGATGCTCTTGATGGTGGCCAGGTAGCTCTGCTTGGCCGGGATGGACGTGCGGAACGCCGTGACGCCCTTCTCATAGAAGGCCGCAGGCTTGGGCGTGTACTGGTAGGCCGCGATGTACAGGCTCGGCGTGGGGCATTCGGACGGATCGATGCCGAAGCCGCCGGGACCGCGCCCCAGCAGCATGCGGAAGAGCCCCTTGTCCACGCCCGTGGCGCGCCCGATCTCCAGGACTATCTCGCGCACTTCCTCCCACGGACAGGGCGGCTCGAGCCCGATGGCCTTGCCGGAGCGGCCCATGCGCGCCAGATGCTCGTCCAGCAGGTACACGCGTCCGTCCACCCACTTGATGGTCTCGAACACGCCGTCGCCCCGGTGCACCAGATGGTCGTCCCAGGGCATGAGCATGAGCTCCGGGTCCTTGCAGACCGCGCCGATGCGGTGTTCGTAGAAGGCCAGCACCTGCCCCGCGCCTGGGCGCGGGGCGGCGAGCATGCGTTCCAGATATTCCTTGGAGCCGAGAATTTCCATGTTTAGACCTTGAGCTTGCCCTTCACGATGAGCAGCTCGGCGATTTGCACGGCGTTCAGCGCCGCGCCCTTGCGGATGTTGTCGGACACGATCCACATGTTCAGGCCGGACTCCACGGTTTTGTCCTGGCGGATGCGGCCCACGAAGACCTCGTCCTCGCCGGCGGCCATGATGGGCATGGGGTACATCTTCTCGCCGGGGTTGTCGTACACCTGGATGCCGGGGGACTTGGCCAGCAGCGCCCGCGCCTGAGACGCCGTCACCGGCTTCTCGAACTCCAGGTTCACGGACTCGGAGTGGCCGTAGAACACCGGCACGCGCACCGTGGTGGCCGTGACCTTGATGGACTCGTCGCCCATGATCTTGGCCGTCTCCTTGATCATCTTGATCTCTTCGTAGGTATAATCACCCTCTGCGAAAACGTCGATCTGCGGCAGGCAGTTGAAGGCGATCTGGTGCGGGTAGACCTTCACCTCGGGGTCGATGCCGTTGAACATCTGGCGCACCTGGGTCTCGAGCTCCGCAATGGCCTTCTGGCCCGTGCCGGAGACGGCCTGGTAGGTGGAAACCACCACGCGCTTGATGGTGTAGGCGTCGTGCAGGGGCTTCATGGCCACGACCATCTGGATGGTGGAGCAGTTGGGGTTGGCGATGATGCCCGCGTGCCAGTCCACGTCGTCGGGGTTCACCTCGGGCACCACCAGGGGCACCTTGGGGTCCATGCGCCAGGCGCTGGAGTTGTCCACCACCACGCAGCCGCTCTTCACGGCGTGGGGCGCGAACGTCTTGGAGGTGGAGCCGCCAGCCGAGAACAGCGCGAGGTCAACGCCCTCGAAGCTCTTCTCCGTCATCTCCTGCACGGTCAACTCGCCGTCCTTGAAGGGGACGGTGGTTCCGGCGGAACGCGCGGAGGCCAGCGCGATGACTTCAGTGGCGGGGAAATCGCGCTGTTCCAGGGTCTTGAGCATCTCGCGGCCAACGGCCCCGGTGGCTCCTGCGACGGCGACGACGAGCTTGGACATGGTATTGCTCCTTGATGAAGAGAGAGATGCTGCTGGGGCTCCGCCCCAGACCCCGCTGGGACGCTGTCCCAGACCCTGCCAGGGCTCTGCCCTTGACCCGCCAGGGGGATGATCCCCCTGGACCCTCAGTTTGCTTCGCGTATGTGTGCGTCAGTTTTGGCCGTGGACTCGGGCCGGGGGCTGGAGGCTGTCCCGTCCGCGTCATGCGCGGCGGGCTCGAACCGATTTGAAGACGATTCGTCGCCCGCCGCGCATGCCGCGTCCGTTCCAACCTCCAACCCCCGACCGTCGCCGAACGACATGCTGCCGCGCTGAGATGCGAAGCCCACTAAACGTTTTTGAAGGAGAGTCCAGAGAGGAAACTTTTTTCAAAAAGTTTCCTCTTTGGCCGCCGGAGGCATCTTCTCTTCAAGTTTTACTATCTCTTCAAAAGAACCTGAACCGCCTACAGCTCCAGGCCGTTGACGATATCCAGGCAAGCCTGGGCCTTGTTGAGCGTGTACAGATGCACGCCCGGCGCGCCGCGCGCGATGAGATCGCGGCACTGCTCGCGGGCGAACTCCACGCCCAGCTCCCGCACGGCGCCAGCCCCGCCTTGGTCGTTGGCGGCTTCCAGGCGGGCCAGGTACTCCGCCGGGATGGTGGCCCCGCACAGGGAGAGGATGCGTTTCACCGAGGCCAGATTCAGAATCGGCAGCACGCCCGGAATGATGGGCTTGTCGATTCCCCTGGCCCGGCACCTCTCCACGAAGCGGAAATAATGGTCGTTGTTGAAGAACAGCTGGGTGATGATCACGCTGCCGCCCTTGTCGACCTTGAGTTTCAGATAGTCGAGATCCTTGTCTGCGCTCTCGGCCTGCGGGTGCGTCTCGGGGTATCCGGCCACGCCGATGCACAGGTCGGGGTAGGCCTCGTGGATGAACCCGGTCAGGTCCGAGGCGTACTGGAAGGCGGCGTTCTCGGGCTTGAAGTCCGGCTGGCCCTGGGGCGGATCGCCACGCAGCGCCAGGACATTGTCCACGCCCGCTTCGCGAAGCCCGTCCAGGAAGGAGCGCAGCGAGTCCTCGGATGCGCCCACGCAGGTCAGGTGCGCCATGGGATTTAAGCCCAGATCGCGCGAGAAACGCGTCACCAGCTCCAGGGTGTTGGCCTGGGTGGACCCGCCCGCGCCGTAGGTCACGGACACGAACGAGGGATTGAGTATGGAAAGCTTGCCTGCCTCGTAGAAGAAGGAAGGCCAGGCGTCCTTTTCCTTGGGAGGAAAAAATTCCAGGGATATGAAGCGCTTGCCCTGGGAGAGAAGATCATTGATACGCAAGAACGACTCCATGGGAGGATGGGAGTTCTCTATCAGGTGGCGGCCAGCGCCGACAACTCCGCAACGATGTCCCGGTCCGCTTCCAGAAAAGGCAGGCTGACGGCTTCAGCCGGGGTAAGCCAGCGAAGCCCCTGGCCTTCCAGAGGGTGGGGAACGCCTTTGAAATCACGGATATGAAAAAAAGACAAGTGCACAGTGATATTGGGGTATTCGTGAATTTTTTCCCGCCAAAATTCAGGCTGGCCGCTCTCGATGCCCAGTTCCTCGCGCAGTTCGCGCACCAGGGCGCAGGCCGCGTCCTCGTCGGGCTCGATCTTGCCGCCGGGGAACTCCCACTCGCCGGCGTGGGGCTTGCCCTCTGGGCGGCAGACGCCCAGGTAGCGCCCCTCCTGCCAGAGGATGCCTGCCACCACGCGGATCACAGGGCTTCCCGGCGCGCTTCCAGCACGGCGATCACGTCTTCCAGGTCGGCCAGCTCCATCACCAGCTTGTCCGACTGCTCCTGCAGGGAATGATACTCCTTGGAGAGCTCGGAGAAGCGGGCCGCATCGGCGTAGGTGGCCGGATCGGCCATGATCTGCTCCACCTCGGACTGGCGGGTCAGGATCTCCTCAAGCTGGACTTCCAGCGTGGAATAGCGGTCTTTTTTGGGCTTGAGCTCGCGGGAGATGGCGTTTCGTTCCTCGGCCTGACGACGTTTTTCCGCCTGGCGCGATTCGCGGGTCTCGCCCTTGGGCTTGGACGGGCAGGACAGCTCGCAGGCGGCCTTGGCCTCATCCTTCAGGTGGCGTTCGTAGGCCTCGTATCCGCCCAGGAACTCGGACAGGCCGTCCGGGCCGACGGTCCAGACCACTTCGGCGGCCTCGGAGAGCAGGTAGCGGTCGTGCGCCACGAACAGGATGGTGCCCTCGTAGTCGGACAGGGCGTTGACCAGGGCCTCCCGGCTTTCAAGATCCAGGTGGTTGGTCGGTTCGTCCAGCACCAAAAAGTTCGCCCGCGCCAAAAACAGGCTGGCCAGCACCAGGCGCGACTTCTCGCCCCCGGACAGGTCGCGCACGAAGCGGTCGAAGTAGTTCTCGCCCAGCATGAAGAGCCCGAGCACGCTGCACAGCTCCTCGGTGCTGGAGCGCGGGTCCGAGAGGCGGCGGATTTCGGACATCACCGTCTCGTTCTCGCGCAGGATCTCCGTCTGGTGCTGGCTGAAATAGCCCATGCGCACCATGGAGCCCATCTTCACCACGCCGCCGGTCAGCTTCAGTTCCCCGGTCAGGCATTTGAGCAGCGTGGTCTTGCCCGCGCCGTTGGGCCCGGCCAGGGCCACCTTCTGCCCCCGGTACAGGTTGAAGGTGAGCTTGGGCCACAGGGGAGCGCCCCCAGGAAAGGCGAACTCCAGGTCGGCCACGGAGAGGATGTTCTTGTCGGCGCGTGCGGGCTCGGGCAGCTTGAAATCGAGCGTCTTGCGCTTGCGCTCGATGTTGCCCGCCACGTTTGACAGCTCTTTTTGCAGCTTGTCCACGGCCTTCAACTTGCTCTGGGCCTGGCGCGCCTTGGTGGCCTTGGCCCCGAAGCGGGTGATGAAGGACATCTGGCGGTTGATGGCCCCGGAGAGCTGGGTGGCCTTGGCCTCCATCTGCTGCTGGATCTGGGCGCGCCACTCCAGGAAGCCGGAAAAGCTGTCCTGGCGGTAGATGGGCTTGTCGCCGCCCAGGAACAGCACGTGGGTGCCCACGCGGTCCAGGAAGATGCGGTCGTGCGCCACGAACACCAAAACGCCCTGGAAGCAGAGCAGGTACTGCTCCAGCCACTCCACGGCCTCCAGGTCCAGGTGGTTGGTGGGCTCGTCCAGCAAAAGGACGTCCGCCCCGGCCACCAGCACGCGCGCGAGTTTGGCCCGCTCGCGCCAGCCGCCTGAAAGAAGCCGCACGGGATTCGGCCAGGACTTCTCGGTGAATCCAAGGCCAGACAGGATGGACTTGGCCCGATGCTCCGGGTTGTAGCCCAGGGTGTGCTCCATCTCGGCCTGGCGCGCCGAGAGCTCGGCCAGGGCGTGCTCGTCGTGGGCGAGGCTCGCGTGCTCCCACTCGCGCCAGAACTCCTTCCAGGAGGGCAGCGCGCTCATCACCCAGGCCAGCAGGGGTTCGTCGAGTTCGGACCCGGCCAGTTCCTGGGCCACGTAGCCCAGGCGCACGCCGGGAGGCAGGATCACCCGTCCGGAGTCCGGCTCGGCCTCGCCCGCCAGAAGTCGCAGAAATGTTGATTTGCCGCAGCCGTTGGCGCCGACCACGGCGAGACGCGTACCGGCAGAGGCTTCAAGGCTGAAGCCCGCCAGCAGGTCGCGTCCGCCCAGGGACTTGGAGAGATTCTGAATGGTGATTTTGGACATAAGAAATGTGGGTCGGGACTATGCTCGCTCGCCCATGCCATGTCAAACCCCACGAGGCCCCTGCCCGGCAGGCCTTAACCCGCCCGGCGCCACTGGCCCTGAGGCCCGGTTGCGAGGGGCTTCCTCGCCCGGTCGGCCAAAGGGGCGGACCCCGCTGGCAGCACAGCGGGCTGACGCTTCCCGATCCGATCGGCCGTGGAACCTGAAGCCCGCTACTTCGCCTGCGCGGCCCCTTGCCGGTTGCGGGTTTTGTACTTGGGGTCGATCACCTCTTCCAGCCTGTCCGTAGCCGTAGGCGGCTGTACGGACAGCTTGGTGACGGCTTCAAGAGCCTCCGGCGAAATATCAAGTTCAACGGATGCCAGCGAGTCCTGAAGCTGCTCCAGGCTGCGCGCGCCGATGATGGGCGCGGTGACGCCGGGATGCGAGGCCACCCAGCGCACGGCCAGGCTCACGGGGTGCACGCCGATGGACTGCGCGTATCTGACGAACCGCTCGGCCACCTCGTAGTACACGGGGTCGCTGTAGCGGGTGTTGTACATCTTGTTCTCGGCGATGCGCCCCTGCGCCGGGGCCTGCCCGCGCGAGTACTTGCCGGTCAGAAGCCCGGCGGCCAGCGGGTTGTAGGGGATGACGCCCAGCTGCTCGGACATGGCCATGGGCAATATCTCCACCTCGGCCTGACGCTTCACCAGATTGTACATGGGTTCGATGCACTCGAAGCGCGCAAGGCCCCTGGCCTCAGAGATGCCGAGCGCCTTGGCCACCTGCCACGCGGCCCAGTTGCTGGCACCCAGATAGAGCACCTTGCCCTGGCGCACCAGGTCGTCCAGAGCGCGCAGGCTCTCCTCCATGGGGGTCATGGGGTCGAAATGGTGGATGAAGTAGACGTCGATGCGGTCGGTGTCCAGGCGGGCGAGGCTTTTTTCCACCTCGAGCATGATGTGCCGCCGGGACGCGCCCAGGCAATTCACGTCAGGCCCGGCCACCTGGGCGACCTTGGTGGTGACAACCATCTCGTCGCGGCAGCCCTTGAGCAGCTTGCCCAGGATGCTCTCTGCCAGCCCGCCGCTGTAGACGTTGGCGCAGTCGAAGAAGTTCACCCCGGCGTCGCGGCAGGCGTTGAACATGCGCCCGGATTCGGCCTCGTCGGCCTCCTTGCCGAAGGTCATGGCGCCAAAGCACAGCTCCGAGACCAGAACGCCTGTTTTTCCGAGCACTGTATACTGCATCGCCTCGCTCCCATGGATAACAATCAAGTGGTGCTGATCTTTTCGCTTTCCTCAAAAACGGCCCGCCGCCTCTGCCCCGTCGTCGGCCTTCTCCCCGCAGTCTCGTGTTGCGCTCTCAAAATCAATGCAGAGCCATTGCGAATAACAAGTCGATACTATTCTGTTATCCGTGGAAACCATGTCCATGGTATCAAGGACGCGGGGCCAACCCGAGCTCTCATGGCAATGACTGGCGAACCTTGGCGTCGTCCACAGCCTGCCGATACGGCTCCAGGATAGCCTGGACCACTCCCTCTTGTTTCATCTTCCTGAGTTCTTCCGCCAATAACGGGACAAGCTTTTCATGGCGGCGGTGGACATAATGATAGAGGTCATACGTGGCGATTGGAGGTTCCAGCTCGCGCATCGGCCCCATCTTCAGGGAATCCACCATGATCCACGCAGACGGGGAAAGCACAGCCACGTCACATATTCCATCGCGCAACAGTCTCAGCGCGTTCTCCAGCCCCAAGGCGCTTACACGGTTCATGCCCTGTGTGCCCTGCTCGTACAGTTTGAGTCCGTGCATGTAACAAATGCTGTACGGGCGCAGGCTCTCCCATCCCGCTACCGGGAAGGTCGTTCCCGTGGTGAAGGCCTTCACCTTGACCGAGACCACAGACTCGGGAACACGCACCAGATTGGGATACAGAGCTTCGAGCCCTTCAATCCTGACGGTTTCCCCGTCGGTGAGCCCACTGTCGGCGACCCGCAATGCGCGTTCCGCAGGCAGCGGCACGGCGACAATCTCAAAGCCGAGCCGCCTGTATGCTTCCTGCAGGATCGGAAAATAGTGGAGAGTCCCCGTATCGTCTGCGATCTGCGAAATCTTGAACGGTTCCGAAGAATACGCCAGCCCCCTGCCCAAGAGGACTTGGAGGGTGACGAGCACAAGATACACCGTGGAGAGGGCGTGGGTCGGCATGGTCGCTCCGGGTATTCTGTACGACTTGAACAATTGCTGATCAGGCAGGGAAAGGCAAGCGTGTCTTCTTCCGCGAGGGGAAATCCCCCCAATCTAGGCATGTGAGAAATCAACTCACGCGAAAATTGACAATGAAAATCATTTTCAATAGACGATGGCCAACACGACCGCAGGAGGAGAGATCATGACCGTCCCCGTCCGCCGAAAGCTCTGGGAGCACGAGGACTATCAGTGCCCCATTCTGGGAACCTGCCTGAGCATGACCGAACTTCGCAAGCTGGCCCGCAAGCTGGACGTCACCGTGCAGCCCTCGGCCACCGACTACGAGCTGCACGTCTTCTTCGTGCACGAGTGCCGCAAGGAAGGCCCCATAGCCAGCTACATACACAAGTACCTGGACAAGAAATACCGCAAGCACATCCGCTTCTTCGCCAAGGCCTCCGAGCCCACCGCCCTGGAGGCCATGTGGAAGCACTCGCTGAAATCCGGCGACATCCCAGGCCCCTTCTGGGCGCTGATGTCCCACCCGGACACGGGCACGTCGCTTTCGCGACGGGCCTTCGGCGAGATCCACATGCTCTCGCACCTGATGGGAGCAGCCAACCGGGCGGACCTCAAACGTCTGGGCAAGCTGGAATCTCGCGTGGACGAACTGAGCCAGGCGCTCTCGCGCGTGCAGGCACTGAGGAGGTCGCAGAAGATGGAATGGGCCGTGCGCGTACGCGAACTGGAGGACAGGCTGGAGTCCGAGCGCCAGGAGCGCCTGAAGCTGTCGCGCATGGTGCGCGAGTCCGCCCTGCCCCGCTCCGAGCCTGCCCCGGCGGACGCCGCTGCGCTGCGCGACCAGCTGGAGGCATCCCAGAACGAGACGCGCCGCCAGGCCGCCATCATCGAGGAACTCTACCGCGAGAACGCGCAGTTGCGTGAGCGCCTGGAGGACGTGAGCGCCGACCTTGAGCGGGCTGAACTCGAACTGGTGCGGGTGATGCCCTGCGCCGAAGGCGGGGGCTGCCTGAGCGGCGACGCCTGCCGCCAGGGCTCGCGCCAGGTAAGCTCCTGCCGGGAGGCGTCCTGCCCCGCCTGCTCTGACGGCACCGACGGCTCCTGCCCGCAAGCCCAGGACTGCGACGTCGCCGACTGCCCTGCCCTGTCCGGCAAGAAGGTGCTGTACGTCGGCGGCCGGTGCAATCTGGTGCGCCACTACCGCGAAATGGTTGAGCGCATGGGCTGCCGCTTCCACCATCACGACGGCGGCGTGGAAAACTCCACCTCGGAACTCTACGGCAAGCTGGCCGCCGCAGACGTGGTGCTCTGCCCGGTGGACTGCGTGAGCCACGAAGCCTGCCAGAGCGTCAAGAAAGCCTGCAAGCACTGCATGAAGCCGTTCATGATGCTTCGGAGCTCCGGCCTCTCTGCCCTGGCGCGCTCCCTGGACCAGCTGGCGGAACGGGCGAACTGAACGGCTCCTGCCGCAACCAGGCAGGATACAAGAGCACTCCACCGGTTTCATTGAGATCACCTGGGCCTGCCCCCCATGCGGAGCAGGCCCGCACATGACCAACAGTCTGGAAAAATGGTCGATGCGATGTATACTGCCCGCATGATGCGAAAGATACCCGTTCTTCTTCTGTCGCTTATGCTGGTGGCAGCCCTGGTCCTGGCGGGCAAGGGCCATTACCTGTCACCCGGCCAGGTGGACCTCTCCAGGGTGCTGGCCCCGCCTCCGGCCAACGATTCCCGGAGCACCCGCGCCGAAATCGAAACCATGCTCTCGCTGCAACAGGCCCGGACCCCGGCTCAGGAAGCCGCCGCCAAGGCAGACCGGGAGATGTCGCCGTTTCCCTTTGCTGACGTGCTCGGGCCACGGTTCGTAAAGGACAAGCTGCCCAACACGGCGGTGTTCTTCGAGAAGGTCCTGTCCGACCAGCGCCTCTTCGTGTCACCGGCCAAGAAGCACTTCAACAGGCCCCGGCCCTACGTGCTGGACCGCAACGTGGAACCCAGCCTCTCCAGGCCGCACAACGAGTCCTACCCCAGCGGGCACAGCACCTGGGGCCACCTTGCGGGCATCATCCTGGCCAACATGGTGCCCGAAAGGGCGGCGCAGCTCTACGAGCGCGCCGGTCTCTATGCACAGCAGCGCGTGCTTGGCGGCGTGCACTACCCGAGCGACGTGGAGGCCGGGAAAATCGCCGCAGCCGTAATCGCCTCGGCGCTGTTTCAGAGTCAGGCCTTCCAGGAGGATTTCGCCAAGGCCAAGGCCGAGGTGCGCGGCGTGCTGCACCTGGACGGCGCGCCCGTGTCCGCCGGATAGTAACCCGCACAGGCCGCAACGCGACTCACAGTATAAGGCCCGTTTTCGACCGGAAACCTCATCAGGCTTATGTCCACGCAACAAGCCACGGCATGCACAAGGGGAGATTTCGCATGATGAACCTGAAACGCTACCGGACGCACACCGGACACGAACCCGTGACCGAATGGATCGAGAGCCTGCCCGACAGCACCGCGCGCAACCGCCTGACGGCACAGATCGAAAAGCTGCGCTCCGGAATGCCGACCGAGTGCCGCAAGCTCGGCGACAACGTGTACGTGGTCCGCCTGGACGCAGGCCCCGTGGTGCCCCAAGAAGCGTCCCCGGACAAGGCCCAGAAAGTCCGCCTGGATACCGAACACGGCGTGCGGCTGTATTTCGGACGCAAGGGTGAATCCCTGCTGCTCCTGCTGTGTGGCGCGGGCAGCTGGACCAAGGCGGCAGAGCGCGACAGCGCCCTGGCCTTCATGGCCGACTTCGAGACCGGATCACGCCGCGACGCCTGATGCCTCCGGCGGCCAGAGAGGGCGCTGCCCTCTCTGGACTCTCCCGCCAGGGGGATGATCCCCCTGGACCCTCAATTAGCTTCGCGGGCAGCACCGCTACGCATCAGATATCCCGCGCAAGAGGCATGAAGCGCGCAAAGCCGCGCTTCATGCCTCTTGATTCGCAAACCGCCGTCTTCAGTTTGCCAGCCCTGCTTTGGACGTTCCCAACCAGGCAAGTAGTGTCTTCATTCCGGCGTGCTTTTCGTCGCAGCAGAACGCACGTTGCGGGGGCGGAGGCTGTAACGGGAATGTCCCGCGCGGCGGGCGACGAATCGTCTTCACATCGATTCGAGCCCGCCGCGCGGGACATGGACATTACAGCCTCCGCCCCCGCACACCGAATCCAGCCCGCCCGCACACGACGCGAAGCGGAAAGCCGGGTCCAGGGGAGGCTTCTCCCCTGGCGGGTGCAGGGCAGAGCCCACCGGGTCAAGGGCAGAGCCCTTGCGGGTGCAGGGCGGAGCCCTGCCAGAAGTCGCCCGGCTTACAGGCCCTTCGCGGCCATGTAGCGGATCAGATCGCCGACCCGGCAGGAATAGCCCCATTCGTTATCGTACCAGGCCACGATCTTGGCCAGCACGCCGTCCTGGACGGACGTGAACTCCGACTCCACGATGCCGGAGCGCGGGTCGCCCTTGTAGTCCGAGGAGACGAGCGGCTCCTCGCTGTAGCCCATGATGCCCTTGAGCGGCCCTTCCGCCGCAGTTTTCAGAACATCGCGCATGGCCTGGGTGTCGGTGGGCCGCTCCAGGATGGCCGCAAAATCCACGACAGATACCGCAGGGGTGGGCACGCGCAGCGAATAGCCGCTGAACCGCCCCTTGAGTTCCGGGATCACCAGGGCCACGGCCTTGGCCGCCCCCGTGGAGGTTGGGATGATGTTGCAGGCGGCGGCCCTGGCGCGGCGCAGATCCTTGTGGGGCAGGTCCAGAATGCGCTGGTCGTTGGTGTAGGAGTGGATGGTGCACATCACGCCGGACTTGATGCCGAAGGCCTCGTGAACCACCTTGGCCACAGGGGCCAGGCAGTTGGTGGTGCAGGAGGCGTTGGAGATGATGTTGTGCTTGGCCGGGTCGTACTGGGCCTCGTTGACCCCCAAGACGATGGTGATGTCCTCGTCCTTGGCCGGTGCGGAGATGATGACCTTCTTCGCGCCCGACTCCAGGTGCATGGAGGCCTGGGGGCCGGTCCTGAAGATGCCTGTCGATTCAACCACCACGTCCACGCCGGTCTCGCCCCAGAGGATGTTCTTTGGGTCGCGCTCCTTGAAGCAGCGCACGCTCCAGTCCCCCACGGCCATGTCGTCGCCCTCGGTGCGGATGTCCACGGCGAACCGGCCGTAGTTGGTATCGTAGGACAGCAGATGGGCGTTGGTGTGGGTATCGAAGAGATCGTTGACGGCCACCACCTCGGCAATGTCCTTGTGCTGCTCGTAGAGCGCCTTGAGCACCTGGCGGCCGATGCGGCCGAATCCGTTGATGCCGACTTTTACCTTGCTCATGGAGACCTCTTTAGTCCTCGAAGGTTTGATACTGGAAGGCGGTGAGCAGCTCATAGTCCGACTTGAGCGCCTGGTGCAGCCGGGCGTTCTCTATGGCTATGGCCGACAGGTTGGCCATGATGATCAAAAATTCCACCTCGGATTCGCAGAAGTCGCGCTCTTCAGCGGAATAGACGCGCATGACGCCGATGATCTTCTTGTCTTCGAGCTTTAGGGGAACCACAAGCACGGACTTGATGCCCTCGGTCTTGGCGGCATCCTTGTACTGGAAACGGTCGTCGGTGGAGGCGTCGCGCACGTGCACCGTGGCCCCGGCCAAAGCCTCCTTGTCCAGCTTGCTCTTATTCACCTCGACCTTGCCCTTGCGCAGATACCCCTTGGACAGCCCGAAGGACGCCCCAGGGAGGAGGTTTGCGCCGGAACGGTCCAAAAGCCTGAGCGAACAGGCCTTTACCTCCAGCGCCTTGGCGGTCTGCTCGGCTATCCTGCCCAGCAGTTCCATGGGTTCCAGGCTCGAGTTGATTACCCGGATGGCCTCGTATAGCGTCTTGAAGTAGCTTCTTTCGCAATCCAGCATGCGGCTCTCCTTGCTGTTATTGAGCTTTCATGGACTACATGCACCATATTCCGACGGAATGACACTCAGATTACGCCTAATGCGCGCGCATTTTCACGCAGGACCATGGCCGAGTTGGCCAGGGCCTGATGTTGCTCCTCGGATAGCATGGATTCCAGCACCAGTTCCACCCCGCCCGCCCCGACCACGCAGGGCAGCGACGGGCAGACGTCCGGCAGGCCGTGCATGATGTCCATGGCCTCGCCTTCCGCCTTGGCCGCGTTTGCATCGACGAGTACCAGCTCCCCCACCAACCGCTTGAGGCTGAGGGCGAACGCGAACCCTGCGCCCACGTTTCCGATACCCACCACGGCAATTTTCGACTGCCCGGCTGTGTCCATTCTTTCCATGACGACTCCTCCATGAAGAGCGGGCAGCTGTCCGGAATAGTGCTTCGGCCCCCACCTTCAATTATGTCAAGATTGACATGTTAGCTTGAAGTCCGTCAATGAGGATATGAACGCCCAGGAACAAGCCCGGTCGAGGCTGACCGCATTGCCTGGCATCCAGGCTGGACCGACACAGCCAGGGGACTCGATCTGCATGCATCGCGAACGAATCCGTCGATTGCACGGTCACGAGGGGCGCCGCTACTGCGGTTTCAGTTCCAGCCGACTGCACAGCGTCATTCGTTTTTCCGCACGTTTCCATCCAAACAGCAGTTTGCGAAGGCGCTGGACTACGACTCATGCTTGACTTAGCGTAACATCCCTATGAGGCAGTTCGTCATTTTCAGCAGCGCCCAGGCCGCCGCATCTTCGACACGCTGGTCATGCAGCCATGGACGTTCCATGCTCAGGTTCATCTGCCTGTGCGTCTGTTTTACTCTCTTCCTGTGTTCGCACCACCGCCCGCTGCTGGCAAAAACGACCATTTCTGTTTCGGCCACAATAAACCTCGAAATGAGCTATTTGGCCTTCATGGACAACAGGACACCAGGGCAAGTGTCCTCTTTCAGTTCCCCCTATGCTTCCCGTAACGTGGTGAGCTTGGTCCTCATGCAGAAGGCGCTGCTTCTCGGGGGTATGGACGACGTCGAGTTTGAATTCCACGTCGTGCCGAACTCGGAGAGGGAAAGGACCGAGGTGAAATGCGGCCGAGTGGTCGTGGGTTCGCAGGACTATTGGGACTATGATTTCGATGATACGGTGTACAAAAGTGATCCCGTCATTACCGACGGCACATTCGAAAAGGGCATGTACACATATCCTTCGAACGCACCCATGCTTTCCGTGCAGAACGGGAAAGAACTCAAAGACCGTTCCGCGGTGATCGTGGGAACCTGGAAAGGCGACGTCGCGTTGCTGCGGTCGCTTGAGGTCAAGGATGTCCACGCCGTTTACGAATTGCAGACGATTGCGAAGTTTCTGAGTCTGGGCAGGGCGGACTTCACGCTTCTGGAATTCTCGTCCAAACCGGATATGTCGGTTTCAATTTCCGGGCTCCCCCTGGTTCCGGTTCCCGGCATCAAGGTGGTCCTGCCGGGCAATCGCTGCTGGATGGTCTCGAAGAAGCATCCTCTCGGGGACCAGGTGTTCAAGGCCCTCGGCATCGGGCTCAAAAGGCTTCAGCAGGAGGGAACCATCAGGCGGGCGCTCACCGAGAGCGGCTTCTTCCAGAAGAGAGCGAAAGGCTGGCGGGTCATCAACAGGGAA
The DNA here is from genome assembly GCF_000429325.1 of Fundidesulfovibrio putealis DSM 16056. Taxonomy (NCBI): domain Bacteria; kingdom Pseudomonadati; phylum Thermodesulfobacteriota; class Desulfovibrionia; order Desulfovibrionales; family Desulfovibrionaceae; genus Fundidesulfovibrio; species Fundidesulfovibrio putealis. The sequence goes on from NZ_AUBQ01000018.1 coordinate 57,401, forward strand.
GAGTAAGCGGCAGCCACGCGCGGCTGGCAGCAAAACACTAAAGGGAGGGCCGCAAGGCCCTCCCTTTCCGTATTCGGGGAATCAATCAGCGCAGCGTCCCAGGGACGCCGCACTTTGCCGGACACGGCTCCGGGAGCCGGTCCGGCAGTCACCAAAGCGACCCTAAAGGCGCTCGGCCACCAGGTCGCCCATCTTCACGCAGCCCACCATGGTCTTGCCCGGCTCCATGATGTCGCCGGTGCGGTAGCCTTCCTTCAGGATGGAGGTCACGGCGTTCTCGATGGCGTCGGCCTCGGCGGACATGGAGAACTGATAGCGCAGCATCATGGCCACGGACAGGATGGTGGCCAGCGGGTTGGCCTTGTCCTGGCCCGCGATGTCCGGGGCGGAGCCGTGGATCGGCTCGTACAGGCCGGGGCCGGACGCGCCGAGCGAGGCCGAAGGCAGCATGCCGATGGACCCGGTGATGACGGCGGCCTCGTCGGAGAGGATGTCGCCGAACAGGTTCTCGGTGACGATGGTGTCGAACTGGGCGGGGTTGCGCACCAACTGCATGGCGGCGTTGTCCACGTACATGTGGGACAGCTCCACGTCGGGGTAATCCTTGGCGACTTCCAGCACCACCTCGCGCCACAGCTGGGACACGTCCAGCACGTTGGCCTTGTCCACGGAGCAGAGCTTCTTGCCGCGCTTGCGGGCGGTCTCGAAGCCGACCTTGGCGATGCGGCGGATCTCGGATTCGGAATAGATCATGTTGTTGTAGGCCACGCGTTCGCCGTCGCGGACTTCCTGGCCCTTGGGCGTGCCGAAGTACGCGCCGCCGGTCAGCTCGCGGATGACCATGACGTCCAGGCCCTGGCCGATGATGTCGGCGCGCAGGCAGCAGGCGCTTTTGAGCTCCTCGAACAGCTTGGCGGGGCGCAGGTTGGCGAACAGGCCCAGTTCCTTGCGGATGCCGAGCAGCCCGCGCTCGGGGCGGATGGACTTCTCGATGTTGTCCCACTTGGGGCCGCCCACCGCGCCGAGCAGGATTGCGTCGGCGGCCTTGCAGGCGTCGATGGTCTTCTGGGGAAGGGGATTGTTCTCGGCGTCGATGGCCGCGCCGCCGATCAGCTCGTAGCTGATCTTGAATTCGTGCCCGAATTTTTCGCCGATCTTCTTCAGGGTCTTCTCGGCCTGGGTCATGATCTCGGGACCGATGCCGTCTCCGGGCAGAATGACTATATTCTTGATCATCTCCGTAATAGCTCCTTCACATCGCGGGGTGGTTGTTTTTCTCGAAATTTTCAGCCCGGCCAGGGATGGCGAGGTCTCGTGCGTCGTTCTCAAAACAGGTTCACGCAGTTCATGAACCTGAACAAAGAGAACCATTTATTTTGATATTGAAAAACATGGTCATGTTTTTCAATAACGCGGCCTAGTCCGCGACCGCCTGAACGACGCCTTCCTTGCCCGCCTTGAAACAGACCCTGGCCCAGCGCGAGGCGGCCAGATAATCCCTGGCGGCGGCGAAGTGGCTGATCTTCTTGCCGGAGAGCAGCACACCCACGTCGCACCAGCGGTTCTGGTCCATGCAACTCAGGAGCTCCAGCCACGGGCTCAGGGCGTTCTTGTCGCCGCACAGGGCCGCCTTGATGCGCGGGTCCATGGGCATGGTGGGCGTGAGCTCGCTCATGGGCTGGCCCATCATGGCGTCGAGCAGTGAAAACAGGCCCAAGAGGAACATGGACTTGGGCGGCAGCGGGGAGGAAGGGGTGCGCTGCGAAAGCTTCTCCAGGAAGCTGCCGCGCTGAAGCGAAAGATAGGCCAGCTCCTCGCCCTTGGGGCTGGCGTCCAGGCTGGCCACCAGGGCCATCATGGCCCAGCGCTTGAAGGCCGTGTCGCCCATGATGGCCACGGCGTGCTCGATGGAGTCCACCGTGCGCCCAAGGCCCATGCCCGGCGCGTTCACATAGCGCAGCAGCCGGTAGCTGAGCAGCACGTCCTTGGCCAGGGTGGCGGCCATGTCCTTGTAGGTGGTCTCTTCTTCCAGGAGCTTGCCCATGAGCTCCACGCGCGTGAGCTGGTTGGCTTCGAGCTTGCGCCCCTTAACGATCTCCGGGCGGCCGAAAAAGCTGCCCTGGAAGGCGTCGAACCCGAGCGCGCGGCATCCGGCGAAAGCCTCCCAGGAGTTCACGTTGTCCACCATGCAGGAGACGTTCAAATTTTTCAGGAACTTGCGATCCTTGGCCAACTCCATGGGCTTTAAGCGCTCCAAGTCCAGGATGACCGTATCGGCGAAGCGCATCAGGGGGGCGTAGCCCTGGCAGGACTCGTCAAACCGCAGGGCGATGCGGTAGCCGAACTCGTTCAGAAAAGAGAGGACCTCCTCCAGGTTTTCGCGTTCGGTCTGCTCCGGGCTCACCACCAGATGGCAGAAGTCCATGGGGAGCAGGTGCACCTCGGGCGCGTCCAGCATGACGTCCGGCACACTGATCAGGAGCCGGTCGGACTCCTCCAGCAATATCTGGAGTTCCGAGGCTCCGTCGCTGACCATCCAGGAGAAAGCGTCCACATCCACATGGGCGGAGTTCGATGACGTCAGGCAGGAACGGGCCGCAACTTCGTACGCCACCACCTTTTTGGATTTGTCAAAAACGGGATGGCGAGACAGAAAACAGGAAGAGGATTCATCAGAAGCGGAACCGTTAATTTCCACGTTTCATTTCTCGCACTTGGAGTGTTACGCCTTGGCTGGACAGGAAAATCTGCAGTATTATCAACTAATTGTTACTCTACATTTTTTTGTGCGCGATGGCAAGCCTGAAGCTTCGCAGCCCGCATGAATACAGGGCCGCCACCTCTCGGGGCAGCCGCCGGGGCTTGCCCGGCGCGAAGAAATACCCTACTGAGCCAAGCACTTTCCACCCCACACAGGAGCCTTAGCATGTCCGACTCCGAACGTTATCACCGCATGTATCCCGTCAGCTGGGATCATCTGCACCGCGACTGCAAAGCCCTCTCCTGGCGGCTGATGGAGCTCGGCCCCTGGAAGGGAATCTACGCCATCACCAAGGGCGGGCTCATCCCGGCGGCCATCCTTGCGCGCGAACTGGACGTGCGGGTCATCGACACCATCTGCGTGGCCAGCTACGACTGGCAGAGCCAGGGCGACAAGGTAACCGTCCTCAAGGGCGTGGTGGGGGACGGCGAAGGCTGGCTGCTGGTGGACGACCTGGTGGACACCGGCAAGACCGCCAAGGCCGTGCGCGAGATGGTCCCCAAGGCCTACTTCGCCACCGTGTACGCCAAGCCCGAGGGGCGTCCCCTGGTGGACGCCTACATCACCGAAGTGAGCCAGGACACCTGGATCCTCTTCCCCTGGGACTCCGAGCCGCAGTTCATCCAGCCTATCGCCAAGAGCGCCAAGACCGGCGAGTAGACGACTCTCCCCGAATACGGCGAACAGACGAACGCCCGGCCCCGCAATGCGGAGCCGGGCGTTCGTCTGTTCGCCGGACTACCTGCCGAGCGGGAGAACGACGTGGTGGTAGGCGATGTCGAAGGCCACGAACACCAGCAAAAGGCCCATGAGCAGGTTGAACATCCTGAAGACGGCGGGCCGTGCGACCCTCCGCCCCACGGCCATGCCCGCCACGGCGTAGGCCATGGGCGCGCCGAAGCCCAGCAGGGAGAGCAGCGCCGACCACACCGCGATCTGAACGCCCGTGATGTCCGCCGCCGGGAACTGCACCGTGGCCACCGGCAGCACCACCATGAAGGATTTGGGGTTCAGAAGCTGCATGAGCAGGCCGTCCCTGTAGGTCAGGCTGGCGGACGGCCTGTCCGGGCCGTCCAGGTTCACGCGGGAGGTGAACACCTTCCAGGCCAGATACAGGATGAATCCGCACCCGAGCACACCCAGGTACGGCTGCATGGCCTGGTCCGCCAGGGAGCTCCCGGCGTAGCCCACCAGGATGAACCACGCGCACAGGGCGCTGGACACCCCCAGCGAGAACGGAATCTGCGCGGTCAGCCTGCTGCGCAACCCGCTGTTGAAGCTGAGCAGGTTCACCGGCCCCGGCGTGTACATGATCCCTATCGAGAACATGATAATGTTGAGCATGGCATTCTCCTAACGCAGCAGCTGGACCTGGTACTGTTTCGGGGTGACGCCATAGGCCCGCTTGAAGCGCCTGTTCAGGTGGCTCACGTCGGAAAATCCAAGCAGCTGCGCCGTTTGCGTGGGCGAAGTCCCTTCCGAGAGGACGGCCTTGGCCCTGTTGATCCGGCAGTTGAGCACGTACTGGTGCGGCGTGCTCCCGAAGTGGCCGTGGAACATGCGGATGAAGTGGTACTTGGAGAGGTTGGCCACCGCGCTCAGTTCTTCGATGGAGATGTCGCGCTCCAGATTGGCGTGGATGTAGTCGCGCGCCTGGACCATCCTGGCCTCCTTCCTGTGCGGCCAGTCGCCGGGGGCGGGCGCGCCGGACTTGCGGGAAAGTATCCTGGCGATCTCGTACAGTCGCATCTCCTGCTCCAGCACGGAGCCGCGCCGGGACGTCACCAGGCTGGAGAGCGCGAGCACGTGCGAGCCGAGCGCGCGGTCACGGCAGACCGTCACCGGGACCCGCAAGGATGCGTCCCCGTGGCGTTGCGTGTCTCGCGCAAGCTCGGCGATCCGGTCCGGGCGGATGTAGAGCATGGTGTACCTGAGCGTGGACCCGTCGCCGGGGTGGCCGTCGTGGACGTCGCCAGGATTGAACAGGATGACGTTGCCGGGCATGCTCCTGTAGCCGACGCCCCCGCAGGAGAAGTCCTGGCGGCCCTCGAGGGTGACGCCCACGGCGATCTCCTCGTGCGCGTGCTTCTCATAGGAGAAGTCGCACATCACGGCGTCGAGCACCGTGACCCCAGGCAGGCGCCTGCTGTGCGTGAAGTTGAATTGGTTGTCCCTGTTCATGGCTGATCCCCGGCCTCGTTGTCGTGGGTCGAGTTCTACACTTTCGCCCGGCGGGCGACTTGAACAAAATTGCTCATTTCATCAATACGGCGAGAAAGACGGATGTGGCCGCTCACGCGAATATTGCCTTATTCGCCGGGAGTGGAGTATTTTGACTTAAATTGGAACCCGCGTGCGGGTTTACGGAGGTATCAAACATGGCTGACATGACTGGAGCGCAACTGGCGCAGGTGGTCCGGGAAAAGATGTCGGAGCTCGCCACGGCCTGCCAGGGCGTGGACGAGGCCGACGCATCCCGGTCTCCCGAGGGCCGCTGGTCGCCCAAGGAAATCCTCTCGCACCTGATCGGGCCGGGCAAGGACGCCCACGTCAAGGTGATGCGCCGGTTCCTGGAAGAAAACACCCCCACCCTTGATCTAATCCCCGAAAACACCCACTTCAGCCCTGAGCGGGCCGGAACGCCCTTTGCCAAGCTCTGCCGCGAAGCCCTGGAGGAATACGGACGGATTGCCGATTTCGCCGCGTCGCTCACACAGGAGCAGCTTTCGCGCAAGGCGCGCATCCCCATGCTCAAGGAATCGCCGCTGGGTGAATACCCGACATTGGGGAAACTGATCTTCGGGCTGGGGGATTTCCACGTGCAGTTCCACATCAAGCACATGCAGGAGGTGCTCAAGGAGCTTTCGGGTTCGTAAAGACGCCGCCCACCCTCAACGAGATTCGTACACTGACAAGAAATGGCTCCGGAACCGGAGCCTTTTCTTTGCCCCCTCGACAATACACATCACAGTGTGTATCGTCATCGCATGAACAGCGCGGAACTCGCCAAGATTCTTGTCCAAGCCGGTTTCAAGCTGGTGAGTATCCGAGGCAGCCATCACAAATACCGCCACCCCGACGGTCGAGTCGCAATCGTCCCGCATCCCAGGAAAGATCTCGGCGTGGGGCTGGTCAACAAAATCCTGCGCAAGGATGCCAGGATCGAATAGGAGGGGAAAATGTTCTTTCCCGCCGCGATTTTCATTGAAGAAGGCAAGGCGTACGGCGTGACGCTTCCCGACATACCGGGGTGCAACACGGCTGGAGACACCCTGGAAGAGGCGCTGGGAAACGTCCAGGAGGCCGTCGAACTCCTGCTGGAGGACGCCTCCCGGAAGCCCGCGTCGGCTGGCCTGGAAGCCTACAAAGACGACCCGCTCTACAAGGACGCGGTGTGGGCCATGGTCAATGTGGACCTCGGCTTTCTGGACGAACGCACGGTCCGCGTGAACGTGTCCTTTCCTGCCGGAACACTCGAAGAGATCGACAAGGCGGCCAAGGGGCGCGGACTGACCCGCTCCGCATTCCTCACGCGCGCCGCGCGCCACGAAATGGCCTCGATGTAGCCCCGGCTGCCCCGCCCCCCCCAAACACGCCCGCGCACGATGCGAAGCAAATCGCCGGGTCCAGGGGAGGCTTTTCCCCTGGCGGGTGCAGGGCAGCGCCCTGCCGGGTCTGGGCGGAGCCCAGCTCGTGTTGCGTCCTCAAAATCCGTCCATACGGATTATCAAGGCAACCAGCCAAAACCACTTATTTACAGCTTGAATAACATATTCATGTCTCTCAAACTCCGACACCAGGCTACTTCTTCCCGGCAGTCAGACTGATGACCTCCTCGAACTCCGCCAGCGGCTGCGCGCCCCGGATGGACACGCCGTTGACCACGTAGGCGGGCGTGCCCTGAATCTCGTACTGGCGGGACTCCTTGTCGTCCGCGTTCAGCCGCGCCATGAGCTCCTTGCCGTTCACGTCGGCGGCCAAGCGCGACATGTCGGCCTTGACCTCTTTGGCGAACTTTTTCAGCGTGTCTTCCTTGCCCTTGATGACCTCTTCCTGCGCCGCGAAGACCAGATCATGGAACTTTTTGGCCTTGGCCCGGTCCTGGAGCAGGATGGCCTCGTAGTACAGAGCCGCCTTCATGGACGTATCCTCGCCGGGCATGTGCTTGAACACCACGCGGATCGTGTCCGGATGCGCGACCACGAGCGCGTCCAGGGTCTTGGCCCCCTTGGCGCAGTAGGAGCACAGGAAATCCGAATATTCCACGATGGTCACGGGGGCGTCAGGGTTTCCCACGACCACGCGGGCCGCATCCACCACCGGAGCCAGGGGCTTGGCCAGCTCGGCGTCGCGGCGCTTCTTCACGTCGGCGGCGCGCTTGGCCTTGACGCCCGAGTCCACTATTTCAAACAACTCGATGTTGTGTTCGCGCAAAACATCCAGAAGGACATCCGGATTCTCCTTCAGGGCTTTGCGCAAGTCTTCCTTGGTGACGGCGGAGAAGGCGGTCATGGACACGCCCAGACTCAGGGCGATAACAATTGCGATGAGAGCAAATTTACGCATGAGTGGTCCTTTGCGATTCGGGTTACGGCCAGAGTCTGGCCGACGCTGGCGCTCAGTATGACGCGTTCAGGTCGGCAAATCCAGCAGAAACAAAAATAGAATCAATCGGGTATCGAAATACCGCACGCAACTCCCCAAAAAAAGCCGGACCAGGATCGATCAATCCTGGTCCGGTCGTGCGCACATTACGCGAAGCCAACTGAGGGTCCAGGGGGATCATCCCCCTGGCGGATGCAGGGCAGCGCCCTGCCGGGTCTGGGCGGAGCCCAGCAGGACTCGGCCACAGCCCGAAATTCCTGCTTAACTCTCCGTCTCGACTCTGTCGCGCGGCAGAAGCGCGTTCAGCAACACGCCCGCCACACCGGCCAGTCCGATGCCTTCCAGGTGGATGCCCCAGAAGGAGAAGCTCATCTTGCCCATGCCGAGCACCACGATGAGCGCCACGATGACCATGTTGCGCGGCTTCATCAGGTCCTGCCCGTCCTGCACCAGGGAGTTGAGCCCCACCACCATGATGGCGCCGAACAGCAGCAGCATGATGCCGCCCATGACGGGCGCGGGGATGGTCTGGAGCAGCGCGCCCAGCTTGCCGATGAAGGCAAGGCCGATGGCGGTGATGGAGGCCCAGGTCATGAGCGCCGGGTTGTAGATCTTGATGAGCGAGACAGCGCCGGTGACTTCGGCGTAGGTGGTCAGGGGCGGTCCGCCCAGGCAACCGGCCAGGGTGGTGGCCACGCCGTCGCCCATGAGGGAGCGGTGCACGCCGGGCTTGTCGATGTAGTTCTTGCCGGTGACCGAGCCGATGGCCAGGATGGAGCCGATGTGCTCGATGATGGGGGCGATGGCCACGGGCATGATGATGAGAATGGCCTCGAGGCTGAAGGTGGGGGTGACGAAGTTCGGCAGCTTGAACCAGGGGGCGGCGGCCACGGGGGCGAAGTCCACGATGCCCATGGCGAGGCTCACGGCGTAGCCCGCGATGATGCCGCACAGGATGGGGATGAGCTTCAGGATGCCCTTGCCCTTGATGGCCACCAGCACGGTGACGGCCAGGGAGATCATGGAGATGATCATGGCCTGGTTCTCGGGATAGAGCACCTTGGCGCCGTCGCCGGTCTTGCCCATGGCCATGTACACGCCGACAGGGGCGAGGATCAGGCCGATGACCATGATCACCGGGCCAGTGACGATGTGGGGCAGGTAGCGCTTCAGGAACGCGGTGCCCTTGGCTTTGATGATGAAGGCGAACAGCATGTACATGACGCCCACGGAAGCGAGCCCGCCCAGGGTGGCCGCCATGCCGTAGCGCTGCATGCTGAGCATCACCGGGGCGATGAATGCGAAGGAGGAGCCCAGGAAGATGGGGATCTGGAACTTGGTGAGCACCTGATAGATGAGCGTGCCGACGCCTGCGGTGAAGAGCGCCACGTTGGGGTCCAGGCCCGTGAGCAGGGGCACCAGCACCAGCGCGCCGAAGGCAACGAAGAGCATCTGCGCGCCGACGGGGAAGTCGCGGGCACGCAGCTTGTAATCAGTGGGAAGTGACTGCGCCATGTGACGGACTCCTTATTTGGTGCCGAAGATTTTGTCGCCCGCGTCGCCAAGGCCGGGGATGATGTAGCCCACGTCGTTCAGGCGCTCATCGATGGCGGCCACGTAGACGTGCACGTCGGGGTGGGCGGCCTCCAGCCTGGCCAGGCCTTCGGGGGCGGCCACCAGGAACAGGCCCTTGATCTTCTTGCATCCGGCCTCCTTGAGGAGGTCGATGGTGGCGATGAGCGTTCCGCCGGTGGCCAGCATGGGGTCGAGGATCAGCGCGGTGCGCTTCTCGATGGCCTTGGCCAGCTTCACGTAGTAGCGCACCGGCTCCAGGGTCTCTTCGTTGCGGTACATGCCCACCACGCTGACCTTCGCGCCGGGGATCATGTCCAGCACGCCGTCCATCATGCCCAGGCCCGCGCGCAACACCGGCACCACGGTGATCTTCTTGCCCTTGATCTGCTCCACTTCCACGTCGCCCGCCCAGCCCTTGATGACCTTCTTCTCGGTCTTCAGGTCCTTGGTGGCCTCGTAGGTAAGAAGCCTGGCCACTTCGTTGGCCAGATCGCGGAAGTTGTTGGTGCTCACGCCGTTTTCGCGCAAAATGCCCAGCTTATGTCTGACCAGCGGATGATCGACCACGGTTACCGGCATGCCCCGCTCCTTGTTGTCTTATGGTTGACGAAAAATCGGAAAAACCTCCGGTTTTTTGCAGAAGAGCAGGCCTGGGTCAAGGCCGTTTCATCCGGTTCAAACCCGGAAGTGAAATAATACGAATACGGTCGTGAAAGAAGTTGACACCATCCAGGAAAGGCTTAGAAGGAGTGCTTGGCGGTTATCCGCCCCGGCATGCCTGCCTGCGAGGCGAGGACCAGCTGCAAGTCCCGCCCCATCCCAATCAGACTGTATTTGCCGCACCGGCATTTTCCCCGATGAAGCCTCCTTGACCGTGTTTGCAGCTAAAAAGCGTGTCATATCTGCGTCATCGCTCTGCAACACGAACCCAAGGATCTCCTTTGCAATTCGCAGACTTCGATTTTCATTCCGCTATTTCCACCAACATCAAGGCTCTCGGCTACGAAACCCCCACCCCCATTCAGGCTGAGGCCATGCCTCATGTCGTTGCGGGGCGTGACGTCATGGGTCTGGCCCAGACCGGCACCGGCAAGACCGCCGCGTTCCTGCTGCCCATAATCGACAGGTTCCTGAAGAATCCCAAGCCGCTTCGCGGCTCGTGCCGTTGCCTGATCATCGCCCCCACCCGCGAGCTGGCCGAACAGATTCACGAGAGCGCCCGCGAATACACCAAGGGACTGCGCTTCCGCACCGTCACCGTGTACGGCGGCGTGGGCCTCGGCCCCCAGGCCAACAACCTGCGTCGCGGCGCGGACATCGTGGTTGCCTGCCCCGGCCGCCTGCTGGACCACCTGAACCAGGGCAACGCCAACCTCTCCGGCGTTGACGTGCTGGTCCTGGACGAAGCCGACCACATGTTCGACATGGGCTTTCTGCCCGACATCAAGAAAATCCTGTCCAGGCTGCCCGCCGAGCGCCAGACCCTGCTCTTCTCGGCCACCATGCCCGATTCCATTCGCGGCCTGGCCAACGAGACCCTGAAGGACCCGGCCCTGGTGCGCATCGGCCGCACGGCCCCGGCCTGCACCATCGAGCAGTGCCTGTACCCCGTGCCCCAGCACCTGAAGACCAAGCTTCTGCTTACCCTGCTGGACGACAACAAGGAAGGCTCCGTGCTGGTGTTCACCCGCACCAAGCACCGCGCCAAGCGCCTGGCCGAGCAGCTGGACCGCAGCGGCTATTCCAGCTCCTGCCTCCAGGGCAACCTGAGCCAGGCCCAGCGCCAGAAGGCCATGGAAGGCTTCCGGGCGGGACGCTTCCGCATCCTGGTGGCCACCGACATCGCCGCGCGCGGCATCGACGTGTCCCGCGTGTCCCACGTGGTCAACTATGACCTGCCCGACACCCCCGAGACCTACACGCACCGCGTGGGCCGCACCGGCCGCGCCGAGCGCGAGGGTCAGGCCCACTCGCTGGTGACCAGCGATGACGTGTCCATGGTCAGGGCCATCGAGCGCCTGCTGGGCAAGGCCATCGACCGCCGCAAGCTGCCCGGCTTCGACTACGCGGCCACCAACACCGAACGCAACACCGAGTTCGACCGTCCGCCCCTTCGCAACGAGCGCTCCGGCCACGGCCAGCGCGGCCAGTACGGCCGCTCCGGCTCCGCCTACAGCGCAGCCAATGGCGGCGCAGGCGATTCCAGCAGGTCCGCCTACGGCGACCGTGGCCACGGGCATCACGCTTCGGGCGCTCCTTCCAGGGGCAACGCCGGTTCCTACGGTTCCGACCAGCCCCGCAGCAACGCCCCCGACCGTGAAGGCAACTCCTGGCAGGCCCCGCGCGGCCAGTACCAGGGCCGCCCCGCACGCGCCGAAGGCCAGGGCGGTTACGCCCGCACCGGCTCCCAGGCCCCCGCTGGCCGCTACGCCGATAACGGCGGCAGGCCTGCCGCTCCCCGCACCGACCGTCAGGACGGCGGCAACTGGCGCGGCCAGGACAACCGCCGCACCGAAGGCTATCAGGGCCAGCCCCGCCGCCAGGAAGGCGAACGCACCGACACCCGCCGCACCTACGGCGAGCCGGGCCAGAGCCGTCCTTATGCCGGAGCCGGACGCGAGGACACCCCCCGCGCCGCCCGCCCCTACAACAACCGTGGCGGCAACCAGGGCTTCTACGGTCGTCCCACTGAAGGCGACGCCTCCGGCAACCGCGAGACCACCCGCCGCGAGCAGGACGAACGTCCCGCCGCCAAGCGCGAGGATGGACAGGCCGCCTAAGCGCCTGACCTAGCTGATACATCAAGGGGGCCTCACGGCCCCCTTTTTATTTCCTGCGCAACACGGTCCGCTTCCAGCTTTTCATCCCCCAGGCGGCCTGCATCCCCTGGCCGCGACACTCCTTCCGCCATCCGGGCACGTTTCCGGCCACGCTCCAATGCCCCGCCCCGCGTCACATGGTCTCGCCCATCAGCTCCTTGCCCGCTTTCTCCCGGATGGTCCACTTGCGGGCGGTCAGCGCCTTTCTGGCCGCAGGGCTGACCGTGCCGGTCAGCCACAGCTCCACGCCGGTTACGTTGTGCCGCTCCAACGCGGCCTCCACGCTTTTGGTCAGGTCGGACAGGTTTTTGGTCCAGCACAGGTGGTCCAGCGGGAAGCACAGCACCAGCCTGCGGTCACTACTCACCGCGCCCGGCAGCGCCCCAACGGGCGTGAACCCGCGCAGCGCAGACACGACGCGATGATATCCGGCGTACATCCTGGCCATGCGCACGGTGAAGTTGGCCTGATCCTGATCGGCCACTTTTGCGGCCAGACGCAAGAATTCCGACTTGCTCCCGGCGCGGCGCATGTCGTTTAAGTACTTCACCAGAAGAGTCTGCTGGGTGGGCGTGAACTCAGCGTTGTCCATGAAGGCAGTGAGGGACTTTTCCTGGATTCCCATGGACTGGAGCAGCTGACGGTTCTGCATGCGCAGCTCCGCAGGAGGCAGGGCCAGATCGACTTCCTTGAGCCAGCTCACGCCGCCAACGGACGAGACCGCGATGCCCACCCCGCCGGGGATCAGCACCTTGAGGCCGGTGGCGGTGAGCCCCCCGGCGTAGCCAGCCCCGGCCACAGAGCGCAGGCGCTCCTGCATGGGCTGGTTGGCGGAGTACGGGTCCACGCCGTAGGCTACGGCGTATTCCCGGCGTGATGATGCGAACCCGGTAAGCTTGGCCCCGGTGGAATCCTCGTATTTGCTGGCAGGGCTGCCGTTCATGGACTCGTCGGCGCGCGAAAAGAGCTTGCCCACGCCGGAAGCCGCGTCGCCAAGAGTCTTCACCGGTTCCGTGACCAGGTTCTTGACGCCCATCACCACGCTCACGCCGCCGTCCCATACGCCCTTGCCGAACTCCTGCGCGCCGCTGGCCTTGTCCATGGCGGCCATGGCCGCGAACTCGTCCACGCGCTGAGCCAGCAGCGCGGTTGAGGTGACCTTGTACTGCCCGTAGCGGGAGCGAACGGTGTAGAAGTTCATGTAGCCGTCGTTCTGCACAGCTTCTTCCACGCGGTGATGCGGCCCTGAAAGCAGGGCCGGGGGAAGGATGCGCGAGGCGACCAGATTGTAGGGGTGCTCGAAGGGCTCAGGCTTGGGCGAAACGAACGGCAGGGCCTGGACGCTGCCGGGAACGGCAAACAGCGCGAGAAAGAGGCAGGCGGCTAACGCCATGAACGCGCACGGTCTGGGCAATCGCGGGACGTCCTGGGCTTGGATTGGATTCCGTCAGGAAACGCACGTACTTGGTAAGGCACGCGAAGAAGACAGTGCCCGCTTCCGCCAGGGTTCGCAAGCCCCGAGCGCCGAGCAGCTCCGTCCAGGCTCGCAAAAGCACGACAGGCCCCATAAGGGATTCCACAAGGGCGGAGCCCTTTGGCCGCCGGAGGCTTTCCCCCGCGACCATCTCCCCGCTCCAGCCAGCCGATCTCTCCCCTACCCGCTTAACCTTGGCGAGACTAAATACGCCCCTCCTGCACGCCGTGGCAGGCGACCATGTGCCCCGGCTCGGCCTCGAAGACCACGGGAACCTCCACGCGGCAGCGTTCCTCTGCGTGCTTGCAGCGGCCGTGGAACACGCAGCCGGGCGGCAGGTTGATGGGCGAGGGGATCTCGCCGATCAGGCGCACGCGCTTGGCCGGGTCCGCGCCCAGCCTGGGAATGGCCGAGAGCAGCGCCTGGGTGTAGGGGTGCAGCGGCCTGTCGAACAGGGTGTCCGCGTCGGTCAGCTCGCACAGGGAGCCCAGGTACATGACCGCCACGCGGGTGGAGATGTGGCGCACCACGCCCAGGTCGTGGCTGATGAACAGATAGGTCAGGCCGCGCTGCTCCTGGGCGTCCATGAGCAGGTTCAGGATCTGGGCCTGGATGGATACGTCCAGCGCGGAGATGGGCTCGTCGGCCACGATGAACTCCGGGTCCACGGTGAGCGCGCGGGCGATGGACACACGCTGGCGCTGGCCGCCGGAGAACTCGTGCGGGTAGTTGCCGGCCCAGGCCGGGTCCAGGCCCACCTGGCACATAACCTCGGCCACGCGCTCCGTGACCTGCGCCGGGGAAAGCTCCGGGAAGTGCATGCGCACCGGCTCCTCCAGGATGGAACGCACGGTCAGGCGCGGGTTCAGCGAGGCGTACGGGTCCTGGAAGACCATCTGCATGCGCTTGCGGAAGGGGCGCATATCCTTGGGGGAGAGGTTGTCGGTGCGCTGGCCGTCGAACCAGACCTCGCCCGCCGTGGGGGCGTGCAGGCCGATGACCGCGCGGGCCAGGGTGGACTTGCCGCACCCGGACTCGCCCACTACGGCCAGGGTCTCGCCCTGGGCGATGGACAGGGTCACGCCGTTGACCGCGTTGACCACGGTGCGGCGGCGCACGAGGCGACCGGACTCCAGCTTCAGCTGATCCAGGAAGCCCCCGGAAATGTCGAAGCGTTTCTCGACGTTCTTGATCTCGACCAGGGCGCTCATGAGCGGGCCTCCTGCGTGACGGCGTGGCAGGCCACGCGAACGGCCCCGTGGTCGCACAGGGCGGGAATTTTTTCGGAACACACGGGCATCACGTACTGGCAGCGCGGATGGAACGGACAGCCAGGCGGGATGCTGGTGAGGCCGGGCATCACCCCGGGAATCTGATTCAACCGGCCCCGGCGCTTCTGAAGGCCCGGCAACGCGGCCAGGAGCCCCTGGGTGTAGGGGTGGCTCGGGTTGGTGATGATCTCGGCCGTGGGGCCGACCTCCACGATGTAGCCCGCGTACATGATGGCCATGCGCTGGGTGACCTGGCTGACCACGCCCAGGTCGTGGCTGATGAGGATGAGCCCCATGCGCTCGGACTCGCACAGCTCAAGCAGAAGCTCCATGATCTCGGCCTGGATGGTCACGTCCAGGGCGGTGGAGGGCTCGTCGGCGATGATGAGGGCCGGATCGGACAAGAGCGAGATGGCGATGACGATGCGCTGGCGCATGCCGCCGGAGAATTCGTGCGGGTACTGCTTCAGGCGGCGCTCGGGCGAGGAGATGTGCACCTTGGCCAGCTTGTCCATGGCGATGGCGCGGGCCTCGTCCTCGCTGACGTTGCGGTGGGCGCGCACGGTCTCGAGCATCTGCTGGCCGATGGTGAGCACCGGGTTCAGCGTCATCATGGGGTCCTGGAAGATCATGGCCACGCGGTCGCCCCGGATGGAGCGCATTTCCTCGGGGGAGAGCTTGCTCAGGTCGCGGCCCTCGAAGAGCACCTGCCCGCCGCTGATGTAGCCGGGCTGGCTGATGAGGTTGATGATGGAGAACCCGGTGATGGACTTGCCCGCACCGGATTCGCCCACAAGGCCCAGGCGCTCGCCCTTGGCCACGTCGAAGGTGACGCCCTTGACGGCCTGGTATTTCCCGGAACGAAGCGCGAAAGTGACCTCCAGGTCTTTCACCTGGAGAAGGGTTTCTGGCGTCATGGGGCTACCCCTTCTTGTAGAGCTTGGGGTTCAGGAAATCGCGCAGCCAGTCGCCCAGCAGGTTGATCACCAGGATGAGCACAACCAGCGTGATGCCCGGAAAGGCCGTGATCCACCACGCGCCGCTGAAGATGTACTCGAAGCCGGTCTTGATGAGAGACCCCAGCGACGGGCGCGTGACGGGCATGCCAAGGCCGAGAAACGACAGGGCGGCCTCGCTCATGATGGCTCCGGCCACCTGCACCGTGGCGATGACCAGCACCGGGGAGAGGGTGTTGGGCATGATGTGCTTGAACATGATGCGTAACGGCGGCAGGCCGATGACCCGGGCCGCCTCCACGTATTCCTTCTTCTTCTCGCCCAACACCGAGGCGCGCACCGTGCGCGCCACCTGCGGCCACTCGGCCAAGCCGATGACCAGCACCAGGATGGGCACGGCCATCTGTTCGCGTAGCGCCAGGGCGTGCCTGCCCAGCAGTACGTCCACCAGCACGCTTATGATGATGGCCACCATCAGCGTGGAAAAGGAGAGCTGCACGTCGGCCATGCGCATCAGGAAGGCGTCGGTCTTGCCCCCGGCGTAGCCCGCCGTGAGCCCCAGCACCACGCCGATCAGGCATTGGAGGATGGTGGCTCCCAGGCCGATGATGATGGAGGTGCGCATGCCGTAGAGCATGGCGGAGAGGAGGTCGCGCCCCTGCTGGTCCGTACCCAGGATGAAGTTGGACGAGCCGCCCTCCAGCCACATGGGCGCGGTGCGCGCGTCCAGGATGTCGGTGTTGGAGGCGTCGTACACGTCATGAGGCGCGATGACCGGCGCGAGGAAGGCCGCCGCGACCATCACGAAGAGGACCACGGTGCAGGAGACGGCCACGGGGTCGCGCAGGAAGCGGTACAGGAACCAGGAATCCTTGAAGGCAGTCCATTTGGCAAGCACGTTATTTCCTCCCCGTAACCCGGACCATGGGGTTCACCAGCCCGTAGACAAGGTCCACGACGGTGTTCACGCCCACGAAGATGAGACCGACGACCACCAGATAGGCCACCAGGAGCGAGGTGTCGGCGCGCTCCACGGCCTGCAGGAAGATGAAACCCATGCCCTGCCACTGGAACACCGTCTCGGTGAGGATGGTGAAGGCCAGCATGGTGCCGATGCGCACGCCGCCCACGGTGATCACCGGCAGGAGCGTGTTCTTGAAGGCGTGCACCAGATAGATGCGCCACAGGGGCAGGCCCTTGGCATAGGCGAACTTCACGAACTCGCTCTGGAGCACCTCCATCATCTCGGAGCGGATCAGGCGCACGAACAGCGGCAGCGTGAGCGAGGCCAGCGAGATGGAGGGCAGGATCATGTGGCGGATGCCGTCCCAGGTGGCAAGGCCGGTGGTCCAGCCGCCGGGCAGCACGATGGTGTCGCCGCGACCGAAGGAGGGCAGCCAGCCCAGGTACACCGAGAATATCCAGATGAGGATGATGGCTATGAGGAACACCGGGATGGACACGCCCACGATGGATACGCCCATGATGATGCGCGACAGGACGGACTTGGGCCGTATGGCCGCATAGATGCCCATGGGCAGAGACAGCACCAGCACCCAGATGACCGCGCAGAACACCAGCTCCGCCGTGGCCGGAAACTTCTGGAGGATGACGTCCAGGGCGGGCTTGCCGAACATGTAGGAGATGCCCAGGTCGCCGCGCGCGGCGTTGGTGACGAAGCGGATGTACTGCTTGGGCAGCGGATCGGCCAGGCCCAGCTTCTCGCGCAGGAGCTGTCGCTCCGCCTCGGAGACGGACTCGCCCGCCAGATCGCGGATGGGGTCGCCGATCTTGTGCTGCACGGCGAAGCAGACCAGGCTGATGACGACCATGACCAGCGCGGCCTGGCCTGCCCGTCTGATGAAAAAGGCGAACATTGGTTGACCTCCCTACCGGTGGGGCGTGCCCCGTAATCCCTCCTAGCCGCATGATGGCCGCATGGCGTGAAGCGCCCCGCGCGGGAGAATCGGCGAAAAGCCGAAGCGCAAGGCGTGCCGTGCGGGTCTGAATACGCCCGGAGTCAGAAATAACTGCCTCGCATAGCCGATTTAGGGCCGTTGGTCCAGAGCACGCGGACTTGCGCGGTCCCGGGCACGCTGCCGCCCTGGGGAAACCAACCCGTGGAAATGACGGCTGTTTCGCAAGCATACCGGGCAAGAAAACCGGAACTGTTTTGGTTCGTTTTGTTTCAGGGTGTCGGCTTGCTCCGACGCGCTCCCCCGCAAACGCAAAAAGCCGGAGGGGCATGGCCCCTCCGGCTTGTTCAATCAGTGCGCAGCGTTTTCGCACCGGCTCGCATCGCAAGCGTTTCACCGCCTGCTGGCTCTGGTCCGCCGGCCTGCGCGTTCAGGCGTTTGCTACTCGATGACCAGATCGCCCAGGTACAGGAAGTTCTGCTGGTTGATGCAGGTTTCGAGCTTCACGTTCTTCTTGGCGGCCCAGGACAGGGGCTCGTAGTGCAGGGGGATGAAGGCGGCTTCGTCGTAAGCCATCTTCTCGGCGTTCTGAAGAATCTTGTCGCGCTTCTTCAGGTCGGTCTCGGTGTTGGCGGACTTGACCAGTTCGTCCAGCTTGGGATCGCAGAAACCGGAGCTGTACGCGCCGAATCCCTTGTCCTTGTCGACGCAGAAGACCAGGAATTCGAACAGGTTGGCGGAGTCCTCGGTGTCGGGGTGCCAACCGACCATCTGGAGGCTGGCCTGGCGCTTCTGGAACTCGGGCCAGTACTGGGCGATGGGCATGGTCTTCAGGTCGACCTTGATGTTGATCTTGGCCAGCATGCCTGCAACAGCCTCGGCGATCTTCTCGTCGTTGGTGTAGCGGTTGTTGGGGGCGATCATGGTGATGGTGAAGCCCTTCTCGTAACCGGCTTCCTTCATGAGCTTCTTGGCCTTCTCCACGTCGAAGCGGCCCTTCAGGGTGTCATTGTAGCCGGACATGCCCTTGGCCGAGAACTGGTTGGCGGGCACGGTCAGCTTGTTCATGATCTTGTCAACGATGCCCGCGTTGTTCACGGCGGCGATGACGGCCTGGCGAACGCGCAGGTCCTTGAACTCGGGCTGCACGGCGGGGTTGAAGCCGAAGGTGATCACGCGCCCGGAGGGCATGTTCACCAGGGACAGGCCCTTCTCTTTCTTGATGAGGTCCTGGTCCTGGGGGTTGACGGGGTTGATGAAGTCCACGTCGCCGGACAGCAGGGCCGCGGTGCGGGTGCCGGGGTTCTTGATGGGGGTCAGCACGATCTGGGTGACGTTACCCTTGGACTTCTTGTCCCAGTAGGCGGGGAAGCGGTCCAGCATCATCTTCACCTGGGGCTCGTAGGAGGTGACCTTGAAGGGTCCGGTGCCCGAGGCGTTGGAGTTGGCGAACACGGGGTCGGTCTTGGAGACCAGGTCCTTGTCCTTGCCCGCAGCGTCCTTGCCCGAATAGAACTTGGAGTCCATGGGGAAGATGTAGGTCATCAGGTTGAGCGTCAGGGGCTCGGGGCGGTTGAAGACGAAGTCCACGGTGTGGTCGTCCACGATCACCACGTCCTTGAAAGCGTCGTACAGGGCCTTCCAGTCGGGGGCCTTGCGGATGCGGTCGAAGGTCCACTTCACGTCGGCGGCGGTGAAGGGGTTGCCGGAGTGGAAGGTGACGCCCTTCTTCAGGTAGACGCGCATGGTCAGGGGGTCTTTCTGTTCCCACTTCTCGGCCAGGCGCGCTTCGATCTTCATGTCCTTGGTCCAGCGGACCAGGGGGTCGAAGACCCACTCGGCGTAGGACAGCAGGTTGCCCGACAGCTGGCTCATGTAGTCCAGGCGCGGGGGGTCGGCGTCGAGCGCGAGTTTCAGGGTCTTGGCCTGGGCGTTCACCGCCAGGACCGCCGCCAAGGCCAGCGCGGCCACGACTGCAAGGGGTTTCTTCATACCGTTCTCTCCTGTCTGCGTTGTAGGTCCCTGCGGCAGGATGCCGCCCATTGAGCGCTTGTGTTACAATTCCGACACATTAGCCTGAAAAAAACCTCTTGTGAAGAGCCCGCCGGACGGGCGGCAGTCCCTTCCCAGGCACAGGGTCCGGCAAATGCTTGGCCGGACAGGGAAAAGACTCCGCCCTCCCCTGCCCGGCCCGGAAAACATGTTTTCGACAGGCTGCTAGCCCTTCCGATACTCCTCGATCAGCCGGTCGGTCTCGCGCACGTACTCGCGCTCCCTGGCCCAGAACTCCTGGGATTTCAGCGCGTCAAGCTCGGCCACGCTCTTGCCCTGCTGCTCCACCCAGGTGAAATACTTCAGGTTGTGCCAGCGTCTGCGCACCTCCTGGGTGCCCTCCTGAATCCAATCCGTCTTCTGGCCGTGGAAGATGCCCTCCAGGCGGTGGTCGGCCTCGGAGCGGTCCATGACACCGTGGGACTCAGTGAGGTTCTTCATCACCGAGTGATAACGGGCTATGTTGTCCGTGCACACGGTCACCACCACGTCGTCCTTGCCGAAGCCGTAGTGGCGCGCGGTCTTGATGGCTCCCAGGATGTTGCACACCCCGGAGATGCCCACGATGGAGGCCAGCTTCTGCACCGCGTCGGAGCTGACGCCCGCAGCCATCAGGGCCTCATGTCCGGGAGCTTCCACCAGCATCTGCAGGCCCAGCTTGCACTCCATGTCATCGATGCACATCATGGCGTCCATGTTCATGACGTTGTGGATCCAGGTGACGTGCTTGTCGCCGATGCCCTGGATGTCGTGCCCGCCGTAGCCGTTCATGTACAGCGTGGGGCACTGGATGGGCTCCAGGCCCACGATTTTGTGGTCCGGCCAGAGGAGCTTCAGGGCGTCGCCCGCGCCGATCGTCCCCGAGGAGCCCATGGCGGACACGAAGGCCGAGGCCTTGCCCTTGCCCACGCCCTTCTCGCCAAGCTCCTTCACCAATGCGGCCACGCTGGGGCCGGTGACGGTGGAATGGAAGCGGTAGTTCCCGAAGCGCTCGAACTGGTTCATGATGCGCACGGTCTCGGGGCCAGCGCCGGAGAGCTCGTGGCACTTGTCGTAGATCTCCTTCACGTTGGACTCGCAGCCCGGCGTGGCGATGATGCTCGACCCGAAGGATTTGATCATCTCGAAGCGCTCGGCGCTCATCTCCTCGGGCAGCACCACCACGGAATCAAAGCCCATGCGCCCGCCCACCCAGGCTCCGCCGATGCCGTAGTTGCCCGTGGAGGGCCACACCACCGTGTGTTTGCCCGCCTCCACCTGTCCGCGCACCAGCTGCTCGATCAGCACCGAGTAGGTGGCCCCAACCTTGTGGCTGCCGGTGGGGAACTCCTTGCCGTAGATCACCACGATCTCGGCGTCCACGCCGGTCAGCTCCTTGGGCAGCACCATGTGGGTCACCTGCCCCTGGGCGTCGCGCCAGGTGATGTTGAACAGGTTGATGGGGTCCAGGGGGTCGGAGGATTTCGCAGCCAGGGCCTTGCGGCGGATTTCGGGAGCGATGCGCGAGGGATCGAGCATCTCGGCGAACGTGGGGACGGCTATGGGAGTGCGGGGCATGGGATGTCCTTGCGTGATTAGCGGTTTAATCCGGTGAAAAAGAGGCCCACGCGGGCGTTATCAGGCACGATGCCCGCCTGCCGCAGGGCCAGAAGTCCTGCCAGACCGGCGCTGCCCGTGGCGGAGACGCTCACGGGGGTGTGCGCGAGGGCCAGATCGTGGGCCTGTGCAACCAGCGCCTCGGGCGTGACAACGGCCTGGCCTCCGGTGCGCAGGAGCGCCTGGGCCAGGAAATACCAGTCGTAGGTTTCATCATCCAGGATGCCATGGGCCAGACTGTGCGGGGGAGCGCCGTCCCAGGCCCACATGAAGCTGTCGGGGCTCGCGGCTGCTGCGCGCAGCGCGCCCTGCACCGGAGAGGACCGGAACGCGGTGCGGGTGAATTGCACCACGGTGGCGATGGCGTCCTGCTCTTCGCTCAGCACCTGCCGCACTCCCGCGAGCGTCGCGTACCCGGAAGCAGGCGGAAAGGCACACCCGGCGTTGCGGGCGATCTCAGCCAGCAGCAGAAGCCAGGCGCGGGCGAAGGGGAAGGCTCCCTCGGTCTGGCAGGCGTGGATGCGCGGCAGTTCCCGCACCACGCCAAGAGCCTCGAGATTGCTCCAGGCCCCGGCCACGGACCGGGCCAGGGCGCCGCCGCCGATCTGGAGCACGATGTGCCCTGGAGTCTGGGCCAAAGCCTGCCACTGCAAGGCAGCCTCGTACCCAAGGCTCTGCCCGCCCTCGATGTTGGACCAGTTGTCGCGCCCGGAGCAGCAGAATGGCACGGCTCCGCGCCGCACAGCGTCGCGGAAGGCCAGGTAGCAGGGGTCGCCGCCTCCTGTGGACAGGCGCGCCACCACCTCCGGGTTCACGCCGCGCTCGCGCAAGAGGCGCAGAACATCCGGGTGCACGTCCTCGGGAACGAAGGCCGTGAGCGAATACCCGGCGGCGCGGGCCACGCAGGCGGCGGCCAGGGCCGCGTTGCCGCAGCTGGATATGGCCAGGGGCCGCCTGGGGCCGCCTGCGCGCAGGGCTTCAAGGTAGAGCATGGTCCCGGCCAGATGGCGCACCTTGTGCGATCCGCCCGGCTGGCCGGTCTCGTCCTTCACGGCCAGCGTGCCGGTCATGCCCAGAGCCTTGGCCAGCTTGGGCGTCTGCACCAGCGGCGTCACGCCAAGAGGTGCGCCCTCCAGACGGTCCAGGCCTTCCTGCAAACGTCCGGCTGCGTCGCGGAACGCGGGTCTGCCCGCCACACCCTGGGCAGCGCCCAGACAGGCGAAGGCGCGCAGCGGGTCATGAGGATGCTCGCGCCAGGACTCCGTGAATTCCTCGGCCAGTTCCGCCGAAGCCTCGATGCGTGCATCCAGGATGTGTTCGCGTCCGTCGCCCGCTTTGGGACAGGCGAAGTGTCCGTCGGCGGGGTCGTATTCGCTCTGGCAGGCCGGGCAGAAGAGTGTGGTTCTGGTCATGAAGCCGTCGGCAGCAAGGCCCGTGCCGCGCTTCGCACCAACCTGGGCAACGACTCTTTCAGGGCCTTTGTCCGCGCTGATAGTCATGGACAAACGCTCCCCGGTTTCTTATTTTGAGAAGCAAGGAACGATGCGGGCGGCGCGTCTTTCTTATTCTGAAAAAAATCTCAATCTGAGAACATCATGCTGGCCCAGATCAAGGACGCCCTCACCCGCCACGCCCAGGTCATCGCCACAGTCACCGGCATCGACGTGGAGATCGTGGACGTCGGCTTCATCCGCATCGCCGGGACCGGGCATTACGCCCAGGGCGTCGGCAAGAGCATCATCGAGGAGGGCGAGGTCTACCGCCATGTGCTGCGCACCCGCCAGACCACACTCCTTGAAAACCCGCGCGAGCATCCCCTCTGCCGCCGCTGCCGCAAGCGCGAACAGTGCCGCGAGACGCTCTCCCTGTGCACCCCCATCGTGGACGGCGAGGACGTCGTCGGGGTCATCGGCCTGGTCTGCTTCACCCAGGCCGAGCGCGAGCGCGTGCTGCTCAACCGCGACACCTACCTGGACTTCGTGGCCCAGATGGCCGAAGCCATCGGCCAGAAGCTCTCAGAGCATCGGCGCATGACCAAGGCCTCGGAATTTCTCGACTTAATGCTCCAGATCGTGGACGCTGACAACCGGGGCGTGATCGTCTTCAACGCCAAGGGCGGGGCCAGCTACGCCAACGCCCTGGCCCGGCGCGAGCTGGGCCTTGCCGTGGACGCCCCCCTTACCGGCATCGAGGTGCGCCGCACCCGCGACGGCCTCTCCGATCTGGACGCCTTCGAGCTTACCCTGGAAGGGCGCAGGCTCTCCCTGGTGGGGCACATGGCCGCCCTCGGCGGGCGCGATCCGCACTTCGCCAAAGTGCTGGTGTTCGAATCCCTGCCAAAGGTCACCCAGCGCATGTCCTCCCTGGCCGGAACCGGAAAGACCTTCGGCCTGGACGCCATCATGGGCCGCTCCCCGCGCATAAAACGGCTCAAGGAGCAGATTTCCCAGGTGGCCCAGTCCACCTCCACGGTTCTCATCACCGGCGAATCCGGCACCGGCAAGGAACTCGTGGCCCGCGCCATCCACCAGCTCTCGCCGCGCCAGGCCAAGCCCTTCATCGCCATCAACTGCGGGGCCATCCCCGACACCCTGCTGGAGAGCGAGCTGTTCGGGTACACCGGCGGGGCCTTCACCGGGGCCAGCTCCAAGGGCCGCATGGGCAAGTTCGAGCTGGCCAACACGGGAGTTCTCTTCCTGGACGAGATCGGCGCGCTGCCGCTGTATCTTCAGGTGAAGATGCTGCGCGTGCTCCAGGAGCGCACCTTCACCCGCCTGGGCTCCAACCGCCTGCTGGAGCTGGACATCCGGGTGATCGCCGCCACCAACGAGGACCTGCCCACGCTCATCTCCCAGGGCCGCTTCCGCGAGGATCTCTTCTACCGGCTGAACGTCGTTCCCCTGGAGACGCCTCCCCTGCGCGACCGCCCCGAGGACATCGAGGTGCTGGCGCGCCACTTCCTGGCCAGATACGCCGCCCTCTTCAACAAGCCCGTGCCCGAGCCCGACGCCGGGTTCCTGGCCTCGCTCAAGGCCTACTCCTGGCCCGGAAACGTCCGGGAGTTCGAGAACGCCATGGAGTTCCTGGTGAACATGCTCACGCCCGGAGCCGCCCCGCATGAGGGCCTGCTGCCGCCCAAGCCCAGAGAGGCGCTGGCTTCCGGTTCCGGGGACGGGCTTTCCCGGTCGGACGGCCCGGGCGGTCTTGAGTTTTCCGGCCCTGAGGGGGCACAGGCCCATCTGCCGCTGCTGCCCCTGGCCGAACTGGAGCGCCGCGCCATCGAAACCGGTCTCGCCCGCTTCGGCAACGGTCTGAAAGGCAAGCGCGCCACCGCCGAGGCCTTGGGCATCAGTCTGGCCACGCTGTACCGCAAGGTGAAGGAGTTCGGGCTGGAAGGTTAGTCTCGCAATTTTGAAAACATGAAAATGATTTCAAAATTAAAACAAATGGTTTTATCTTGTTACGCATTGCATCAGTATCAACGAATATCGCGGACGCAACACAGGGTGAAGAGAGAAGAGTACGATGCCTCCGGCGGCCAGGGGGAGAAGCCTCCCCCTGGACCCGGCTTTCCGCTTCGCGTCGGCTTCAGGCGCGCGTGGTCATGGATGAGAAGGAGAGCGTATGCATACAGTCATGATTCTGCCCGCCGACTATCAGGATTGCCTGGACGCGGTAGAGAAGATTTTCCAGGCGTTTGCGTTGGAGATAGAGGGGAAGAAAGTACTCATAAAGCCAAACGTGCTGCGTCCTGCCCGCCCCGAAGAGGCCGTCACCACCCATCCGGCCATTCTTGAGGCCGTGGTGCGATGCGTCGAGGCCCGGAACCCAGCCAGCATCGTGGTGGGCGACAACCCCGGCCTCATGGGCTACGGGGCCAACGAGCAGAGCTTCGAGCGCTGCGGCCTGCTTAACGCCTCGCGCGGGCATTACCGCAACATCGGCCTGGACGCGCGCGAAGTCCCCTTCGATCCGGCCTACGGCGGCTCCTTAAGCGTCTCCACCGACGTGCTGGACGCGGACGTGGTCATCTCCGTGCCCAAGTTCAAGACCCACGGCCTCACCGGCATCACCGGGGCCATAAAAAACAGCTACGGCATCCTGCCCGGCGCGCAGAAAGCCACCTTGCACAAGCTCTCCGGCGGGCAGGCCCGCTTCCACGACGTGGTGGTGGACGTTTTCCGCCTGCGCGTGCCGGACCTCTTCATCATGGACGCCGTGCTCGGCATGCAGGGCAACGGCCCGGCCTCCACCGAGCTTCGCTGGATAGGCCGGGTGCTGGCCGCCGACAACGCCGTGGCCATGGACTCGGTCATGGCTCGCATGATGGGCGCAGACCCGGAAAAACTTCGGTTCCTGACCCGCGCCGCGCAACTCGGCCTGGGGAGCCACGCCCTTAAAGACCTGGACATCCAGGGCGAACTCATCCCCATCCCGGACTTCAAGGTTCCGCCCCTGGGCGAGGACGCCCTGAAGCACCTCTCCCACATCCAAAAACTCCTGGAGGACCGCTCCGCCAGCCGCCCAGTGGTGGACCCGGCCCGCTGCACCGGCTGCGGAACCTGCGTGGAGCAATGCCCGGCAGACGCCCTGACCCTGGACGCCAACCTCCCCGTGGTGGACCCCGCCGCCTGTATCGCCTGCTTCTGTTGTCAGGAAATGTGCCCGGAAAAGGCCATCAGCCTGAAGCAGCCCTGCTGCCCAGGCAGCGCATAACGCTAGCACAAAATACGCGCCTGCCATCGCATTGCGACGGCAGGCGCGTGAAATCCGGCGGCCGGGCTGCTTATTCGCCGGTGCGGCAGCTCCGGTGCTTCACATCCAGCCCTTTGACGATGAAGATGACGCTCTCGGCGATGTTGAAGCTGCGTTCGCAGATGCGCTTCAGGCTGTAGGCCACGAAGGACAGCTGCACGGCTCGATCCACGGTGCGGGCTTCGCGGATCATGATCTCGGTCAGGTCGCGGAAGGCCTTCATGTGCTTGATCGCGGTCTGCTCGTGGGCGTTCAGCACGGCCTGGGCCTGGTCGAAGGAGTTGTCCGCGAAGGCGCGCGCGGACTTGTCGAAGAGTTCCAGGCACAACTCGCCCAGGCTCCACACCGAGGGAACGTCCTGGAACTCGCCGCTCTCGAGCATCAGCAGGTTGCGCCCGACGATGTTCACCGCCTCGTCGCCGATGCGCTCCAGGTTGGAGGCTATGCGCATGCTGCCCATGATGGTGCGCAGATCGCGCGCCACGGGCTGTTTCAGGGCCAGGAGGCGCAGCCCCAGATGCTCGGTCAGGCATTCCATGGCGTCGACGGCCTCATCGCCGTCCATGACTTCCTGGGAAAGGGCGCTGTCACGCAGGCGGGTGGCCCGCACGGCCTTGTCCACTGCCTCCCTCACCATGTAGAACATACGCAGGGAGTCAATGCGCAGCCGGTCGAGTTCCTGGTCGAATTCGTGGGTCATGTTTTATCCTTGATGCTCGGACGCGCCGCAATGCTTCGCGCTTCTATTCGGAAGTGAGGATATTACGGCCAATTGTCAACAGTACAGCAGCCCTGGAGCGTTGTTGACAACAAAACGTAACAAACGGACGCCCATCCATGCACGCAATCGTAACAAACAGCCACATCGCAGCCGTGGTCCTGGCTGCCGGGCGCTCGACCCGCATGGGCGCGGACAAGCTCATTCTGCCCTGGCGCGGGCGCACGATTCTGGAATGGGCGCTGGACGCAGCCTGCGCGCTCCGGCACGTGATTCTTGTGGGTGGTCCTCCGGGCCTTGACGCACTTCCTGCACAGGTGACGCGCGTATCATGCCCTTTCCAAAAGCGTCTGCCCGGTCAGGCAGACTCCCTCAAGGCGGGCATACGCGCCCTGCCCCCAGGCCTGGACGGAGCCATGATCCTTCTGGGCGACATGCCGCTCATAACGTCGGAGCTGGTGGGGAAACTGGCGAGCGCCTTCAGGCCGGGGCGATTTCTGGTGCCGCGCAGTGATGGACGGCGCGGCAATCCGGTGATCATCCCCTCTGACTGGTTCGCGCGCGTGCTGGAGCTGGAAGGCGACACCGGGGCGCGGCCCCTGCTAGCCAGCCCGAACGCTCCCGTGGATTACCTTGATGTGGACGACCCGGCCATCCTGACCGACGTGGACACCCCGGACGACTACGCCAGGCTCAAGAACCAGCCCTGACGCGCCGAGCCGAACACCCGCCCGGCCACCTCGCCCAGGTCCGCCTTGTTGTGGAAGGCCACCCGCCGCGCGGACTCCGGGGCTCCCTTGAACAAGCCTTCCTGGTGAGCGGCCAGTGCTGCCAGCGCTTTTGGCCCGATCAGCTCCCCCTCGCTCAAGCCGGTAACGCGCAGAAACGCCTCCAGCCTGTGCACAGTCGTGGCGTCCGCCGGTTTTCCCAGCGCGTCCAGCCCGATCACGCCCACCACCAGGTCAGAGCACTCCGGAATCACCGGCTCATGCGCTTCCGGGGCTTTTATGGGCCGCCCGGCTGCGCCGTCGGCCTCCACCAGCACGTAATCCGCCCGGAAACGCTCCCGCAGGCCGGGGATTTCATCAGGTCCAACGCCCAGGAGCTTGCCCGTTTCCGGGTCCAGGGCGCGGCCCACGGTCAGGTGTTTGTAATGGGGAGTGCGCGAGCCGGGAGTGAGCAGCATGAAGTTGCGCGCCGGAGGCATCATCTTCGTGGTGGTGGTCACCAGCACCCGCTGCCCCCATCCGGAGAGCTGGCGGGCCAGGGAGTAGATCAGGCTGGTCTTGCCGCCAGCGCCCACGAAGGCCACGACCCGCTCGTCAGGCAGAAGCATCTCGCGAACCGGGTTCACGACGCGGACCTTCCAGAACCCCTGCGCACCGCGATCATCCCCGGTGCGCCCAGGCCGTGAAACGCCGCTCCAGCATGGCGAAGAACTCGTACATGCCAACGCCCATGGCGGCGATGACCATGAGCCCGGCGAACACCAGGGGCACATTGAACTTGGAGCTGGCCGACATCATCAGGTAGCCGATGCCCGAGTTGGAGGCCACGGTCTCGGAGATGACCGAGCCCACAAAAGCCAGCGTGACGGCAATCTTCAGCGAGGCGAAAAAGAACGGCAGCGAGCGCGGGATGCCCACCTTCATGAGCACGTCCACCTTGGTCGCGCCGAGCACCCGCAGCACATCCTCAAGCTCCGGCTCCAGCGTGGCAAGGCCCGTGGCCACGTTCACCACCACCGGGAAGAACGAGATGAGAAACGCCGTGATGATGGCCGGGACCGAGCCGATGCCGAACCAGATCACCAGGATGGGCACCAGGGCCACCTTGGGCACCGAGTTGAAGCCCACCAGCACGGGATAGAGCGCCTTGTAGACCACCTTGGACGACCCGACCAGCACCCCAAGCAGCATCCCGAACACCACGGCCAGGGCGAAGCCCGCCGAGGTGGTGTACAGGGTCTGCAGGGCGTGCTGCATGATGGGGCCTTTGTACTCCCAGCCCTCGATGATGGACTGGCTGGGCGTGGGCAGGATGTAGCTGGGGATCTTGCCCACGCGGGCGATCAGCTCCCACAGGATGAACAGGCCGAGCGTCACCAGCCAGGGGGACAGGGCCTCCATTTGTTTGCGGCTTAACGGCACAGCTGTTCCTCCTGGAGATCGGTCTGTACTCCGGGAACGCAGCGCACCGCCTCGATCTGGTCGCGCAGCTCGTGCACGATGTCCACGAAATGCTTGTCGTAGCAGGCTTCCAGGCTGCGCGGCCTTGGGATGTCCACTTTGCGGGTGTGCACAATGCGCCCGGGCCTGCGGCTCATCACGTGCACCGTGTCCGCCAGGAACACCGACTCGCGCAGGTCGTGCGTCACCAGCACCACGGTGAAGGGCTTGGCCTCCCACAGGTCGCGCAGCACGCACCAGAGTTCCTCGCGGGTGAAGGCGTCCAACGCGCCGAAGGGCTCGTCCAGCATCAGGAGCTTGGGTTCGTGGATCAGCGCCCGGCACAGGCTGGCGCGCTGCTGCATGCCGCCGGAGAGCTGCCACGGGTACTTGTCCTCGTGGTTTTGCAGGCCGACCGTGCGCAGAAGCTCGCGGGCGCGCTCCACATAGCGCTCGCGCTCTTTGCGCAGCTGCGACCTGTGAGGCTGCACGATCTCCAGGGGCAGCATGATGTTGTCCAGGAGCTTTCGCCAGGGGAGCAGCGTGGCGTTCTGGAAGGCCATGCCCACGAAGGACAGCGGCCCGGTCACCTCGCGGCCGTTCACCACCACCGCGCCCTTGCTGGGGGGGCGAAGGCCCGTGACCAGCTTGAGAAGCGTGGACTTGCCGCAGCCCGAAGGCCCGACGACCGCGATGAACTCGCCCTCGTCCATGTTGAGGGACAGGTTCTGCACGGCCAGGGCGTCTGAGTCCTCGGTGTAGGCGAGGTCGACGTTGGTCAGTTCTACGAATCGGTTGCTCACCGGATAGGCTCCCAATGAAATGCTGCGTGCCGGAGGCATAGGCGGTAAGAGCCTCCGGCGGGCAAAGAGGGCTCCGCCCTCTCTGCACTCTCCCGCCAGGGGGATGATCCCCCTGGACCCTCAGTGGGCTTCGCGTTACGCGCCGCCACAATGCAGAAATCTTGTTCAATAAGCCTGAAGCGCGCCGAGCCGCGCTTCAGGCTATATTCTTGAAATCGCCGTCCTCGGCGATGGCTGGCCGCCGGGAAAAGCCGCTTTGGGCGTTCCCGGCGGTATCCCCGCGCGCCAACACGGCTCCCGGCACATCCCGCGAAGCGAATAGCCGGGTCCAGGGGGAGGCTTCTCCCCCTGGCGGGTCAAGGGCAGAGCCCTTGCGGGTCTGGGCGGAGCCCAGTTTAGAAGACCTTGCGGGCGTCCTTGTCAGGCATGAAGGACGAGTCAAACACCTGCTCGGGCTTGGGGGTGGTCTTCAGGCCAAAGGAGATCGAAGCCTCCTCGATGGCCTTGGCGAGGCGCGCGGGGTCCACTCCGCCCATGCCGTTTTCCTTCACGTAGGGGGTGGCGATGCACATATCCACGCAGAGTTTCAGGCGTTTTTCTTCCAGGGCGGCGTCGATGAGGCCGTCCTTCTCCTTGACGAAGGCGATGGCGGCCTTGGGGTCGGCGATGGCTTCCTTCCAGCCCTTGGCCACGGCGGCAAGGAATCCCTTCACCAGTTCGGGCTTCTTGGCCATCTCGGGGCTTACGATGATGGCGTTGCCGTAGAGCTTCACGCCGAAATCAGGGTACTTGAAGATGTTCAGGTCCTCGGCCTTGACCCCGGCCTTCTCGAGATTGAGCAGGCTCGTGAAGTAGAAGCCGGAGATGGCGTTCACGTCGCCGCGGATCAGCATGGGCTCGCGCAGCGGCGGGTCCATGGTCTGCCAGGTGACGGAGGCGGGGTCGAGGTTAACGGCCTTGGCGAAGGCGGAGAAGGTCTTGCGGGGGGCGTCGAAGATGGGCGCACCCAGCGTCTTGCCTGCCAGATCGGCGGGCTTGGTGATGTTGGCCTTCTTCAGGGAGAAGATGGCGAAGGGCGGGTAGTCGTAGACCATGAACACGGCCTTGAGGGCCTTGTCCGGATTCTGGGCATTGAACTCGATGAGCGAGTTGATGTCCGCGAAACCGATGTCGTAGGCCCCGGTGGCCACGCGGTTCACGGCCCCGGAGGAGCCGTTGCCCGAGTCGATGGTCACGTCCAGCCCGGCCTGTTTGAAGTAGCCCTTGGCGGCGGCGATGAAGTACGGGGCGGCGGGGCCTTCGAACTTCCAGTCCAGGGTGAACTTGACGGGGGTCTGGGCCAGGGCCGGGAGGGCCAGGCACAAAACGGCGGCGGCAGCGGCCAGCGTGCGGAGTGTCTTGCCTATCATCGGTTCGTTGCTCCTTTTGAACGGGTGTCGATTCTCGCGCCTAGCACAAATTCACAAAACCGAAAAGAGCGGACAACCCGCCTCATTTTTTGAGGCAGCTCTCCACGGCGTTGACGATGGTGGTGTAGCCGGTGCAGCGGCACAGGTTCCCGGCGTGCCCGCGCCGGATGTCCTCGCGGCTGACGGGCTTTCCGGCGTGCTTCTCCACGAAGGCGGTGGTGGTCATCACAAGACCCGGCGTGCAGTAGCCGCACTGCACAGCCCCGGCCTCCAGATAGGCCTCCTGCACGGGGGAGAGTTCGTGGCCGCGCGCCTCGCCCTCGATGGTGCGCACGGCCTTGCCGTCGGCCCACACCGCCAGGAACAGGCAGGAGTCCACGGGCGTGCCGTCCACAAGAACGGTGCAGGCTCCGCACTCGCCAACCCCGCAGCCCTGCTTGGTTCCGGTGAGGCCCTGCGCGCGCAGGAAATCCAGAAGCGACATGCCCGGCTCGACCTGGGCGGACTCGAGCTTGCCGTTTATCGTGACTGTTATGGTGTGGCTCACGCGGTGCTCCTTCCGGGTTGGGCTGAACGGGCAGCGGCCTTGTCGATGGCGCGCGCGGCCAACTCCCTGATGATGTGCAGGCGAAAGTCTGCCGGAGCGCGCCAGGAGGTGCGCGGCGACACGTCGGCCGCCACGGCGGCCTGGACGGCAGCGATGGTGGCGGCGTCAAGCGGCTGGCCGAACGCGGCGGCCTCGGCTGCCGGACAGCGCACGGGCGTTGGCGCGGCCACGGAAAAGGCCAGCTTCAGCCACTGGATGCGGTCGTTTTCCAGCAGGATCGAGGCGGCGCAGCCGATGGTGGTGATGTCCATGGCCTGGCGCATGGCGTACTTGATGCTGGCAGCGCCGAAGGAGCCGGTTGGCGCAGGTGGAACGATGATGCGGGTGAGCACTTCGGCGTGGCCGCGCGCCACTTTGCCGGGTCCGGTGTGGAAGCCGCGTAGCGGGATGCGACGCGAGCCGTCCGGCCCCTGGAGTTCAAGCTCGGCGTCCAGCACCAGAAGCGGCGGCACGGAGTCCGCGCACACGGAGCCGTTGCAGATGTTGCCGCCGACGGTGCCGACGTTCCTGATCTGCGGCC
This sequence comes from Fundidesulfovibrio putealis DSM 16056, assembly GCF_000429325.1. Lineage (NCBI taxonomy): Bacteria > Pseudomonadati > Thermodesulfobacteriota > Desulfovibrionia > Desulfovibrionales > Desulfovibrionaceae > Fundidesulfovibrio > Fundidesulfovibrio putealis. Next base: position 89,406 of record NZ_AUBQ01000018.1, read on the forward strand.
CGGCCACCCAGGACGCGCCCTCGGCCAGCACCGGGCTGTGGCGCTGCACCAGCTCGGACTCGATCACCTGGGTGAAGGTGGCCCCAGCGCCCACGGCCAGGGAGCCGTCCGGCTCCAGGGTGATGGGCGTGAGTTCGGGCATGGCGTGGATGTCCACCAGATTGGCGTACTCCCGGTGGCCTTCGCGCAGCTTCACCAGGATGTCCGTGCCGCCAGCGATGGGAACGGCGAAGGGGTCGGCGGCCAAGAGCCGCACGGCCTCGGCCACGCTGTGGGCCTTGTGGTATTTTTCAACCGCGAACATGGCGTCCGCTCCTTGCTTTGAGAATCATAACAGCCCCGCCGCCTTGAAGTGCTTGAACAGCACCTTGGGGGTCATGGGGATTTCGTCCACGCGCACGCCCGTGGCGTCCCACACGGCGTTCCTGATGGCGGGCGCGGGCGAGAGAAGCGGCGGCTCGCCCAGGGACTTGCTGCCGAAGGCGGAACTCGGCTCCTGGGTCTGGACGAACAGGGCGCTGAGCTCGGGCATGTCCAGGCAGGTGGGGACCTTGTAGTCCAGCAGGTTGTTGTTCAGGACCTTGCCGGACCGCTGGTCCACCAGGATCTCCTCGCTGAGCGCCCAGCCCACGCCCATGGCCAGCCCGCCGTGCACCTGCCCTTCGGCCAGCTTGGGGTTCATGAGAACGCCCGCGTCGTGCACGTTCAGGATGTCCACCACGCGCGCCCGGCACAAGGGCACGTCCACCTCGACCTCCACAAAGGTGCAGCCAAAGGACGGCGGGTTGGCCGTGACCTTGTGGGAGCACTCGCCGAAGAGCTGGGCTCCCCGGTCCTTGTGGTAGAAGGCGTCCATGGACACCTCCTCCAGGCTGGCCAGGGCCTCGTCGCCGCAGACCACAACGGCGTCGCGGACGTCCAGCGTGGCCGCGTCGCGCCCGGTCATGGCTGCGGCGTGCGCCAGGATGCGCTCGCGCAGCTGCTCTGCCGCGCCCTTGACCGCCGGGGCGCAAGTGAAGGTCTGACGGGAGGCGTAAGCCCCCGGATCGAACGGGGTCAGGTCGGTGTCCTGGGTGGAGACCACGTTCACGTGGCTCATGGGGATGCCCAGCACGTGCGCGGCCATCTGGGCGAACACCGTGTCCGACCCCTGGCCGATCTCCGTGGCCCCGACCATCAGCTGAACCGTGCCGTCCTGGTTCATGATGAGGCGCGCCCCGCCAAGCTCCGTGGACACGGGATACACGCCGGTGTTGAAGCTGAAGTTGGCCACGCCCAGGCCCCGGCGAAGCGGCCCGCCAGCGGCGTTATGGGCATCGATGGCGGCGCGGCGGCGCTCCCAGCCGAAGGCGTCGCGCCCGGTGCGCAGGCACTCCGAGATGCCGTGGGTGGTGATGACCCGCTTGTTCAGGGGGTTGGTCTCGCCGGGCAGGCCGACGTTTGCGAGCCGCAATTCCACCGGGTCCATGCCGAGCTCGCGGGCTGCCTGCTCCACCAGACAGTCCAGGGCGAAGTGCACCTGGGGCGAGCCGTAGCCGCGCATGGCTCCGGCCACCGGCAGGTTGGTGTACACGGTGGAGGCCGCGAACTCGAAGGCTGCGCGCGGGTAGAGCGAGGGGCACTTCGCGCCCCCGGCGGAGGCGATGGAGTGGCCGTGGGAGGCGTAGGCTCCGCTGTTGGAAAAGGCTTCCAGGCTGATGGCCGTGATGCGGCCCTCGCGCGTGACGCCGAGCTTGCCGGTGATGTCGAAGGCGTGGCGGGTGCGCGTGGCCAGCATGCACTCCTCGCGGGTGAGCTCCAGCTTCACGGGCAGGCCGCCCAGCTTCCAGGTGAGAAAGGCCACCATGGGCTCCAGCACCACGTCCTGCTTGGCCCCGAACCCGCCGCCCACGCAGGGCTTCACCACGCGCACGCGGCTCCAGGGGATGGAGAGGGCCTGGCCCACCACGCGGCGGCAGATGTGCGGAATCTGGGTGGAGGACACGATGGTGATGCGCTTGTCGTCCTCCATGTAGGCGTAGGCCACGTGGTTTTCCAGGTGGCAGTGCTGCACGATGGGGGTGTGGTAGCTGCCCGACACCGTGACGTCCGCCTGGGCCAGCAGTTCCTGGGGATCGGAAACAGATGCGCCTGGAGGAGCGCAGGCGAAGCGGTGGCTTTTCAGCAGGTTGCCGCCGGGGTGCAGTTTGGGCGCGCCCTCGGCCAGGGCTGCCTGGGGCGTGGTGACCACAGGGAGTTCCTCGTAGTCCACCTCCACCAGCCGCACGGCCTGTTCGGCGGTGAGCTCGTCTCGGGCCACCACCACGGCCACCTCGTCGCCGTGGTAGCGCACGTGCCCGGTAAGGAGCACCCGGTCGGCCACGTCGCGGTGGCCGGGGTCCAGGTGCCAGGGGTGCCCCGCCGTGGGGAACAGCACGTCCGGCACGTCCTGAAAGGTGAAGACCGCGTCCACGCCGGGCAGGGCCAGGGCCTTGGACGTGTCGATGCGCGTGACGCGCCCGTGGGCGATGGGCGAGCGCACGTACTTGGCCCAGCGCATGCCGGGCAGGGTCAGGTCGCCGGTATAGCGGGCGCGCCCCGTCACTTTCGACGGGCCGTCCACGCGTCTTACGGAGTCGCCGATGGCCACGGGGCTCCCTCCTCCCGCCCGCACTCGCCGGGGCCGGTGTTGTATCGTTCCAGAATCGCCTCCAGCACGCCGCCGCCGATGGCCAGGGCCTTGTCGGAGACGCGTGCGCAGTCCACGGCGTGGCCGCGCGGGTCCACGTCGCCCAGCTTCATGCCCTTGGTCACCTTGACATTGTGGGGCAGAAGGCCGCGCAGCACGCCGGAAATCTGAGAAATAACGGGATCTTCACCCACCATGCCCACGGACTGCCCGGCGCTCACCATGTGGCCAATGTCCAGGCTGGTTGTGAATATGCCGTCCGCCGGAGCGCGCAGCACCCGCTCGGACGCGTAGCCCATCACGGATGCGGGAACCCCGGTGTTGGGCTGGGCCGCGCCCGAGGCGATCACCCGCCCAAGGCCCATGCCGCGATGGGTCTCCACCACGCGGTGGACGTCCTGCCCGGCGGTGAAGCCCGGCCCCAGGCCGATCACCAGCGGCGCGTCATGGATGGTCGTCCCCAGGTTGCGCTTGGCAATGACCGCGTCCACCAGCACGTCGGGCCTGAGCAACCCCAGCGCGCGGTTCTGCGGGTCCACCAGCACGGGGATGCGCCCCTTTGATTGGATCACTTCCACGTCGGCGGGAATTTCCGCCAGTTGGGCCGTGACGCCCTCCACCGTGTGTTCACGAAGACGCACGGCCTCGCAGAAGGAGGCACGGCGGCGCACGGCCACGGGGTTTTCGCGTTCAAGCATCGCAAGCCGGGTGAACCCGGAACGGTACAGGCGAAGGGCCACGCCCGTGGCCAGATCGCCCGCGCCCCGGATGACGATGCGCAGACTGCTTAACATGAAGGTTCCGATAAAATGGGATGGATCGTAAGCGCGAGAGCATACAACATGGCGGCCTGGGCCGCCAGTGCCAGTTCGGCCTGGGCGACGCCGGTCGCGAGCGCCACGGAGGCAGCTTCCAGGGTCTTGGCGTCCAGAAGCGCCGTGAATACCGGCGTTTTCACCTTCAGGACCGCGCGCCCGCCGAAAAACGTGGAGGTCACGGACATGGCCGAGCCCTGGATCACGGCCTCCATGCTCCAGGGCTCGCGAAACCAGGCCCCCTCCCCTGCGGCCTCGAAGCTCTCGCGGGAGAGGTGCAGGCGCGGCTTGTGGCGATAGGGCGCGCCGGAGGTGGGGCAGAACACGGCGCAGTTGCCGCACTCGTTGCAGAAGTCCGCCACGTTCACCACCTGGACGCGCTGGGCCACGGGGACGCTGCCCAGCGTCTCCACGGCGACGGCTTCGCCACGGCGCACCGCCCGCTGGACCGGGTAGGACAACGGCCAGGAGTCCTGCCGGCGCACGGCGATGTTGGCCCTGTTGGGGCAGACAGTGACGCAGATGGAGCAGACCTGGTCGCAACGCAGGCAGCGCGCGGCCTCGCGGCTGGCGTCCACGGGGGTGTCCACCTGCTGCGGTCCTGGACGGCGGGTGGCCTTCTCACGGGCCAGATCCTGGAAGTCCAGAGCATCCGGGAGCCCCGAGTGCTGCGCCTGAAAAACATCGACCGATGGGATTGAACCTGTCACCAGTGCGGCTTGCCCCGTCTGGGACATCTGGCCCATCTGGGACATCACGGGTTTGTGCGCCTTGAGGTACGCCAGGGCAACTGCCCTGCCCCGCCCCACGGCGGCGGCCAGCACGCCCGGACCTGTATCAGTCCCGCCGGTGCAATCCAGCGCGTCGCCAGGAATGTCACCAGGAGCATTGCCCTCCAGCTGCCGGACGCCAGAGGCCAGAATGGCCGCCACGTCGCGTTTGCCTGCCGGGGAATCCAGCAGCTTGGCCTGACTCTTCGGGCAGGGGCCGTACACATCCACGCCGGTGCCGGATCGGGCCAGAAAGTACGCGCAAGCAAGGCCCGCGAGGCCCGAGCCGCGCACGGTGACGCGCCCGAAACCATGCTCTATCTCTCCGGCTTGTCGGGCAGCAGCAACCGCCCTCTCCTCCGAAAGTGCCTGGGCCGTGGCAAGGCCCGGATCTGAAGCGTTTGGCGCGGGGGGAACCCCCGCCTGCGCAGCCACGCGCTTCACTTCCCGGATGCGCACCGGACGGTCCAAATGGATGCGGTTGCAGCGGGGCTGGCAGAGGCGGTCGCAGAACGCGCCCAGCAGATTCGGGAAGGGGTTCGTGGCCAGGATCACGGCCAGGGAGTCCTCGAAGCGCCCCTGCGCGGCCATCCGCAGATAGCCCGGAATATCCTGCCCTGCGCCGCAGGCTTCCATGCAGGGCGCTGCTGCGCAGTCGAAGGACGTCAGATCCCGTGCGCCCTTGATGGACGGGTACGGGTGGGCGTCCTTTCTGTAGCGCGGGTCGTCGGCGGCCTGTAACGCGTACTCGGAAACATCCAGCTTTGGCGCGCTGCGCATGGCCTCCACGCACTGGCGCAGGCGGCCGTAGCCTCCGGGTTTCAGCAGATCGGTGCATACCGTGACGGGGCTCAAGCCCGCACCAAGCACCGCGCCCGCGTTGAAAGCGTCCACGCCCGCGCAGAACGATATGTCCAGGCCGCCGCCAAACTGCTCGCGCAACTTCGCGGCCAGGGCGATGCTCACCGGATGCAGGGCGCGCCCGGACAGATAGAGCATCTTCTCGCCAGCGGGCAGATTCCCGGCGTTGACCACCTCCAGGGTGTTGGTGAGCTTCACTCCGAAATGCGCGCCGCTCTTTTTTGCCGCCTCCTGAAGCGAACTGACAAGCTCCACGGCCTCGGCGAACTTGAGGTCGTGCCCGAAGGCCTCGTCCGGGATGGTCACCGGGTAGCCGAGGCGAGAATGCACCAGGGCGCGCACCGCGTCAGACCCCAGCAGTGTGGGGTTGAGCTTCACGCAGGTGTGCATGCGCCGCTCTTCCAGGAAGTGCCGGGCGATGCGCTCTATCTCGTCCGGGGGGCAGCCGTGCATGGTGGACAGGGTGAGGTTGTCGGACACGAAATCCGGCAGCGTGAGCGTTTCCAGCCTGGGATAGAGGGGCATGAGACTCTGGCGCAGCGTTTCGACCTCTTCCGGGCAGGAGGCCATGCGGTCCAGGAAGCGGCGCATGGCGGGGCTTTTCAGGCCCTCCAGGTTGTAGCCCGCGCTCATGTTCAGGATGAAACCCGGTCCGGAGGCGGCATCATTGACCGCATGCCCCAGGGCGTCTCGCAGCACGCACAACAGGACCATGGCCGCCAGATACTGGCCGAAGGACTCCTCCAGTTTCAGCTCCTGGGACCACTCGCAGTTGTAGCCCTCGTCACGGGCCTCGATGCACGGCTTGGTGACGCTGAGTTCGTCCAGCACCTGCACGGTTTTCAGTTCGATGAAGCGCGCTCCGCACAGCCACGCGGCCACGATGTTCTGGGCCATCTGGGAGTGCGGCCCGGCGGCCACGCCAAGCGGCGTCTCCAGAAGCCTGCCGAAGCGGCTGGTGCGGAACGGATCGGCGGAGCTTGGCGTGAAAAACAGGCTGCGGGCGATGCCGAATATCTCGCCGCGCGAGAGGTCGTCCAGCATCCAGCCCAGGAGCGTTGCGGCTGATGCGGGAAAGAAGGCGTCGGATTTCTTCATGATGTCTCCACGATGCGATGCACGAACCGGCCCCAGCCCGGCTCTCCTGCGAACTCGCCGTCCTGAACCACGGCCCGCCCGCGAGACAGCACATGGCGCGGCCAGCCGCGAACGGCCATGCCCTCGAAGGGGGTGTAGTCCACGCGTTGATTAAGCGTGGCAGCGCTGATCACGCGCTCGGCCTGCGGGTCCAGCACGGTCATGTCGGCGTCGAACCCCGGTTCCAGGCGGCCCTTGCGCGTTAAGCCCATGACGTAAGCCGGGGCGGTGCAGCACACCTCCACGAAACGCTCAAGCGAGATGCGCCCGGCCAGGACGCCGTAGGTATAGAGCAGCGGCAAACGGGTCTGGACGCCGGGGATGCCGCCGGGGCAATCGAATACTGACGACGTACCCAGGCGGCGCTTGTCCGCCAGGGAGAAAGCGCAGTGGTCGGTTGCGGCCACGGATATCGAGCCGCCTTGCAGGCCGCGCCACAAGGCCTCCCGGTCCGCTTCGCGGCGAAGCGGCGGGGCCATGATATACGCCAGCCCGTCCGGTTCTTGATAGCGCGTTTCGTCCAGCAGCAGGTACTGCGGGCAGGTTTCGGCGATGACCTTCACACCCTCGGCCTGGGCTTCTTGCACGACGCTAAGGCCTGCCGCACTGGACAGGTGCACCACGTAGAGCGTGGCCCCTGCCGCACGGGCCAGGGCGACGGCTTGCCGCACAGCCAGGGCCTCGGCGTAGTCCGGGCGCGAGCGGGCGTGGCTCATGGGGTCATGAGGGGCACTGGCGCGATATCGGGCGGCCAGCCAACTGACCAGGGCGTGGTCCTCGCAATGCACGGCCACCAGCACAGGCAGCGGCGAGGACGCGGCCCCGTCCATGAGCGACAGCAGGGGCTCCTCGCCAAGGCGTCCGCCGTAGGTGGTGTAGGCCTTGATGGACGGACACCCGGCGCGGGCCAGTTCCTCCAAACCGTCGAAATGCCCGTCTCCCTGGGCCACGCCGTGCAGGCCGTAGTCCACGCAGCAGCGCCCGTCGGCCAGTTTCTTGAAGGCCTCTACCTGGTGCAGCAGGCCACACCCAGCCGGGCCGAAACCCGGATGCTCCACGATGCAAGTGACGCCGCCCATGGCAGCGGCTTTCGTGCCGTGATAAAAGTCATCGGCAACCTGCGCGAAACCAACATCCAGGCCGAAGTGCGTGTGGACGTCCACCCCGCCGGGGATCACCAGCAGGCCCGAGGCGTCCAGGACCTGCGCGCCATCGCGCGCCAGATTCTCGCCCACCTGAAGGATGACGCCGCCTTCGGCCAGCACGTCGGCCCGGAAGCTGCCGGTCGCCGTGGCCACCGTGCCTCCGGCCACAAGGATTCGCATTGAGTTGTCCGGCCTCATGATACTATCAAGTCTCTTTGTTTGGCGGGGAGTTCACCGAAAATACCGCCTCGCGAGCATATCCGAACAAGCCCCGGCGAACCAATAGGGGATTCCAAAGGGACTCGTCCCTTTGGCCGCCGGAGACTTCCCGCACGACCCACCCAACGCTCACCCCACACCCGTCGACAAATACTCTACCTCTTCTCCAACTCCGCCCACAGCCTGCGGGCCTGTTCGCGGGCCTGGGCCAGGATTTCGGCCTCGTCCACGCTGACCAGCCTGCCCTCCTCCACGATCACTTTCCCTTGCGCAATGACCGTTCGCACATGGCGCGAATCCAGGCCGTACACGAAGTGGCCGGGAAAGTTGGCCTGGGTCACGTCTGTCGGGCTGTCGTAGTCGAACACCACCAGGTTGTTGCCGGTGTCGCCCGGCGCGCCGGTCCCGGCGATCAGCGCGTGCACGGCCCGGAACCTGCGATAGGCCTGGAGCGGCGATATGCCCTCCAGCGCCTGCCCGGCCAGATAGGCCGCCTGGGCGGAGCGCAGCATGTCCGAGTGCATGCCGTCGGTGCCGAGCATCACCCGCATGCCAAATCCCGCATAGCCCGTGAGCCCCACTGCGTTATTCTGGTTGCTCTCGATGTTCTGGACCACCCAGGCCTGGGAATCCCGCACCAGTTCGCGCTCTGATTCGTCCAGGTGGACGCAGTGGGCCAGGATGGAACGCGGAAGATCAAGCGCCCCGGCGTCGTGCAGACGCTCAACCACGCGTTTGCCGTAGGTCTCCAGGCAGTGGCGCTGGTCCGCCGCATCCTCCGCCACGTGGATGTGGATGCCCGCCCCGTGCTTGCGGGCCAGATCCACGGCGCGGCCCAGCAGGTCGTCGTCCACGGTGAAGGAGGCGTGCAAGCCCACGTGCCCCTTGCGCCCGGCGGACAGATAGGCGTCGGTCTCGGCCAGCCCGGCTTCCTTCACTGCATCGCCGTCGCGGCAGCTCATCTCGTAGCAGAGCAGATGCCCGACACCCACGCGCTCGAAGGCGGCGGCGATGGTCTTGAGACTGCCTTCCACGAAGTTGGGCGAGGCGTGATGGTCGATGACGAAGGTCACGCCCGCTTTGGCGCAGGCCATGGCCGCTGCCAGGGCCGAGGCCTCCACCATGTCGCGGTCCAGGCACTTGTCGAGGCGCCACCAGATGTTTTCCAGTATCTCCACAAAGTTCGTGGGCGTCTTGGGCGCTGGCGGCATGCCGCGCGCCAGGGCCGAATAGATGTGGTGATGCCCGCAGGCGAAGGAGCGGGTCACCAGACGCCCGGCGCAGTCGAAGGTCGGTTTGTTCGGCGGGATGGCGGCCACGGGGGTGGCGTTGCCGAAGGGGCCCTGGTCCACGGCCAGATGGGTGGAGGTCAGGGCGAAGCTGGCGGGATCGAGCCAGGTGGCGTCTTTCAGGTACAGGGTCACGTCTTGTCTCCGGCTGGTTTTGAAAGCGGCAGGCAGCGCCTGGGTTTGGCATCGAATCGGTAGAACGCGTTGGCCACGGCGGCGGCGGTGGGGATGCAGCCGATCTCTCCCACGCCCTTGGCCCCGTAGGGGCCTTCCGGGTCCGACCCTTCCACCAGGATCACTTCGATCTCAGGCACGTCGGTGATCCTGGGGATGCCAAGCGAGCCGAACTTCTCCGCGGTCAGGCGCCCCTTCTCCACGGGCATCTTTTCCGTAAGTGCATACCCGAGGCCCATGACCACGCCGCCCTCCACCTGCCCCTCGCAGAGCATGGGGTTGACCACGCGCCCCGCGTCGTGGGCGGCGATTATCTTTTGGACCTTGCCAGATTCATCCAGAATAGCCAAATGCGTGGCGAAACTGTAGGATACGTGGCTGCGCACGTTGCCGGGCGGGCCGTCGGCCTGGGTGTCGTCGCTCACATAGCGGCCCGTGAACACGCGCCCCGCGAGCGCCTCCACACTTCCGGCTTCGGCAATACCCGCTGCCAGGGCGCGCCCGGCCTCGATGACCGCCCGCCCAAGCTGGAACGTCCCCCGACTGGCCGTGGTGGACCCGGCCAGCGCCTTGGATGACGTATCCGCCACCACGTCCACGCGCGAAATATCCGTCCATCCAAGCGTTTCGCACAGCACCTGCGCGGCAACGGTGTCGATGCCCTGCCCCATCTCGGTCCAGCCGTGGTCCAGGCGCACCCGCCCACCGTCCAGCACCGTGAGGCGCACCAGGCACTCCTCCACGATGCCGCCGCCGATGCCGGTGTTCTTGATGGCGCAGGCCAGCCCTGCGTGCCTGGCATTCTTCCAGGCCTCGCGCACGGCGTCGAGCGTTCGGCGAAGTCCGATGCCGCCGCCCAGACGCTGGCCGCTGGCGGTGATGCGGCCCTCGTCCAGGGCGTTGTCGTAGCGCATCTGCCAGGGGTCGAAGCCGCCCTTGGCGCAAAGCTCCTCCATCAGGCTCTCCATGGCGAAGGTTACCTGATTCACCCCGAAGCCGCGCATGGCCCCGGCCGGGATGTTGTTGGTGAACACCGCCACGGACTCGATGTCCACGCAGGGAACGGAGTAGGCTCCGGTGGCGTGGTTGGCGGCGCGGGCCATCACCGGGCCGCCTAGCGAGGCGTAGGCCCCGGTGTCGCCGACGATGCGCGCCCGGAGTGCGGTCAGGCGGCCCTCATGGTCGCAGCCAAGGGCGTACTCCATGCGCATGGCGTGGCGCTTGGGATGAAATCGCAGGGACTCAGGGCGCGAGAAGCGCACTTTGGCCGGGCGTCCGACAAGAAACGCCAGCAGGGCCGCGTGCCCCTGGGCCGAGAGGTCCTCCTTGCCGCCGAAAGCCCCGCCCGCGTCCACGCGAGTGACGCGCACGGCGTCCTCGGGCAGGCCCAGCATGCGGGCGATGTTCAGCTTGTCGTGCCAGATGCCCTGGCTCTGGCTGTACACGCGCAGGCCCTCACCTTCTGGCTGGGCCAGGCCGCACTCGGTCTCCAGGTAGCCGTGCTCCACGGCGGGCGTGGTGAACACGCCGCGCGCCACCGCAAACGACGCGGCCAGGGCGTCCTCCACCAGGCAGCCGCGCTTGATCACCTTGCGAGCCAGCACGTTGCCGCCCTCGTGCAGCAGCACCTCGCCCTTGAGAGCTTCGTCCACGTCCGTGACCGGCTCCAGGACATCATACTCCACCCTCACCAGCCTGGCCGCCGCGCGCGCCTGGGCTTCCGACTCTGCGGCCACCAGGGCCGGCGCGTCGCCGATGTAACGGGTGGTCTCGCCTTCGGCCACCAGGATGGGCCAGTCCTTGCGCAAGATTCCCGTGGTCCGCTCGCCCGGAACGTCCGTCGCCGTGACGATGCGCACCACACCCGGCGCGGTCAGCGCGTCGCTGACGTCAACGGACAGCACCCGCGCCCGTGGGTGCTCGGAGAACACCACCGCGCCGTGCACCATGCCGGGAAGGGTCATATCCGCCGTGAAGGGGGTCTGCCCAAGGGCGCGCTCCACTGCGCCGATCTTGGCCACGCGCCCGCCCATGCCGGGCTTGTCCGGCAGGACGGGGTCTACGCCGTCGCGAATGGCCCGCGCCGCTTCGAGAACTGCGTCCACGATCTTCACGTAGCCCGTGCAGCGGCACAGGTTGAAGCGAAGCGCCTTGGCGATGTCCTCGCGGGTGGGGTCGGGATTGGAAGCCAGAAGAATCTTGGTGCGGGTCAAAAATCCGGGAGTACAAAAGCCGCACTGGACCGCGCCCTTGGCGGCGAAGGCCGCGCCGAGAGTGCGCTTGAGCGCGTCGGGGAAGCCCTCGATGGTCACGACGCTTGCGCCCTCGAGCTTGGACATGGGGGTGGAGCAGGCCAGCGTGGCCTTGGCGTTTATCTCGACGAGGCACGCACCGCAGGCGGCCTGACCGGAGCAGCCGTCCTTGGGGGAGAGGATGCCCATGTGGTCGCGCAGCCAGGAGAGAAGCGGCAGCGACGGGTCGCCGGAGTATATTCGTTCTACGCCATTAAGTAGTAAAGAGAACATCCCGCCCCCATTATTAGTTTTACCCCGATATGATATTATCTATATGTTTCTTTAAAGTATAATTAACAACATCATCAAACAAATGTTCAGTATTCGCGGAAGCAACTTGAAGAGTCCTCTCAACACCTTCTTTATCAAGGCATTTAATTTTCACAGAACTTATAATATTATCAAAAAATTCACTCTCACTTAAGTCATATCTACACTCCCCAACCCCAAACATATTCCCAGAGCCAAACCCTTGTGGGTTACTACTAGAATCATGCTCAACTTCACACTCGACGTCATAAATTATCGCAATCACGTCCTTATCTTCAGTGATATACACATCAAACTTTCTAATCGCGACACTTAACGCAAAAAATCCCCACCCTCGCAGAGAATTATTTACATCGCTAACGATATAATCACTCAGCGCATCAACCTGGAATGATACAGAAATACTTTCTAGTTGATCCTTATTCTCTGCAACCAAGACACGCAGAGACTCGTAAATTTTACACTGATGCAGCTTTGCATCACTTTCTTCTTTCAATGGCATCGACAATCTGCCGTCCTTTGACATCCCATTATGATAAAAGGCCTTATCCTCAGTAACGAAGAAAACATCGTAGTCGCCAAGCAAACTCAATATTGCCTCCCACACAACAGAATCTTTATACTGCTGATTTTTTTCACCATTAGGAGGAGTCCCAGCTATCACCCTTTTCAGAGCAGACCGCGCGTGCTCCAATGTAAACTCTACATCTATTTTGCAACTTGACATATCCTCAAAGACTGCATCTATACTATCCTTAATTTCCCTCTCGTCAGGAATGTACACTTTAACCAACCTACCAATAACATGATGCAGCAATCCAAATGAATCTTTTATCTTCTTAACAGCATCCCTACAGTGCCGAACAGAAACAGCCTCCACTTCGCCTCTAACCACTTCAGGAACGGCCACCTTCCAACCATTAATCCTAACTAAATGCAAAAATGCAATGCCCAAAGGTGATTTTAGCAACTGTTCTCTGATCCAAACATTGGTATCAATAACGATGCATGTTGCCATTCTATCCCCCAACATCACACACCAAACGTATCATTATACAACAAATTTGGGCCAGCCCTCGAAAGGGCTGGCCCAAACACATTACTTCACTCGCTCTTTCCCCTCTTCCAGAAGCTTTTCCAGCGTCTGGGCGGGGTTCCTCTTCTTGGCCAGAAGCATCATGGCCGCGATGGTATACGGCTTGTAGCTGGCCTGCTGGTACAGCGGCACGCGGTAGCGGTCGAACACGCTGGCGGCCACTTCGCCCTGCTCGCAGGAGACGCCGGTGATGTCCGCCGGGAGGCAGTGGAGATACAGCCCCTGGCCGTTCTTGGTGGTGGCCATGAGCTTCTCGTCGCACTCCCACTTTTTGTGCTTGGCGTTCTCGGCCAGCAGCTTCTTCTCCAGGGCCTTAATGCCGTCCCAATCGTTCTTGGCGTAGAGGTCCGTGCGCTGCTCCATGGCGGAGAATGACGCCCAGCTCTTGGGGTAGACGATGTCCGCGTCCGCGAAGGCCTCCTGCATGGAGTTGGACGCGCTGAAGGTGCCGCCGGAGGCCTTGGCGTTCTTGGCGGCCACGTCCATTACTTCGGGCATCATCTCGTAGCCCTTGGGGTGCGCCAGGGCCACGTCCATGCCGAAGCGGGTCATGAGGCCTATGACGCCCTGGGGTACGGACAGGGGCTTGCCGTAGGAGGGCGAATAGGCCCAGGTCATGGCGATCTTCTTGCCCCGAAGGTTCTCGACGCCGCCGAAATGGTTGATAAGGTGCAGCATGTCGGCCATGGCCTGAGTGGGGTGGTCGATGTCGCACTGAAGGTTCACGAGCGTCGGGCGGGTGGGCAGCACGCCCTCCTGGAAGCCCTCGCGCACGGCCTTGGAGACCTCGCGCATGTAGGCGTTGCCCTTGCCGATGAACATGTCGTCGCGGATGCCGATGACCTCGGCCATGAAGGAGACCATGTTGGCGGTCTCGCGCACGGTCTCGCCGTGGGCGATCTGGGACTTGCCCTCGTCCAAGTCCTGGGGGGTCAGGCCCAGGAGGTTGGCGGCGGACACGAAGCTGAAGCGGGTGCGGGTGGAGTTGTCGCGGAAGATGGACACGGCCAGCCCCGAATCAAACACGCGGCAGGAGAAGCCCAGCTCCCGCAGGCCGCGCAGGATCTCCGCCACATGGAAGGTGGCCTGGATTTCGGCGTCGGATTTTTCCCAGGTGAGCAGGAAGTCCTGATCGTACATGCCCTTGAAGTTCAGGCGTCCGAGGGAGCGGATGAGTTCTTTCACGCGCACTGCGTCCATGGTGTCTCCTTATCGAATGATGTGGGTGCCTGCGTCCCCGGAGAGAGCGAGGCCCAGTGTTTCCGGTTTGGTTATGATCACTTCTTCGCCGCCCGCTTCCAAAAAATCAACGGCGGCCTGAATCTTGGGGGCCATGGAGCCGGGCGCGAAGTGCCCTTCGGCCAGGAAGGCCTTGATGGTGGGCAGGTCCACGCGCGAAAGCGGCGTCTGAAGCGGCGTGCCGAAGTTGAGCGCCACCCGCTCCACGGCGGTGGAGATCACCAGGAGCTTGGCTCCGAGCTGCCCGGCCAGCATGGCCGAGGCCAGATCCTTGTCCACAACGGCGTCGATGCCGGAGAGTCCCTCCGGGGCGCGCACCACGGGGATGCCCCCTCCTCCGGCGGCCACCACGTGAAAGCCCGCGTCCAGGAGCGTGCGCACCGCGTCCAGCTCCAGGATTTCCACAGGCTTGGGGGACGGCACCACGCGACGCCAGCCCCGCCCGGCGTCCTGCCTGAGGACCCAGTCCGGGTGCTGGCGGGTGAGGTCGTCAAGCTGGCTGTCGGAGTAGAACTCGCCCACGGGCTTGTCCGGGGTGGCAAAGCCGGGGTCGGCCGCGTCAACGAGCACCTGGGTGACCACGGTGACCGTGCGGCTTTCCAGGCCCCGCTTGGCCAAGGCGTTATCCATGGCCATCTGGATCTGCCAGCCGATGGCCCCCTGGGTGTCGGCCACGCAGCTGACCAGCGGCACCATGTGCAGCCCGGCCACCTCGCGGGCGATCTCCGAGCGCATCATTATGAAGCCCACCTGCGGCCCGTTGCCGTGGGTGACCACCACCTGCCAGCCGTGGGCCGCCACTTCGGCGATGTGCTCCACGGTCTCGCACAGGGCGCGGTACTGGTCCTCCACGGTGCGCAGGTCCTTGCGCTTTATGAGCGAGTTGCCCCCGATGGCCACCACGGCCAGCCTGGAGGACATGGCGCGCTACTCCTTCCCGGCGGCGTAGGCGTGGACCATGCCCACGTACATGGCGGCGCAGCGGGCCAGATCGGCCTTCCAGGTCTTCTCGTTGGGGGCGTGGGCCTGGTTCTCCTTGCCGGGGCCGAAGCCGACGACCGGGATGCCGAACATGCCCATGATGGACACGCCGTTGGTGGAGAAGGTCCACTTGTCCACGCGCGGGGCCTCGTCGAACAGGCATGTGTAGGCGGCCACGGCGGACTTGCACACGGCGTGGTCCTCGGGCAGCACCCAGGTGGGGAAGTAGCAGTCCGTGGGGTAGACGAGCCCCGTCCAGGAGGGGGCCTCGTAGGTGTACATGGACACCACGGCCTTGTCCCCGGCGGCCTTCACCGAGGGCAGCTCGCGGATTTGCGACAGGGCCAGTTCCTTGTCCTCGCCGTGGGTCAGGCGGCGGTCGATGGACACCGAGCAGCCGTCGGCCACGGCGCAGCGCGAGGGCGAGGTGAAGAAGATCTGCGACACCGTGAGCGAGCCCTTGCCCAGGAAGGGGTCGTTGGTGAGGCGCGGGTGCAGCTCTTCCAGCTCGCCCAGGATCTTGCCCATGCGGAAGATCGCGTTGTCGCCGCGCTCCGGGGCCGAGCCGTGGGACGAGACGCCCTTGACGTCCAGGCGGATCTCCATGCGCCCGCGCTGGCCGCGATAGATACCGCCGTCGGTGGGCTCGGTGCAGCAGACGAACTCCGGCTTCAGGCCGTGCTCCTTGATGAGGTACTGCCAGCACAGGCCGTCGCAGTCTTCCTCCTGCACGGTGCCCACCATGACCACGGTGAAGCCCTCGGGCACGCCGATTTCTTTCAGGATTTTGCCCGCGTAGACCATGGAAGCCATGCCGCCCTCCTGGTCGGACGCGCCACGACCGCCGATGGTCTCGTCGTCCTCGTAGCCGTCGTAGGGGTCGAACATCCAGTTGGAGCGGTTGCCCACGCCCACGGTGTCCACGTGGGCGTCGAAGGCGATGAGGCGCGGGCCGTTGCCCAGATACCCCAGGACGTTGCCCATGGGGTCCACCTCGACGCGGTCGAAGCCCACGGCCTCCATCTCGGTCTTGATGCGGCGGATGACGCCCTCCTCCTGGCAGGATTCGCTGGGTATGCGGATCATGTCGCGCAGGAAGCGGGTCATGTCGGGGAGAAAATCCTGGGCCATCTGGCGTATGCGAGTGCTCTCGGTGTTCATGCGGTGGGTTCTCCAGCAATGTGATCGCCTTGTCGGCGTGACTGCGGGGCAGCAAAAGAGGGACCATTTCACCCTGTTATTCCGAGTTTTTTTATTTTTGTATTTTAGCTGGTTGGACATCGCCAACCCCAAAGAGGCGGTGCCCGGCCCATTCTTATTCTGCAAACATTCTCACTTCGAGAAGAAACCCGAAAATATTCGACCAAGCCGATCTGAATTCGAAATTCCAGACACATATGCACAAAGCCGAACGAAACTCTTCCCACATACCGCAGGATTGCGTATCATGATCCCAATCCCCTGGCAGGACCTGAGACATCCCGCCAAGGCAAGCGCTGGAGGCCGGTGATGAAACATCTGACGCTCAAGCTGAAAATCCTTCTGCCCGTGGCTGCCTTGTTCGCCCTGGTCACGTTCATGTTCGGCGCAACGATCTTCGTATCCCAGGGGCAGCGCAACGACGGCATGGTCATAAACCTGGCCGGACGCGAACGAATGCTCAGCCAGAAGATGTCCAAGGAAGCCCTGCTGTACGCCCGCCTGCTGGCGCAGGGAAAGACCGACCAGAAACTGGACGCCAAGTTCAAGGCGTCCATGCAGGTCTTCGAGGCCACCCTCAAGGCCCTGGTCGAAGGTGGAGACGCCCCCACCACGCTCGACCCCGTCGGCCCGGCGGCCAGCCTGCCCAGACCCACCCCCCAGGTCCGCGACCAGCTGACTGCGGCCGTGGCGGCCTGGAACGCCTTCAAGCCGCTGCTCGCCACGGCCCAGGCCGGAGGGCAGGGAACGGACTTTGACGATTTCCTGGCCAGGAGCGAAGCGGTCAACATCGAGCTGGACAAGGCAGTCTCCATCATGCAGCGGGAATCCGAGGCCCGCGTGACGCAACTGCTCACCGCGCAAGGCGGCTTCGTGCTGGCGGCGCTCATTCTGGCCGCGCTCATCGTGGTGGCCACGTTCCTGACCATCCTGAGCCCGGTTGCGAAAGCGGTGGATTTTGCGCGGCGACTGGCCCAGGGCGACCTCACCGGCAGGCTGGACATTCCCCAGCGCGACGAGATCGGCACACTGGCCGGCACCATGCAGGAGATGGCCTCGCGCATGAGCGAGGCCGTGAGGGACATCGTGGAGAGCTCCCAGAGCGTGTCGACAGGCGCGAAAGAGCTGTCGGACGCATCCGAAAATCTGGCCCAGGGTGCAGCCCAGCAAGCGGCCAGCGTGGATCAGGTGTCGTCCTCTGTGGAAGAGATATCCGCCAACATCCAGCAGAACGCCTACAACTCGGTCCAGACCGAAACCATGGCCCGCAAGTCCGCCCACGACGCCCAGGAAGGCGGCGAGGCCGTGGCGCTCACCGTTGAGGCCATGAAGCTGATTGCGCAGAAGATCGGCATCATTGAGGAGATCGCCCGCCAGACCAACCTGCTGGCCCTGAATGCGGCCATCGAGGCAGCCAGGGCCGGTGAAAACGGCAAGGGCTTCGCCGTGGTGGCCTCCGAAGTGCGCAAGCTGGCCGAGCGCTCCGGGCGCGCGGCTTCAGAGATATCCGGGCTGTCCAGCGGGTCGGTGGCCCAGGCTGAGAAGGCGGGAGCCATGCTCAGTGAAATCGTTCCGGACATCACAAAGACGGCGGAACTGGTGAAGGGCATCTCCGCCGCCTCCCAGGAGCAGAACGCCGGGGCTGGCCAGATAAACTCCGCCATCCAGAGCCTGGACAGGGTCATCCAGCAGAACGCTGCGGCCTCCGAACAGGTTGCCTCAACCTCGGCTGAGCTCTCCGGGCAGGCGGAGCGGCTCATGCAGGCGGTGGGGTTCTTCAGGATCGCCTCCTGAAGCCAGGGCTCGCGCCCGCCTGGAATACGACCGCACATTCGTCGCGGACTGCGCCCCTGCTACGCAGCGGGAACAGAATGACTTGCCCATGATATGGCGTTCGGTTAGCGTGGCGAACGTATATCGTTCCACGTGAACTCTAACGAGGCCCCGGACACCGTGAAAAGGCTCTCTCCGCTCCATGTCGGACTGCTTGCCGGGCTGATTGTCGCCTTGGCGGCCTCCGCTTCATGGTGCGCCACCCTGCCGGAGTACTCCGACAGGGTTCTGGTTCTCCATTCCTATCATGCCGGTTTCCCCTGGACCGACGAGGTTCAAAGCGGCATCTTCTCCGAATTCAGGCGTCATGCGCCCAATTTCGAGCCATACGTCGAATATCTGGACTGGAAACGCTTCCCCGATGAAGACAACCGGGAAAGCGTCTACCAGTCTCTCCTGCGAAAGTACGCAGGCAAGAGTTTCGGGGTGGTCATCGTGTCGGACAACGCCGCCCTGGAGTTCGCCCTGAAGTACCGCCAGGACATGTTCATGGGCGCGACCATCGTGTTCTGCGGCATCAACGGATTCTCTGACTCCATGATCGCGGGCCAGGACGGTGTGACCGGGGTGCTGGAGGACGTGGACGTCGCCGGGACGCTGGACGTCGCCCTGACGGTTCTTCCCCAGACCAGGAAAGCGCTGATCCTGGTGGAGAACACCGAGACCGGCGCGGCCCAGAAGGCCGACATGGTGCGAGCCGCCCGGAAACATCAGGGTCGGCTTGAGCTGTCCGTGCTGGACAATGCCACCTTGGAGGAGGCTCTGGCGGCCTGTGGCGGCGACTCGGCCAAGGACACCATCCTGCTGCTGGGCTCCTTCGGGCGGGACCGCTCCGGCAGGATCTTCCCGGATTTCGCCATCGATCTGCTCTCCGCAGGGTGTGAAATCCCGGTATTCGTGATGTGGGACTTCCTGGTGGGCAAGGGCGCAGTGGGCGGGAGCGTCCTGTCCGGCAAGCTCCAGGGGCGCGAGGCTGCCCGCATGGCCATGCGCGTGCTGGACGGCGAACACTCCCCCCCCGTGCTCAAGACGCCGCCCACACAGCTGCTGTTCGACAACACCCAGTTGCAGCGTTTCGGCATCGACACGTCCCGGCTGCCCAAGGGGAGCCTGCTGCTGAACGAGCCGGTCACGATTTTCAGCCAGTACAAGGAGTTCATACCCTTCGTGCTGGGGAGCATGGTGGTCATGGCCGCTGCCATCGCCGCCCTCTCCGTGACCATCCTGGCCCGCAACCGCGCGGAGCGGGAGTTGGAGAAGACCAAGGCCTTCCTGAGCGCGGCCATCGAGCACAGCCCGACGGGCATCGGCGTGGCCGAGATGCCGGGCGTCACCCTCACCCTGGCCAACCCGGCTGCCCGGCGGATTCTGGGCATCCCGGACTTTCAGGCGGGGCAGATGAACTACCTGCTTGAGGAGGCCTTCCCCTGGACCTGCCACCGCCCGGACGGGACCCCGTACGCCATGGATGAACTCCCCCTGCCCCAGGCCGTGCTGCACGGGGTGTCCATCGAGAACCAGGAGATGCGCATCCGGCGGGCCGACGGCCAGGAATCCTGGGTGCTGCTGTCCTCAAGCCCCATCCGCGACAAGTCCGGCAGGATAATCGCGGGCATCGCCGTGTTCTCGGACATAACCGAGCGCAAACGCATGGAGGACCTGGTCGTCCAGTCCGAAAAGATGATGTCGCTTGGGGGATTGGCCGCTGGCATGGCCCATGAGATCAACAACCCGCTGGGCATCATCGTGCACGCCGCGCAAAACGCACAACGCAGGCTCTCCGCCGGGCTCGCGGCCAACGAGCAGGCCGCGATGGACGCCGGAATCACGCTGGAGGGCCTTAACCGCTACATCAGGGACCGCAGCATCGACGTCTACATCCAGGACATCATGGAAGCCGGACACCGCGCGGCGCGCATCGTGCGCAGCATGCTCAACTTCAGCCGCCCGCGCCAGGCCCAGCGCACGCTGGTGAGCATGGCCTCCATCCTGGACAAGGCCCTGGAGCTGGTCCAGGGTGATTTCGATCTCAAGACGGAATACGACCTGCGCAAGATCACCATCGAACGCCGCTACGACCCCACGAACCCCGGCGGCTATTTCGACGAAACCGAGATCGTCCAGGTGTTCCTGAACATCATCAAGAACGCGGCCCAGGCCATGGGCACGAAACAGTACGGCAAAGACGAGACGCCCCACATCCGCCTCACCACGGGCGTGGAGGACAGCCAGATCCGGGTGGACATCGAGGACAACGGCCCAGGCATGGACGAAAAGACCTGCAGGCGCATCATGGAACCGTTCTTCACCACCAAGCAGGTGGGGCAGGGAACGGGGCTGGGGCTTTCGGTGACCTACTTCATCGTGACCAACTCCTACGGCGGCTCGCTGCGGGTGGACTCCGAACCGGGACACGGGACGTGCTTCACGGTGCGGCTGCCCAGAGGGAGGACCGGCGACCATGTCTGATGCCCACAGCGAACCCGGAACCGGCATCACCATCCTCATCGTGGACGACGAGCTGCTGCTGCGCAACAGCCTGCGCGACTATTTCGAGGACACGGGCTTTGCCGTGATCGCCGCCAACAGCGGCGAGGAGGCCCTCCACCTGCTGCGCTCCGGCGCGCGCGTGGACCTCTGCACCGTGGACATCCGCCTGCCGGGCATGACCGGCAACCAGTTCATCGCCGAAGCGCACGCCTTCAACCCCGGCCTGAAATTCCTGGTGTACACCGGTTCCTGGAACTACGAGCTCCCCGCCGAACTGGCCAGACTGGATATCGGCCCGGAGCAGGTGTTCAACAAGCCCTGCATGGACCTCGACTGCATCCTGCAGGTCATCCTGAAGCTCCTGGGGCGCGTCTGACAGGAGCCGCCGGTTCCCAGGCTCCGCCTCCGCCCACGGCACGGGAAATCACCCCGGCTCCAGGCTGATCCGGGTGCGGGCCGCGATCAGCCTTTCGGCGGCCTTATGTGCCTGAGCACACGCTCTTCGGCCTCCCTCGCCTCCGGAGTGGCCAGCGAAGCATGGAGCGACGCGTCGACGCAGGCTATGGCCCCGCACGGACACATCTCGGCGCAAGCCGGTTCCATCCCCCGGGACCGCCGTTCAGCGCACAGGTCACACTTGGTCAGCATCACGCCCTTGTCCGTCTCGAACATGGCCGCGTAGGGGCAGGCCAGCATGCAGTTGCGCCCTTCGCAGCCCCGGCACAGCAGGGGTTTCAGGACCATCGCCCCGTCGCCGTCCCTGGTTATGGCTCCCCGCTTGCAAACCCTGGCGCAGTTGGGGTCCTCGCAGTGGCGGCAGTACAAGGGCATCATGACCCCTTCCGCTGTCCGGGTCATCATGATGCGCGGGGTGGTATGCACGAAACGGCAAACGAATTCGCAGGTTTCGCAGCCGATGCACTTCGAATAATCGATGTAGAGCGTCTTCATTGGGCTCATTTCCTGAAATTGCGCTCGTCGCGGGCGACGAGGTCGTCGTAGGCGTATTCTTCCAGGCGGTCCTGGGCTTTCAGGTCAAGCCAGTTGCCAAGCGACCGGGCGGCCCGCAGACCGGAATAGACGGCCTTGCCTATCTTGCTTGGCCCCGTAAGCGCGTCGCCCGCCACGAACACGTTCTCGATGGCCGTCATGTGGAGCCAATGGACCTCGCCCTTGCGCACCTCCTCCAGACCGAGCTCCTTCGCGAACGGAGGGGTGGCGATTTCGCCGATGGCCGCCACCACCAGATCGACGGGCACGCTGAGCGTCTCGCCATCCCGGAGGTATTCCAGCGCATCCACGCGATCCCCACCCAAAACCCTGGCAGGCGCGGCCTTCTCCAGCCACTCCACCCCCATTTCCTTGAGCCGGTCGATCTCGTAGCTGCCGCAGGGCGCTTCCTTCGCCGTGCGACGATACAGCATGACCACTTTGGACGCCCCCAGGTGAACCGCTCCGTGGGCCGCGTCGACTGCCGAATGGCCTGCCCCGATCACGGCCACGGTCTTGCCCTTCACGTCAGGGGTCCGCACCTTGGCGGACGCGTAGCGGGCAGCCCGGATCGGAAACAGAAACTCCAGCCCGGAGACCACTCCGGGGAGCTGTTCCCCCTCGATGCCCATTTTGCGGGATTTCCATGAACCCGTGCAGATCATGATGGCGTCGTGGCGCATGACCAGATCCTTGAGTCCGAGCACTTCCCTGCAAAAATGGTCGCCCTCTTCCTCGAACATGGGAGCGGAACAGCAAATCTTGGTCTGCGGATGAAAAATCACTCCGTGCTCGCGTTCCATGCGCCGGGTGGCCTCGGCGATGCGGCTTCGCGGGATGCGGTGGCCGGGGATGCCAAAGAGCATCAGCCCGCCGGGCTTGGGCAGCTTGTCATATACCTCGACCTGGTAGCCCAGGCAGGAAAGGTGTCCGGCGGCGGCCAGGCCCGACGGCCCGGCCCCGATAACGCCCACGCTCCGGCCAACGGGGGCCGCTTGACCGGAGCAGAGAAAATTGAAGTTCATGGGATGCATGCAAGGTTCCTCGAATGGCGGCAGGCCCGGAATATTGCGGTGAGATACGGGCATGCCGCCCGGAGGGCAAGGGGAGTGAAACAGTTCACGACCGGACCTGGCCAAGGCGATGCCGTCATGACCTTTCCGGGCAAACCTTGACGACCGCGCAGGTTCCACCGTATGATTCCAAATACAGCGCATCGGATTCCACATTATGGAATCACCGGCAATCAGGGAGCCGACGCCGTGACCTCACTCGACAAAGCCCTCGCCATCCTGGACACCCTCGGCGCACGAAGCCGGGCGGGCGTCAAGGAACTTGCCCAGCAAACGGGCATGCCTCCCTCCACCATCCACCGTATTCTGGCCACCCTGGCCCGGTGCGGCTACGTCCGGCAGGACCCAGCCACAAAACAATACCACCTGTCGCTCAAGCTCCTGGAACTGGGGGCCAAGGTCCGCATCGACCTGGATATCGTCATCGCAGCCCGTCCGCACATGCGCCGCCTCATGGAGAAAAGCGGTGAAACAGTGAACCTGGTCATGTTCGACGCAGGCGAAGTGGTCTATGTGGAGCAGGAAGCCAACACCAGGGCAATGCTGCGCATGTTCACCCGGGTAGGCGCTCGCGTGCCGCTCTACTGCTCGGGGGTGGGCAAGGCCTTCCTGGCCTGGCTTGGCGACGAGGCGGCCTTGGAGTATTTCGCCAAGGTAGACAAGAAGCGCCACACGCCGCGCACGATCATGGAGCCGGACGCGTTGTTGCGGGAACTGCGCACGATTCGCCAGACCGGATACGCCGTCGATGACGAAGAGATGGAAGCCGGGGTGCGCTGCGTGGCCGCTCTCATCCTTCAGGCCGGACCCGCCGTGGCAGGAGCCATGAGCATCTCAGGTCCAAGCGCCCGGCTCCCCTTGGACCGGCTGCCGGAGCTGGCCGCTCTTCTGCTCGACGCATCCCGGGCTGTCTCCGCCCAGCTCGGCCACGACGCAGGCCCCATTTTCGCCGATTACTGACCGCACCTCCCATGGCCATTGGACCACAGACGCAACCAACCTCTCGGCAAGGAGCATACAATGAATGAACGCTTGACCATCTTTGGGCTGGATGTCTCCAAACCCCTGGCGGACCTGATCGACAAGGCCGCCGCCGGAACCGGCATCACCCCGGAAAAATTCTGGAATTCACTCGCTGACGTCTTGTCCCGCCTCGCCCCCAAGAACCGTGAACTGCTGGCCAAGCGCGACGCCATCCAGGCCAGGATCGACGCCTGGCACACCGAGCGCAAGGGCCAGCCCCACGACGCGGCCAGCTATCAGGAATTTCTGAAAGAGATCGGCTATCTCGTGCCGGAAGGCCCGGCCTTCTCCATCGAGACCGCCGGGGTGGACCCGGAGATCGCCACGATCCCCGGCGCGCAGCTGGTGGTGCCCGTCACCAACGCCCGCTACGCCCTGAACGCGGCCAACTCCCGCTGGGGAAGCCTCTACGACGCGCTCTACGGCACGGACGTGATCCCCGAAGCGCCCGGCACCGAAAAAGGCATCGGCTACAACCCCGGACGCGGGGCTGCCGTGGTGGCCTACGCCGCCGGGTTCCTGGACAAGGCCTTCCCCCTGGCCAAGGGCTCCCACGCTGGCGCCAAGGCCTATGCCGTGTCCGGCGGCGCGCTGGCCGTGACCCTGGCTGACGGCAGCGCAACCACCCTTGCTGACCCCAAGCAGTTCGCCGGGTACGCAGGCGCGCCCGAGCCTAACGTGATCCTTTTGGCCAACCACGGCCTGCACTGCGAGATCCGCATCGACCGCGCCCACCCCATCGGCAAGGACCACCCCGCCGGGGTCAAGGACGTGGTGCTTGAAGCGGCCATGACCACCATCCTGGACTGCGAGGACTCCGTGGCCTGCGTGGACGGCACCGACAAGGCCCAGGCCTACGCCAACATCTGGGGGCTTTTCACGGGCGAACTGTCCGCCAGCTTCTCCAAGGCCGGAAAGACCGTTGAACGCCACCTGAACCCCGATCGGGCCTACTTCTCCCCAGGAGGCAAGACCTTCAGCCTGCCGGGCCGCAGCCTGCTGCTCATCCGAAACGTCGGCCACCTGATGACCACCGACGCCGTCACCATGGACGGGAAAGAAATCCCCGAGGGCATCCTGGACGCCATGGTCACGGGCTTTCTGGCCATCCATGACCTGAAGGGCCTGGGCAAGCTCAAAAACAGCCGGGCCGGGTCGGTGTACATCGTAAAGCCCAAGATGCACGGCCCCGAGGAAGTGGCCTTCACCTGTGAGCTGTTCGCCGCCGTGGAAGAGGCCCTGGGGCTGGCGAAGAATGCCATGAAAGTCGGCATCATGGACGAGGAACGGCGCACCACCGTGAACCTCAAGGAGTGCATCCGCGCGGCCAAAGAGCGCCTCATCTTCATCAACACGGGATTCCTGGACCGCACCGGCGACGAAATCCACACCAGCATGGCCGCCGGACCCATGGTCTCCAAGGACGCCATGCGCAAGGCCCGCTGGATCTCCGCCTACGAGGACTGGAACGTGGACAGCGGCCTGGCCTGCGGCATGCACGGCAAGGCCCAGATCGGCAAGGGCATGTGGGCCAAGCCGGACATGATGGCCGAAATGGTCGAGGTGAAGATCGGCCACCCCAAGAGCGGCGCGAACACCGCCTGGGTGCCCTCCCCCACTGCGGCCACGCTGCACGCCATGCATTACCACTTCGTGGACGTGATGGCCGTGCAGAAAGGCATGGTCGGGCAAAGCCGCGCCAAACTTGACGACCTGCTGACCATCCCGCTCATGCAGGCGGGGACGCTCACGCCTGAAGAAATCCAGCGCGAGCTGGACAACAACGCCCAGGGCATCCTGGGCTACGTGGTGCGCTGGGTGGAACAGGGGATAGGATGTTCCAAGGTGCCTGACATCCATGACGTGGGCCTGATGGAAGACCGGGCCACGCTGCGCATTTCCAGCCAGTATCTGGCCAACTGGATCGAGCACGGAGTCTGCTCCGAGGCGCAGGTGCTGGAGACGCTGAAACGCATGGCCGCCGTGGTGGACCGCCAGAACGCGGGAGACCCGGCGTACCACAACATGGCCCCCAACTTCGAAGACAGCGTAGCCTTCCAGGCCGCCTGCGACCTGGTGTTCAAGGGCAAGGCGCAGCCCAACGGCTACACCGAGCCCATCCTGCACGCCAGGAGACGCGAGGCGAAGAAGAAGCTGGGGCAGCTGTAGCATCTGCTGAAAAAACGAAATGAAGAAGGCCGCCGGACGTGAGTCCGGCGGCCTTCTATCGCCAACACTATTACCTACATACTAATCGCATACCCAAGCTTGACTTATCCGCACGCAACAGACATCATATTCAAAATATGACATTTTACACGAGAATCCACTATGACCAAAGACAAAAAAGCCAATACAAAATCGAGCAGATCAGCACACGCCCCCAAAGACGCCAAATCCTTGATCGACGAATGCTTTGAAGATTTAAGGGTCTTCGACGTTTACTGTGGAAATCCCCCGTTCAGAAGATCTGCGATGGGTGCCCCTATCAGGTAGATCATGGTGATGAAAGTGGTCACGTTCCGGTAGCCTCTGGCCCGCGAACGGGCGGCCTGGAAGAGGCCATTGAGTCCTTCCAGCCGTGCGTTTGAGAGCAGGGAGTCCCATCTCCGTAGGATTCTCGGCAAATGCTCCTGAAACGTATTCAGCGCTTTGCGAACCGGTTCGAGCAGAGCCGACTCCCCGGCAAGCTCCCGGGCGAACTCGAAGAATCGCGATGCCCGCCAACGAGCGCCCTGCCTGGTGTCAGCATTGCGCACCCAGCGCAGC
>NZ_AUBQ01000019.1 GCF_000429325.1 Fundidesulfovibrio putealis DSM 16056
AGTTTCGGCTATCTCTCGGACCTGGGCCAGCTTTCTGCGGCCCATGAGGTGTGTCTTGGCTATCTGCCTGTCCGATTCGCCAAGGCGCATCCGGACAAGAGCATGGCGATATTCAAACATCTCGAACCTCCGATTGGACATCCCGCGTACCTCCCGCTCGTGAATCCGGCGGAAATACGTGGCATCTCGAAGGTCCGAAACCCGGTTCGGCCAGGCTAGACTGGCTCCATTACCTGATCATCAAATGGCCCCATTGCGTGAGCACTGGGTGGCTCCATTAGGTGAACATCCGGTGGCTCCATTGGGTGAACATCGAATGGACCCATAGGGGCGGTCGCCGACAGATAATCCGACATTTGTGCTTTCCTCAAAACCCGTCAACAAAAATATATCTAAAACATATAATTCTCTTGACGTCTGACACTCATTCAATTATTCTCCCGCCCCCTCAATTCTCCCCTTGACAAAACCTCTGTAGTATGAGAATGTATCGCCATCAACACAGAGGAAAGGAGGCTTTATGGACAAAGTGTCTCAGACGGAAAAGGAATGGGAAGAGCGTTCGGGGATGAAAGGGCTTGCTTATCGTCCAACAGCAAAGGAGCTTTTTGACAGCGGTATGCATCCCTTGCAGCTCACAAACTACACAGACGGCGGGGTTCCCCTGGAGCCTGTGACCTGGGGGGATGTAGTGGATTTCGAGATTGAGCTTTGTTGTGAAGAAGTAGTCAACAACCCCGAACTTCGCGCCCACATTTTCGGAGTAACAATCTAACAAGAAGGATATTTTTATGGGACTGGAATTTGCCATCGAAACATGTTCGAAGTTCGTAAACTTTAAACAAGACCCTAACAAGTCTGAATGTGAAAATGGGTGGGACTTGGTTCAAGAACTTAAAGATGAGGGCTATTATGAAGACAGCTTTCATGCTGAAGAAAGCAACAAAACGCGCACTCTTATCGAGCACCTGAAGAATGCTTTCAACACACACATTGGAAAAGATGCTTCCTGTTCATTTGACGTTATTAAGGAAATTTCTGAGTTAGTCGATGAAGAATTTTATCCATGCAATTCCTGTAAAGAGACAGTACGATCTTTAATAAGGAAGATTGTAACGCTACCGACTCCACTCGATCCTAAGCTTGTAGAGTGGAAATCGAGAGTTAGTGCATTCAGTATAGACATAATTCGAAACGGCGTTATGAAATCATACTTCGATGAATAGCCTATTCATTTAGTTTGGACCACGAAGAAAGGGCTGTTAGGCCCTTTCTTACATTACCGTCCCTAGCTATGTTACTGACGGTATTTCCCGACTCAGAAATAATCCCGGACACTGAAAAACGGTAACTCTCCCAGCCTTCGCCCCTCCCCATTCTATAGAAATTTTAAATAGCATCTATCGTCTTCACCACTACACGATATCCCAGCGGGAAACGCCACAAAACCCAGTAATAGCCCAGATTCCTGGGCATTTTCTAGCTTGACTACATACAAACCTTCGTATAGAGTTTTAGTCAAGCAAGGGGGAATGGTCATGGAAGGCAAGTTTGTCGCATATTATCGAGTCTCGACAGCCCGCCAGGGGTCATCCGGCCTTGGCCTGGACGCTCAAAAAGAAGCCGTAACCTCCTACCTTAATGGCGGGAAGTGGACGCTCTTGAGGGAGTTCACAGAGGTTGAAACAGGCAAGGGCAGCAACGCCCTCTCCAAACGCCCCCAGCTTCGGGAGGCTATGGCCTTCTGTAAGAAGAACAAGGCCAAGCTCATTATTGCCAAGCTAGACCGTCTGGCAAGGAATGTGAATTTTATCAGCGGCTTAATGGAAGCAAAAGTCCCATTTGTTGCCTGTGATCTCCCAGAGGCCAACAACATGACCATTCACATTATGGCCGCGTTTGCGGAGCATGAGGCACAGCGTATCTCTGCCAGAACCAAGGAAGCCCTTGCTCAAGTGAAGGCCAGAGGGAAGCAGTTAGGCAATCCCCGCATCAAGGAAATGGCTGCTATGCAACGCTCGCAGGCTATGGAAGATGCTGAAAGGTTGCGCCCTGTACTGACGGGGTTCAAGGCACAGGGATTCACTCAGAGGCGCATGGTGGACGAACTGAACGCCCTTGGCATCCTGACTGTACGCGGGAAGCAGTGGGGCTTACTCCAAGTCCAGCGTGTACTATCCCGGCTTGATATAAAGTAGCCATCCCCCGCCATACGATACGCACTAGCCCCCTACATGGGGGCTTTTTTATTGCCTCAAGCTATACAAGGTAGAACTGCTAAAGATACCATTGCATATACTATTACAAGGGTACAGTACAGGAACACAACAGGAACACCGGGAATGATGAACATGCCAAGAGCAGCAAGCCGCAACAATCCGAAGCTTCACCCACTGGAGAAGCGGGCCAGGATATATCAGGCCAAGTATGAAATTGATCTTGAGTGCAAAACTCAGTTCTCTAAGGACGTTTGCCGCACACTGGCCGCATTGCGTGTGGAACTCGACAGACTAGAGGCTGCTGGTGGTCTTGGCCCTGAGTATAACAGGACGCTCAAGCTCTTCAATAAGACCTTCAAACTCCTTCCGAAGCCCAAGGCCATCCCCCAACCCCATCCTGTAGAGCCTACCCCTGCACCTGAATCTGACTTCTGGGGGGCTGCTGTTGGCTAGTAAGAAAGACCTGGCTCTAACCCGTTGGAACGCCCCCGGCTATGCGGGGTTCAAGAACTGGCTTCAGGACATCAAGCCCCACATAAAACACGATGACGGGCTTTTCCATCCCTTGCAACTGGAGCAGTGGCAAACTGACATCCTGCGGGATGCTTTGGCCGTGGATGAGCGCGGTAACTTCAGCCACAATATCATAATGACCTGTATGCCCCGTAGGCATTCCAAGTCTACCATGTGGCAGTTGGTGATTCTCTGGCTTGTAATGTCCAGGGAGAACCAGAACATTATAGCTCTACCTTGCACCGATGACCACGGATTACGGACGATGTTCAAGCCGATGGCTGGTATTATCTCTCACACGCCCAAGCTTTCCCCGCATTTCAAGGTGTTTCCGTCCCGTGGTACTATTCAGTTTGATGAGATGGGCGGAAGCATTACTATTGTCGCGCCCAACCCTGCAAGTGCCTTTGGAGATAAGGTCAGTGTCCTTTGGACAAGTGACATGCACATCTCCCCTGATTTGCGCCCATTCAATGCTTTTCTAGCTGGTTTGATGGACTCGAAGAACTCTATTGTACTTATTGACACAAACGTTGACGTAATAGGTGGCCCTGTTCATTCCCTGCAAGTAGAAGCCGCCGAAAACCCCCGCATCTACTCAAAGCACCTAGAATATAAAGATTTTGAGGAGTATTGTGAAAAGGCTCCTCGCTGGATTGACCGCAACACGGCGGCAACAAACAGGGCAGTAACGCTAGATGCAGAGTTTCAGCGGGATACGTTGGGGAAGCGTGGGTCAGGAGTGCATGACCTTTTCCCTTCAGACGTTTTAGAGAAGTGCAAAGATTCTTACACAATGCCCGTATCTGCTGAAGCCCTGAAGGAGCTTGTGGGCGGTAGACAGTACATCGTCACAGGTGGACTTGACCGGGCTAAAAAGTTGTGGGGCGGCGATGGTACTATCTGGACTGTCACGCTTAAAGTTGCCTCAATCTCTGGGGAGCCTCATGTCTACGTTCTCAACCAGAAGGCAATAGCCCCCAACACTGCCGCTGAAATCAAGAAGGCCATACTTGAAGACCATGAGCGTTACACACTGACCAACGTAACGATGGAAGATTACGAGACGCACGATATAACGCCGTGGCTCGATTCCCAGAAGATTCCCAACGAATCTGTATCAGCGACCAATACCCGTCAGAACTCCGCATTTCTTGAGATGCACCGGGTTGCAAAAGAAGGGCGGCTTCATATTCCAACCAACGCCCCCCTAATCACTGAGATGCGAACCTTCATCTACAGTGAGTCGAAGACTGGAAAGTTCCAGTTCGGCAGTTCTAACAAGCGGAACTTCCCAGACGATAGGGTTTACTCTGCCTGCTGGTCTATCTTCGCTGCTCGTAATGCAGTTCTCAGCATGTACCGCATTGGCAACATCCTTTGCAGAAACAAAAGCCCGAAGAAGTCTCTGTGTTTCCTGCTTGGGGGTTCTTTGGAACTCGTATGTAAGACAGGATGCCACGCATACAGCCAAGTTGAGAAAATGCACCAGCACTATGCAGCATTGACGCTTCAAGAAACAGATATCCCAAACTTCTTCAGTAGCTACGTCAAACTTGACGGCGCACGAATCTCACAGGCGGTTTAGATGACATCCGCTCAAGTTACAAAAGCACTTCAAGCCTATTTTGTTCTCAAGTTCAATTCTTGTGAAGTCGAATACGCCCAAGCAGTTCCCCATAGCATCAAGCGGGAAGTTCAGTGGGTGAGAGTCACAGTCAAAACGGGGCGGGGTTCTATCCTTGAGAAAGGAGAAGACGAACCACTTACAAGAATCCCTGGAATCGCCATCTTTGACGTTCACACTCCATTGAAGTTCGGCGGGATGAAGGGGCTTGATGTTGCAGACGAAATACAAGCCCTGTTCAGAGTCAAAGAGATAGGCGGCATCTATACGGAGCAACCCTACACAGACGACTTGGGGGCTTCAGAGTTTGCTTTCATGCATAGCGTCTGTGTTCCATTCTACTATTACCAAGGCATGTAAATGTTATATTATCCAGTAATCCAAGACATCAAATTCCCTGACAATCAGCGTAAGGAAGAGGCTCAAAAGCGTTTAGAGCTATACCACGATATACACGAACTCCATACCCTGAACCAGTTGAAAGACTTTTCCGAGCCTGAGCTTCTGCAACTGGCCTCATTGAACATAGTCAAGAAGTGCATCAACCAGCTTGCACAGACTTACCAAGAGCCGCCCCGTCGCGTGGTAGATGGCACTGATTCTGATAAGGAAGTCTTCGCTCAGATTGTGGAGTCTTCAATGCTTGACATCAAGCTCAAGCAGGCTTCCCGCTATACCAAGCTGTTGAAGACCGTCCTGATTCGTCCTGTCTGGCGTTCCAACAAGATGGACTTGGACATTCTGACCCCTGACTTCGTTGATTGCGAGTGGGGGGATACCCCGTCCGAACTGCTCAAGGTCATTGTCACGAATTGGGGGAGTCTTGGCCGTCCTGATGAAGTGACTTTCTCTATCTGGACCGCTGAAACCTACGTCCTGAAGGACTACCGGGGGACTGTTCTCGAAAGCATCCCCAACCCATACAAGCAAGTCCCCTTCATAGCCTGTTGGGATTACGCCCCCGCCTCTGATTTCTGGCTCCCTGGTGGTGATGACCTCATTAGCTGCCAGCTTGCCGTCAACTCCAAGCTGGTCGATCTGCTCCATGTGCTTCGGCATCAGGCTTTCGGGGTTGGGTGGATTCGTGGGGTTGCTGGTTCCGGTCATCTCCGGGTTGACCCTGGCTCCCTGGTTGAACTGCCGGAGGATGGGGCTTTGGGGTTCGAGTCTCAAGAAGCCAAGATCACAGAGACTATCCAGGCCATTGACCAGCTTCTCAAGTGGACAGCCATAACCAACGGGCTTCCCGCTGCTTCCCTCTCTACTGATCCTGTAGAAGAGTCTGGCATATCCAAACAGGTATCCAATTCTGAGCTTGAAGAACTTCGGCGGGATGATTGTGAACTCTGGCGTACATACGAGAGGCAACTATTCGACATCTTCCGTATCGTCAACAACGTCCACAACACAAAGAAGCTTTCCGACAAGGCTACTCTCAGCATTGACTTCTTCGACAACAAGCCCGTCATTTCCCCTACTGAACAGGCTTCAGCGTGGGAAGCACTCATTGCTTTGGGGGTTATCAGTCAGGTTGATATTGTTATGGAGCGAAACCCAGACATAGCAACTAGAGAAGATGCCCTAGCGTATCTGGTCGAACTGCAACAGGAACGGAAGGCCATTACCAATGAAGTTTAATGTCACATTCTCACATACGCCAAAGCAGTTTGAAGAAATGCTAATGGCAGAGTTTGAAAAGCCTTTTCGTGAAGCGGTTATCGAACTGTTCACACGAATCATTCAACGAACACCTGTTGATACTGGAAGGGCTAAAGCCAACTGGCAACCCGCCAATGGACGTTACATCGAAGACCGCTCCCTTAATCAATACGACAAAGAAGGCACGGCTACTATCAATAAAGTGCGGGATGTATTGAGCAAGTGGAAGCTATCAGATGGCTTTGTGTCACTGTGCAATAATCTGAACTACATCGTCCCACTTGAGTATGGCTTTTCTAACAAAGCCCCTACTGGAATGGTACGCATTAGCATTGAAGAGTGGGATGACATTGTAAATGAAGCTTGGGCGAAAGCTCAATCTAAATAATCGTCGCCAGACGTTAAATAGGAGCATCACACATGAGCGAAGAACAGATTCAGAATCAGGACAACAACGGCAACGCTACCGACAACAGCGAGAAGATGATTCCCAAGTCCAGATTCGATCAAGTGAACACAGCCAAGAAGCAGGCAGAAGAAACCCTTCAATCACTGGTTGAGGAACTGAAAGAGGACATCCCCGAAAAGTTTAGGGAACTTGTCCCGAATCTTCCCCCTGCCGATCAGGTGAAGTGGATTCGTACTGCCAGCAAGGCGGGCATGTTCACTGAAAAAGCGGAGCCGAATGGCCCCGACTCGAAAAGGCCGGGAGGCAAGCCAAGCGTGGACTTCTCCACCATGTCTCCAATGGAACAAATCACACTCGGCCTGAATCAGGCCGCCGAAAGGAAATAACAAATGGCTACCATGACTCTTGTTGAATCGCTGAAATACTACCAGAACCCTTTGCAGCGCGGGATTGTCCAGCTTTTCCCCGCCAACTCTGCAATTCTTCAGTATCTTCCCTTCCGTAGTATCGACGGCAACAGCTACAGCTACAACCTGGAAGATACCCCCCCGAATGTGGGATTCCGTGCGATTAACGCCGAATATACGGCAGACCAGGGAGTAATCAACCCTCAGTCTGAAGCCCTCAAGATTGGCGGTGGTCTTATCAAGATCGACCGCGCTCTTCTGGCTATGCAGTCCAGCAACGGCACTGACATTCTGGCTGAACAGACCGCCATGAAGGTGCGGGCTATGTCTCGCCGCTTTGAGAAGGCGTTTATCAAGGGAGATGCTACCGGAACCCCCGAAGAGTTCGACGGCCTCGAACTGCGCGTTGCTGGTGATCAGCTTATGACCGCTGGCACTGCGGCGGGTGGTGCTGCTCTGACTCTCGCCATGCTGGACGAATTGATTGACCGCCTCGATTTTGCCCCCACTGTCCTCCTGATGAACAAAACCATGCGCCGCAAGGTCAACTCCCTCATGCGTGCGGCTGGTCAGGCTACCGAAACCGTCTCTGGTGTCTTCGGCCAGCAAATCCCGGCTTACGCGGGCGTGCCGATTGGCATCGTGGGCAAGGACAACACCGGGGCGGAAATCCTCGCTTTCGATGAGAAGGACGGCCAGGCCGTACCCGCTGCCGCTTCTTGCACTAGCATCTATGCCCTTTCGATGGGTGGGGAAGGCGTGTGCGGTATCCAGAATGGCTCCATGAACGTGGATGACCAGGGCAATTCCGAGATTTGGCGTAAGATTCTGGTGGAGTGGTACTGCGGCCTGACTATCCAGCACGGCCACTCTGTTGCCCGTCTGAAGGCCATCAAGAACGCCTAACTTCTGAACTCAAGTGCAAAAGTGGGGGGAGTCGGGATTCCTCCCACACTGCACTTCTTAGGATTTCAATATGTTTGAAGGGAAGAAGCGCACTCCACTAGAGGCCATGAAGGCATTTTGCCATTGGTGTATGTCTGGCACTGCACACGATTGCAACTCAGTCGAGTGCGCCTTGTTCCCTTACAAGGGGGGAGAAATCCCCCCCAAAGCTTCCCGCAATCTACTGAAGCAAATCAAAGCCCGTTGCCTGGACTGTATGCCCAATGGGGCTGAATCCTGTGACGCCTTCGAGCCTTACGAATTTCATAAGCCTTGCCCCCTCTGGCCGTACCGTTTGGGGAAGTCGCCCAATGTCTCTGAAGCAACCAGACAGAAGCGGTCAGAGCAGGCCAAAAAACAGGGCTTAGGCAAAGCACAGGACGGCAAAAACGGGGCAAATCTCGCATCCTAATTCAAAAGACGTACTTCGCTGAGACATGGGGTGCTTGAGTCTTCCATGTGCCATTTTCGCTAGCCCCTGCGGTTCTCCCTCCTCCTCCCGCATAAAATGGTGGACTCCGGTACGGTGATGCCGAAAACGAAGGGTGTCCTAGTAGTGGACGCCCTTTTCACCAATAACTTTCAACCAGAATGGGGGATGTATGATTTCAAAATCACAAGTTGACTCTGCCGTAACTGCACTGATGAATGATTGTCAATTTGCTCTTCAAGAAGCGACCTTCAAGCGTGTGGAGTCTTCCGACTATGACCCTGAAACAGGGGAAGTAACGGTTGTTGAGAAGTCATTTACTGCAAGCGTAATTTCCAGACGCTACAAGTCAAGTCAGGTAGACAACACAAATATTCTCTTTGACGATCTGAGACTGCTTACAAAATCTAGCTGGTGTGACTTCAAGCCGAAAAAAACTGATACTTTGGTACTTGACAATCGCGTTTACAGCATTATTTCTGTTAGAAGTGATGCGTTCGAGTCTTCGTATGCCATTCAGGTACGCGGATGAACACCGAAGACAAATACATCATCCTAGAACACGCGATTGAGGGATATTCTGGCACGGTGCTTGCTAGTATAAATGATAAAGTAGACAAACTGCTACCCGTCATCCTTGCTTATCTCAGCATCTACGCCGATAAGTACCAAAAAGCCCCGATTTTACAGCGTCAAGCGGTCATAGCCGATTACAAAAACGTAACCGGAAGTGCAATTTCTGTAACCTATGACCGCATACAACAGCAGCTTGTGCAGTCTGGTGCATCAATAGTTGGAGTCTTACCCCCGATCTTTGAAGCTTTTGATCTTAAGTTCAAGAGTATCCCCGCCTTTCAGGCTGGTGGAATGGTAATTGACGGGAAGAATCTGACCGAATGGGTTGGGGGGTTGGGGGATTCTCTGAAGTCCCGCCTCGCTGAGAAGATTAAAGTTGATTCCAAGTCAACTTTAAATGCTGCCCGTGAGTCCCTGAACTTGGGGAAGCCTGGGCTTGATGCCATAACGGGAACTTCTATCAGGTATGACAGACAGGCTTTCGAGCTTGCACTGATCGAAGCCAACCCCCAGACAATGCCCCAGACTCTTACGTTCATTGCCATACTGGATAGCCGGACTAGCCGAATCTGTAGGAGCCTTCACGGGAAGACCTACCCGGCGAACTCCCCCAATCTTCCTGTCCCGCCCTTGCATCCACGTTGCCGTTCTCGGTTGGTCCCATATGTCTCGCCAACCCAAGTTCAGACTTATCGGGAGTGGCTTGAACGGATGCAGGCGGCGGGGCGGGTTGACCTTCTCAAAGCAATACTAGGCCCCCGCTATGATCTATTCGCTTCAGGTAAGTACACGCCTGACGGGATGGAGATGGCAACTAAACTCAATACGGCTGAAGATGTAGCCGACTTCGTAAAGGAATATGCAAAATGATTGTTTTCCCTACTGTAGGATTTAATTCATATATTGATGTTGACTATGCCGATGAGTATTTCACCACTAGGATTCGTGGGGATGCTTGGTTTGCCTTGGATGATGACCAGAAAGAGATTGCATTGATATCAGCATATAGAAAGCTCTGCCTGTTGTCTCTCTCTGTAGAGCTAAATTCGTATGACTTTCTAGCCAGCATATCACAAGCACAATGTGAGCAGGCGTTGTATGAAGTAAAGAATGACCTTGACCAATCTGCAACGAATATCTCTAAAGTCGATCTTGACGGGGTTTCTATTGATTGGAAATCAAGTCAAGTGAAGCAATATAGTGAAATGGCAATGGCGTTGTTGTCTGGGTATTTAACCATTAGGACCGTGAAAAGGAGTCGATGATTTATGAGCATGTGTAATCAATGCGACCTGAAGAAGACTAAGGATTGTGGAAGAACGCAACTGCCTAGCGGCGAGTATGCCGTCTGTTTTCCTATGAAGCAGATTCTTAGCGGTGAAACAAGTGGACAGGATATTAGGAACAGCAAGGGAGAGACTGTCTATTGTAAGAACAGAAGCGATAAAGAAATCAGTTTTTCTAGCTTTGGTGATGAAACATATATGAAAGACATGGTTGAACAAATGGATGAGGAAGAGTTCAAAGACAGGTGGGAAGAGCTTAGGGCAGAAGCCCCAAAGTATCTTGCTATCTATGTGGCAAGAAACGTGCTTGGGCGTACATATGAGCAGATTCAAGAAGAGTTCGGCTTCAATACCATCAATTCAGTGGGGCAGGCAATTAGAGATTCTGAAGCCGCTTTCAATAACATTGCCGATTTGCTTAACACTTGGCATAGAATGAAGCCGCTTTATGATTTTGTCTCTGACAAACGCCTGCCAGCGGGACTTGCTGAATGGCTTCTGGTTCAACTTAGTGGCCGTCCAGCTAACCAGATTGCGAAGCTGATTAACCCGGACAACCCCGAAACGGTCCACAGGCGGATCAAAACGCAACAGGGTTACTTTTTAAACGGCGGGGTGACTATCAATACTCAGGACGGTAAGGTCACTCTGACCTACGGCAACGGAAAGACTAAGGCGGTGACGGTCCCTGACGTTCTCGCCAACCCTGAATATCAGACACAAATCAGCATGAACTAATGCGCGAGTGGGGGGCTTCGGCCCCCCTTTTGGCCTGTGCCACATGAGCCTGTGCCACAATCCCCGAAAATCTGTGCCACAAAGCAAGAAAAGGGCACCTAGAACTTCTTCTAAGTGCCCGTAATCTTTGGTGGAGGCGATGAGGATCGAACTCACGACCTCAGCGTTGCGAACGCTGCGCTCTCCCAGCTGAGCTACGCCCCCTTGGGAAGCGTGGACTTTAGGGATTCCTGCTCTCGGGGTCAAGTCTTAATGCGTGCAAGGATGGAACTGATTCGATGGGAGTAGGTGTGTTCATTCAGGATAAGCTCACGCCATGCCTGCGCCAGGGCTGGTCCGGCCTCTTCCAGGGAGGCCACGGCTCCTGCGACGTGCGCTGGTGTCTTGTAGGTGATGGGGGCCGTCAGTTCGCGCGGGAAGAGTTCCAGGCCGGGGGTTGCATCGCTTATGAGCCGCCCCCCCGCAGCCCACACGTCGAAATGGCGCTGGGTCAGTCCGCGTGGCAAAAGCGGGCTGGTGGCTCCCACCACGCATCGCGCTGATGCGTACATTCCGGCCAGGGGGCCGTAGTAGTCCACCGGGGGCATCAGGGAGTAGTTCGCATCCACCAGGCTCCGCCACGCATCGTCCCCGCACAGCACCAGGTCTCCGGCTGAGGCAGCCGCCTCGATGACCGCCGTGCGCCACATTCGGCCCGTTTCCTCCGCTCCCAGCGCGGCCAGCCGGGCCTGTTTTCCCGGCCAGTAGCGCTCGATGCCCGTGCGCTTGCACCACCACGCGAAGTCCGGCCTCTGGCCGCGGGCAAAAAGGCTGGCGGCCTCGGCCAGGGCGGCCTCCGGGAGCTTAAGCCCCGCGAAAAAATCGTCGCGGCCTGGAAACGCGCTCCGCCCAGCGAACAGGAGCTTCCCGGCAAGCTCCGGCGCGTCCGGTTCGGTCCGGAAGAATGCGGGGCTCGCAGCCAGGGGGAGATGGTGCACGTTGCGCGCCCCGTGGCTTTTGAGAGGACCTATGAACCAGTCGTCTGTGACGAAGAGGCTCACGTCCTTCCAGAACTGGCTTTTCAACCCGCTCAACGCGTTGAAGGGATTGTCCACGCACCAGACTGCCACGGGAACGCCCGCGCGCTCCAGCAGCGAGAAGGCCTGCCCGTAGGCGTCCAGACCTGAAAAGTTGACTGACAGATACAGATCGGGGCGGCCTTCCTTGAGTAGGGATGGAAGGTGCTCCCAGGCCACGTTCTGCACCTGATAGCCGAGTCCGCCCAGGGCTTCGGCCACCTCGCGCACGATGAGCCGATCCTGCGAGGCGGGCATGAACACGGTCCTGTCCGGGAAGCGGTCGGTCAGTTCGGGCTGGGGCAGGGTCAGCGCGGCCAGTACCGGCCCCCAGAAACCCGGAAACAGGCGCAGGGCGCTCTGGGATACGGCCACGTTGGAGTCGTCGTGGGGATCGAAGCAGGTGACGGCGCGCCAGTTCTTCGGAATGGCGGCGCGCCAGTCCTCCCCGGCCTGTTCGGCGAAGGCGGGGCATTCGAGATAGCGCACCGACGCGTCGGGAGGCAGCGACGCGGCCAGCGCGGCTGGTTCCGGGCCGAGGCCCAGGACGAGCCAGTCATTGTGGCGCGAGGTCCTGACGATATCATGGCCGGGGCCTGGCGTCTTGGGTGTCCCGAGCTCGTCGGTCAGGCGTAGGCGCCTGGGGGGGCTTTGCATCTGCGTGTGCCCTTTGCTACAGTTCCAGGTTGGGGGGGACATGAAAAAACGACATGACCATTATTTCAACCGAGCCCGGCAGGAAAACTATCCGGCCCGCTCGGTCTACAAGCTCCAGGAGCTGGACTCCGAATTCCGGCTGCTCCGCCCCGGCATCAAGGTGCTCGACCTGGGAGCCACGCCCGGCTCCTGGACGCTGTTCGCGGCCAAGAAGGTTGGTCCCACGGGGAGAGTGCTCGGCGTGGACATAAACCCCACGGACACTGCCTTCCCGGAGAACGTCACCTTCATGGTGGCGGACGCGCTGAACCCCGGCCCGGAGTTCACTGCCGTGCTTCAGGAGTGGAAACCATTCCAGCTGGTGGTGAGCGACATGGCTCCCAAAACCACGGGCCAGCGGGTCACCGACCAGTGCCGCTCCCTGGAGCTGGTGGAGCAGGCCCTTGCCCTGGCCGGGACTTGCCTGATACACGGCGGCCACTTCGTCGCCAAGATC
Source organism: Fundidesulfovibrio putealis DSM 16056 (assembly GCF_000429325.1). Taxonomy (NCBI): domain Bacteria; kingdom Pseudomonadati; phylum Thermodesulfobacteriota; class Desulfovibrionia; order Desulfovibrionales; family Desulfovibrionaceae; genus Fundidesulfovibrio; species Fundidesulfovibrio putealis. The sequence continues at coordinate 13,018 of NZ_AUBQ01000019.1, forward strand.
TTCATGGGTCCCGATGTGAAACCCTTTACGGACTCAATGCGCGGGGCCTTTGAAAAGGTCAAGACCGCCAAACCCAAAAGCTCCCGCTCGGAGAGCTTCGAACAGTTCATCGTGGGGCTCGGTTTCAAGGGCCTTCAGAAATATCCGGAGGAGTAGATGGCTGGACATTCGAAATGGAAGAACATCCAGGTGCGCAAGGGCGCCCAGGACGCCAAGAAGGGCAAGGTTTTCACCAAGGTCACCAAGGAGCTGATGCTGGCGGCCAAGGCCGGAGGCGGCGACCCCGGCATCAACGCCCGCCTGCGTTCGGCCATCGCGGCCGCCAAGGCCGTGAACCTGCCCAAGGACAAGATCGAGACCGCTGTCAAGAAGGGCACGGGCGAACTCGGCGGGGGCAACATCGACGAGATCACCTATGAGGGCTACGGTCCCGGCGGCGTGGCCATCCTGGTGGAAGCCGCCACGGACAACCGCAACCGCACCGTGGCTGAAATCCGCCACATTCTGGGCAAGGGCGGCGGCTCCCTGGGCGAGTCCGGCTGCGTGGCCTGGATGTTCGAGAAGAAGGGCATCATCACCCTGGACAAGGCCAAGTACGCCGAGGACCAGCTGATGGAGGCCGCTCTCGAGGCCGGAGCCGATGACGTGGTGGACCAGGACGACACCTGGGAAGTCAGCACCGCTCCCGAGGTTTTCGAGACCGTGCGCCAGGCCCTGGAAGACGCTGGCATGGAGCTTCTCTCCGCCGAGGTCACCATGTCCCCCAAGAACACCGTGGACGTGGACGTGGAGACCGGGCGCAGGCTCCTGAAGCTCATGGACAACCTGGACGATAACGACGACGTGCAGCAGACCCACGCCAACTTCGAGTTGCCCGAGGAATTGCTGGCGGAACTGGGCTAGGCCCGAAAGAATGGCCGCCGTCACCATCCTCGGCCTGGACCCCGGTTCGCGCAACACCGGCTGGGGCATCGTGCGCGAGGAGTCCGGCGTGGCAACCCTGGTGGACGCCGGGGTCATCCGCGTGCAGTCCCTTGGCGACATGGACCTGCGCCTGGGGGCCATCTTCGAGGCCCTGGCCGGGCTTCTGGCCAGGCATCAGCCCGGCGAGGCCGCCATGGAGGACGTGTTCGTCTCCAAGAACCCGTCCTCGGCGCTCAAGCTTGGTCAGGCGCGCGGCGCGGCCATGGCCGCCTGCGCCGTGGCCGGAATCCGCGTGCACGCCTATGAGCCGACGGTGGTGAAAAAGAGTCTGGTGGGCGTGGGTCGGGCCGAAAAAACGCAGGTGGCCTTCATGGTCGCGCAGGTGCTTGGATGCCGAAAACCCCTGGCCGCCGACGCTTCGGACGCGCTGGCCGTGGCCGTGTGTCATCTGAATCAGCGGCGCTTCAAGCGCCTCTTGGGGGAGCTGTGATCGCCTATCTGCGCGGAGAACTGCTGGAGAAGTCCGACAAGGGCTGCCTGGTGCTCACCGCCTCCGGCGTGGGCTACGAGCTTGCCGTGTCCACGCCCACTGCGGCGAATCTGCCCGCGCGCGGCGAGGAGGCCTCCTTCTTCGTGCACGCCCAGACCGGCGAGGACGGCACGCGCCTGTTCGGCTTCCAGACCGGGGACGAGCGCCGGGCCTTCCGCGCTCTGATAGGCATCCCCAAGCTCGGCCCCAAGACCGCGCTGTCCATGCTGTCCTGCTATTCCGTGAACGACCTGTCCCAGATCGCGGCCCGCGAGGACGTCACGGCACTGTCCCAGGTGCCGGGCATCGGCAAGAAGAGCGCCCAGCGCATGATCCTGGAGATCAAGTACGCCCTGGCCGACATCTCCGAGACCAGTTCGTTCACGCCCTCGATGGGAGGCATGGCCGCCGGCTCGGTGATGCGAGACGCCCTGGCCGCGCTCACAAACCTGGGCTACGCCGAGTCCGAGGCCGCGCCCCTGCTGCGCGACGTCCTGGACGCCGAGCCCGATCTTGACGTGGCCCAGGCCATCCGTGTGTGCCTGAAGAAGATCGCGGCGGCCAAGGCATGACGACCACACCCACCGCCCTCCCGGACGACACCATCCGTCCCAAGCGCCTGGCTGATTTCATCGGCCAGCAGGACCTGCGCGCCAACCTCCAGGTGTATCTTTCCAGCGCCACCGAGCGCGGCAAGGCCCTGGACCACACACTCTTTTACGGGCCTCCGGGCCTGGGCAAGACCACCCTGGCCCAGATCATGTCCTCGGAGCTCGGGGTGAATCTCATCACCACCTCCGGGCCGGTGCTGGAGCGCGGCGGCGATCTGGCCGCTATCCTCACCAACCTGGGCCGCCACGACATCCTGTTCATCGACGAGATCCACCGCATGCCCCCAGCCGTTGAGGAGATCCTCTATCCGGCCATGGAGGACTTCAAGCTGGACCTCATCATCGGCCAGGGGCCGGGCGCGCGCACCGTGAAGATCGACCTGGAACCCTTCACCCTGGTTGGGGCCACCACCCGCATCGGGCTTCTGACCTCGCCGCTGCGTGACCGCTTCGGGGTGATCTTCCGCCTGGATTTCTACTCCCCGCAGGAGCTCTCGGCCATCGTCACCCGCGCCGCGAAAATCCTCGGAGTGTCGCTCACGCCAGAGGCGGCCCTGGAGATCGGCAAGCGCTCGCGCGGCACGCCGCGCATATCAGGTCGGCTCCTTCGGCGCGTGCGTGATTTCGCCGTGGTGCAGGGTAGCCCCGTCATCGACCAGGAGCTGGCCCGCGTGGCCCTTGGCCGCATGGACGTGGACCCGCACGGCCTGGACCAGATGGACCGCAAGATTCTCTCCTGCCTGGTGGAGCAGTTCGGGGGCGGGCCGGTGGGGGTGAAGACCCTGGCCGTGGCCTGCTCCGAAGAGGTGCGCACCCTGGAGGACATCTACGAGCCGTATCTCATCCAGTGCGGCCTGATACAGCGCACCCCGCGTGGGCGCGTGGCCACGGCCAAGGCCTACCAGCATCTGAAAATTCATCCGTTAGGTTAGAACATGCCCGCCAAAAGACTCGACGTATCCCTGTTGGCCTTCACCCCGGAGCCGCTCTCGGTGATCTACGCGGCCTTCCGCCAGTGCTACCACGCCGGTTTCGTGGCCGACATGTGGCCTCGCCTGCTGGCCGGGGAAATCCCGCGCGAGAAGCAGGCCGAGTTCGTGGCCAAGGTGCTGGAGTCCGGGCACGTGAGCCCCATCGAGCACGTGAGCTTCACCTTCGCCATCGAGGGCGTGTCGCGGGCGCTCACGCACCAGCTGGTGCGCCACCGCATCGCCAGCTACTCCCAGCAGTCCCAGCGCTACGTGGACGCCTCCTCCTTCGACTACATCATGCCCCCGGCGATTAAAAAGATCCCCGAAGCCAGAGCCCGCTTCGAGGCCTTCATGGAAGAAGTCGGCACGGCCTACCGCGATCTTAAAGCGATACTCGAGGACAACGGCAGGAAGGACAAGGCCAAGGAGGACGCCCGTTTCGTGCTGCCCCAGGCCGCCGAGACCCGCATCGTGACCACCATGAACTGCCGCGCCCTGTTCAACTTCTTCGAGCAGCGCTGCTGCACCCGCGCCCAGTGGGAGATACGCGCCCTGGCCGACAAGATGCTCTCCCTGTGCCGCCTGACCGTGCCCGAGGTGTTCGCCGTGGCCGGGGCCAAGTGCGAGCGCCTGGGCTACTGCCCCGAGGGCGAGAAGTTCACCTGCGGCAGGTATCCGCTGCCGTAGTATAGAGCTTTGTGGACCGGCCGCGCCTCCGGCTCTCCCACCTTTCGCTCGTGTGGCGTTCTCAAAATACGTTCTTACACTACATGGCCTTAAGCCAAGAGAACCATTGATTTTGTTTGTGAAAAACATGTTCATGTCTTTCACAAACGCGACACTGCGGCAAAGCGACTTTCCTTTCCCTTGACCTTCCCCGGATGCAGGTCCACACAGCATGTATGGCCCTCCTGCGTGTGCTGCTCCTGCTTGCCTGCCTGCTTATCGTGAGCGAGGTTACTCTCTCCGGGTGTCCTCCCCAATGCGGACCCTCACCCGATTTGTCGTGCTCTGCGCCCTGACAGGGCTGAACGAGTGTCCCGACAGCCCCAAGACATCTCACCGGAACCAATGCCCCGCGCCTGGGTCTTCCTGCGCCTGAAATTCGAGTCGTCGCTTCCCAAATCAGTATTTTCGCGTTAATCAGAAAGCAGTCCTGACTATTTTTTGCGTCGCCCGCCGGTAGACGCTCCCAAGGAGACCCTCCGATGCTCAAAGACGACTGCTCCAAGCTTCCTGGCGTCTATCAGGAATACCATGCCCGCATCGCGGCCTTCATCCCGCAGGACAGGTTGTTTTGCGGCCCGTTCACCAACCTGGCCTACGGGGACGACGCCAGCTTCTACCGGCTGGTGCCCAAGATCGTGGTCAAGGCCCGCACGCCCGAGGAGGTCTCCAAGATGCTGGCCATCGCCAGCGAGCTCAAGGTGCCGGTCACCTTCCGCACCGCCGGGACCAGCCTCTCCGGGCAGGCGCTCACCGATTCGGTGCTCATCTATCTGGCCGGAGCCTGGAAGGGCCTGCACATCCATGACCACGCCACGCACATCAGCCTGGAGCCGGGCGTCATCGGCGCGGAGGCCAACGTCCAATTGGCCCCGCACGGCAAGAAGATCGGCCCGGACCCAGCCTCGATAAACGCGGCCATGATCGGCGGCATCGCGGCCAACAACGCCTCGGGCATGTGCTGCGGCACGGCCGAGAACAGCTACAAGACCGTGGAATCCATGAAGCTCATCTTCGTGGACGGTTCCGTGCTGGATACAGCCGACGCCGCCTCGCGCGAGGCCTTCATCAAGAGCCATCCCAAACTTGTGGGCGAACTCGCGGCCATCCGCGATGAGATAGCCAACAACAAGACGCTTTCCAAGCGCATCCGCCACAAGTTCAAGATCAAAAACACCACCGGCTACGGCATCAACTCCTTCGTGGACTTCACGGACCCCATCGACATCCTGCTGCACTTGATGATCGGCTCCGAGGGAACCCTGGCCTTTATCTCCGAGGTCACCTACCGCACCGTGGTGGAGCATCCGCACAAGGCCTCGGCCATGATGTACTACCCGACCATCGCCGACGCCTGCAACGCCACCATCCAGCTCAAGAAGGGGCCGGTCTCGGCGGTGGAGCTCATGGACCGCGCCTCCCTGCGCTCCGTGGAGGACAAGCCCGGCATGCCCGCCTTCCTGAAAGGCCTGCCCGACACAGCAGCCGCCATCCTGGTGGAGACCCGCGCCGCCGACGACAAGACCCTGCTGCGCCAGATAGAGGACATCCAGGCCCTGGTCGCCAACATCGATCCCATCCATCCCATCGTGTTCATGGACCAGCCCGCCGACTACAACAAGCTCTGGAACATCCGCAAAGGCCTGTTCCCGGCTGTTGGCGCGGTGCGCAATCCCGGCACCACCGTGGTCATCGAGGACGTGGTCTTCCCCATCGAGAAGCTGGCCCACGGCACCGTGGAGCTCCAGGAGCTCATGCACAGGCACGGTTTCCCCGAGGGCATCATCTTCGGACACGCCCTGGAGGGGAACCTGCACTTCGTGTTCTGTCCGGACTTCAGCTCGCCGCAGATGATCAAGAACTACCAGCTCCTCATGGAAGAGACCGCCGAGATGGTGGTGGGCCGCTACGACGGCTCCCTCAAGGGCGAGCACGGCACCGGGCGCAACATGGCACCCTTCGTGGAGATGGAGTGGGGCGAGCAGGCCTACGCCTACATGGTGCGCCTGAAAAACGCCTTCGACCCCGAGAACCTGCTGAACCCTGGTGTCATCATCAACGACAACCCCAAGGTCTACCTGGAAAACCTCAAACCCATGCCTGCGGTGAACGAGATCATCGACCGCTGCATCGAGTGCGGCTTCTGCGAGCCGGTCTGCCCGTCGCGCTCCATCACCTCCACGCCGCGGCAGCGCATCGCCCTGCAACGACATATGGCGCGCCTCAAGCATGCCCACGACGACGACCTCATGAAGGAGTTCTGGGAGCACTACACATACTTCGGCGAGCAGACCTGCGCCGCAGACGGCCTGTGCGCCACGGTCTGCCCCGTGTCCATCGACACCGGCAGCTTCACCAAGAAACTGCGCGGCCAGCGCGCAAGCCCCCGCGCCCACAAGATCGCCCAGTGGGTGGCCGACAACTACGGCACGACCCTGAACATCGTGCGCCAGGGCCTCAAGGTCGCGGGCGGCGTGCACAGGCTGATCGGCTCCAAGCTCATGGGGCAGCTGGCCGAATCCTTCCGCGAACTCTCCGGAGGGCGCATCCCCCTGTGGACCAAGTGGATGCCCGTGGGTATCACGCCTCCGGCCTTCACGGACACCCTGCGCGGCAAGGGCCTCAAGGTGGTCTATTTCCCCAGCTGCGTGGCCCGCTCCATGGGGCCCGCCAAGGACGACCCGGAGCAGCGCGCCCTGTACGAGGCCACGCTCTCCGTGCTGCGCAAGGCCGGGTACGACGTGATCTTCCCGCACAACATGGCCGAGCTCTGCTGTGGCCTGACCTTCGAGTCCAAGGGCTTCTTCGAGCAGGCCGACCAGAAGGCCCGAGAACTGGAGGCGGAACTGCGACGCGTGAGCGAGGGCGGGACCATCCCCATCCTCTTCGACACCAGCCCCTGCCTGTACACCATGCGCAAGAAAATCGAACCTGATCTCAAGATCTACGAGATCGTTGAGTTCATTCACGATAATCTCATGGACAAGCTGCACTTCACCAAGAGCCCGGAAGCAGCCACCATTCACGTCACGTGCAGCTCCATCAAGATGGGCCTCGCAGGCAAGTTCAAGGCCGTGGCCGAAGCCTGCGCCGAGACCGTGACCGTGCCGCGCAACATCAACTGCTGCGGCTTCGCTGGCGATCGCGGCTTCAACTTCCCCGAACTGAACGAGGCCGCCCTGGACGGGCTGGTGGAACAGCTGCCGCCTGAGACCACGCGCGGCTACTCCAACAGCCGCACCTGCGAGATCGGGCTGTCGCGCAATGCGGATATTCCGTATCAGTCGATAGTGTATCTGGTGGATCGTTGTACTGTGGCTAAGTGAGGAAGATATAAGAGAAGATGCCTCCGGCGGCCAGGGGGAGAAGCCTCCCCCTGGACCCGGCTTTCCGCTTCGCGCCGTGCGCGGGAGTGTTGTGGTGGGCGGGTCTGGAGGCTGGGGACTGTCCCGTTCGTGTCCTGGCGGGCGGGCGAGAACCGATTTGAAGACGATTCGTCGCCCGCCCGCCAGAACCCGACCGTGACAGCCCCAGCCTCCAGCCCCAGTCTCCGGTTCTGGTCGGAGTCGGGGGGCGGGGTCGGAAAAAGGCGATTTCAAGAATTAAAAACCCTGAAGCGCGGCTTTGCGCGCTTCAGGGTTTTTAATTGGGCAATATTTAAAGCTGTAGCAGTATGTTACGCGAAGCTAATGCAGGGTCCAGGGGGATCATCCCCCTGGCGGGTCCAGGGCAGAGCCCTGGTGGGGTCCGGGGCGAAGCCCCGCCAGCCTCTCACAATTTCAGCTTCTCCTGCCCAAGCGGCGTAGGACGCAGCGTGCCCCCGGCTTCTTCCAGAAGGCCCTCGTCGATAAGGGCGCGGGTCAGCATCCGCACCCGGTACAGGGGGAGCTTGGTCGCTGCGGCAGCGTTGTCGACGTTGCCGTGGGCGGCCAGTGCTTCCAGTCCCTGGCGTCCGAGTTCGGTGAGGGTCCCGTCGGGTTTGACGCAGGCCACGGCTACAGGCTCTTCTTGCAAAAGAACCAGTCCACGCATTCGATGCCTTCGGCCTTCACGCGCTCGTCAGCGGCGTCCTGGGTGCGTGGCGGCGGCATGATCACCTTGTCTCCGGGCCTCCAGTTGGCGGGGGTGCCCACGGAGTTGGCGTCGGTGACCTGAAGCGCGTCAACGAGTCGAAGAATCTCGTCGGTGTTTCGTCCGGTGGTCAGGGGATAGTAGATCACGGCGCGCACGGTGAGCTTGGGGTCGATGACGAACACGCAGCGCGAGGTCTCGGTCTTGGATTCGCCGGGCATTATCATGCCGTAGAGTTCGGCCACCTGACGCGAGAGGTCGGCCACCAGGGGAAATTCGATTTTGGTCCCGAATTTTTCCTCGATGCTGCGCACCCAGGCGATGTGCGAGAAGATGGAGTCGATGGACAGGCCCAGGAGTTCGCAGTTTCTGGCGCGAAGCTCACCGTGGATGGCGGCGAAGGCCAGGAATTCGGTGGTGCAGACCGGGGTGAAGTCCGCCGGATGGGAGAAGAAGACCAGCCAGGAACCTTTGAAGTCTTCCAGGCGCAGCACGCCGTGTGTGGATTCGGCCTCGAAGGCGGGGGCGGGGTCGCCGATGCGCGGCAGGCGGGGCGGGCAGGGGGAGATGCCTGGGGATATATTCTGGTCCATGAATTCCTCCTGAAGGGCTAGGGATAGTTTCTTGATAGCCCATCAGGAGAGGAAAAGTCCACCTCAGGCCAGACCGGCCAGGAGAATGTGCGTGATTTCGTCGATGCGCTGGGAGTCTGTGACTTTGCGGCCTTTCTGGGCGCGCACGTAGAACACGTCGTAGACCTCCAGCCCGTGGGTGTCGATCTTGGCCATGTGCACGTCAAGCTCCAATGAATCCAGGGCCACGGCGATGTCGTAGAGCCTTCCCAGCCGATCGGAGGCTTTGACTTCCAGGCGGGTGAAGTACTCGGATGAGTCATTGTCCACGCCGACGCTGGGCCGGATGCCCATGTCGGGCGGGCGCGGCGTCAGGGGGGAGGCGCGCTTCTCCTGGATGCGGTAGTCCAGCGAGAGCTTGCCGGTGAGGGCGTAGCGCAGCGCGCGGCGCACCCTGGCCCAGAGTTCGTCCGGGAAGAGGTTGTCCGGCGGATTGGCGGTCTGGTAGGTGTGGAGCTCGGTTGCGTCGCTCCAGAGGAAGAAATCGGCGGAACGGATGTTGATGCCGTGCAGGGCCAGCACCCCGGCCATGGTGGCGAAGAGCCCGGGCTGGTGCCTCGCTGCGAGCGTAACGCTCCAGCCGTCGCCTGCGGGGGAGGGGGTGGCCTCGATGATGGCCACTCCGATCCCGGCCTTGCTGGCGGGGCGCATGCGCGAGTCCTCTTCCAGGGCTTCGTCCAGTCGGGCCAGCAGATGCAGGTCGCCAAGAATGTCGGTGGCGGAGCGGGAGAGCAGGTAGCGGGGAGGCATGGCGTCCAGGCAGGCTTCCAGCCGTTCCGCAGAGAAGAGGTCCTTGGCCTTGGCGTACAGGTCGTCGCGAAGGTGCAGCATGGCCTGGGCGTCTCCAGCGTCAAACAGGGAGCCTCCCTCCAGCATGGAGAACACCCGCGCGTGCAGGCCGCCGATGAGGCTGGCCTTCCAGTCGTTCCAGGCGGAGGGGCCGGTGGCCTGGGAGTCGGCCATGGTCAGGAGCAGCAGCATGTCCAGGCGCTCGGGCGTGGAGACGCGCTGGGCCGTGGCGGCCAGCACGTCGCGGTCGGAGATGTCGCGGCGCATGGCGGTGTCGGCCAGCAGCAGATGGCGCAGCACCAAAAAGCTCACGTCGGAGAGGGCGTCCTCGTCCAGGCCGAAGCGGGACAGGGCCTCGCGGGTCAGGTCCACGCCCTTCTCGGAGTGCGCGCCGCCCAGGCCCTTGCCGATGTCGTGGAAGAGCGCCCCCAGGAAAAGGCGCTCGGGGTGTGGCAGCCGGGCGTAGACGTGATGCCAGGGATGCTCCGGCAGCGCGGCCTTCTTGAGTTCGAGGATGGTCTCCAGGGTGTGTCGGCCTACCGGATGGATGTGGAACACGTCGTACTGCACCATGTGCTGCACACGCCCGAATTCGGGGACCAGCGCCCCGAGCACACCGGTCTCCAGCATGTCGGTGAGTGCCGCGTCGCCGCCGGGTTCCAGGAGCGCCTTGCGCAGCAGCGCGAAGGCCCGCTCGCCGCCCTCGGCGGTGGCCGCGAAGCTGGCGATCTCGGGGATGGCGGCCTCTATGCCACGCCGCGCGGAAAGCGAGAGCGGCTCTCCCAGGCGCAGGGAGTGGCCGAAAATGTCCAGGACGTCGCCGGGGCTGACCGAACTGAGCCCTTCGGTGAAGTCCAGGCCGTCTCGGGTGAGCACAACGTTTGCGCCCAGCGGCTTGGCTGGCGCGGGGGCAGGGGGGACGGCGTTGCCAAGCAGCGGCCAGAGGGCGCGGTGCAGGGTGCGGATCTCGGCCATGATGCGGTGCAGTTCTGTCAGGAAGGCCTCGACGCCGCGGATGGCTCCGGCTGCCTCGAAACCCAGGCGGCGGGCCAGTTCGCGCTGGGCGTCCAGGCTCAGATGGTCGTCCTTGCGGTTCAGCACCACGTGGAGGTGGTTGCGCACCACGAGCAGAAATTCCAGATGTCCTTCCAGGACGGCGAGCCATTCGGCGGGGAGCCCTGCGCCGCTCAGGCGCGAGAGCGTGTCCAACCAGCGTACCTGATGCACGTCGCGAAGGCCGCCCAGGGCTTCCTTGAGATTGGGCTCAAGCATCCCCGACGCGTCGCCGTAGCGGGATGCGCGGCTTCTGTTCTGCCCTTCCAGCCAGGTCTTGAAGTCCGTTGCGCGTCCGGGCAGGAGCTTTTTGTCGCGACGTTTGACGAAATCGTCGAATATTTGCCGGTCTCCGGCCAGAAAACGCGTGTCGATCAGGGAGGCGAATACCTGCCAGTCCGTGGCGGCAAGTTCCAGGCATTCGTCGGTTGAGCGTACTCCATGTCCCAGGTCGGCCCCCAGGTCCCACAGCGGGAAGAACACAGCCTTGGCCAGTTCCTTGGCTTCCTCGGGGACTGAACGCCCGTAAAGCAGCAGCACGTCTATGTCCGAGCGTGGACACAGTTCGGAGCGCCCGTAGCCGCCTACGGCCACGACGGCGAAAGGGATCGTGCTGGGGGGGAGTTCCGTCAGGCGGTTTCGGAAATAGTCGTCGAAGGCAATTGCGTGTTTTTGACAAAAACCGACGCCGGGGGCTTCCAGGAGCTTCCGGCGTTTTCTGTCCAGGCTGCGGACTGCTTTTGAGGTGGGGCGTGCCATGAAAAAGGAGGGGCCGCAGCGCGGCCCCTCCGTGTGAGTCGGGTTAGATGGCGTCCTTGCCGGTTTCGCCGGTGCGGATGCGCACGACTTCCTCCACCGGGGTGATGAAGATCTTGCCGTCGCCTACCTCGCCGGTGCGAGCCGCTCCTTCGATGGCCTTGAGGACCGTGGGCACGATGGCTGCGTCGATGACCAGCTCGATCTTGATCTTGGGGACGAAGTCCACCTGGTACTCAGCGCCGCGGTAGATTTCCTTGTGTCCGCGCTGGCGGCCAAAGCCTTTGACCTCGGAGACGGTCATGCCCTTGACGCCCGCATCGGTGAGGGCCTTCTTGATGTCTTCCAGCTTGTAGGGCCGGGTAATGATTTCAATCTTGCGCATGGGTTAGACTCCTTAGTTCTGATAGCCGGTTTCGCCGTGCTGGCTGACGTCCAGACCCTTGTTCTCGTCTTCCTCGTTGACGCGGACCTTGATGATCGCGTTCACGATGTACAGGATGACGAGCGTGCCCACGAAGCAGAACACCCAGGTGGCCACCACGGAGATGAACTGGCTCCAGAGCAGATCGGGGTTGCCGTAAAGCAGGCCGTCGTTGCCGACCTCGTTCACGGCCTTGGTGGCGAACAGGCCGGTGGCCAGCGCGCCCCAGGTGCCGCCCAGGCCGTGCACGCCCACAACGTCCAGGGCGTCATCATACTTGAAGATGTGCTTCATGTTAACACCCAAATAGCACACCAGGCCGCCGACCAGACCGATGATGATGGAGGCCATGGGGGTGACGAAACCAGCGGCCGGGGTGATGGCGACCAGACCGGCGACCGCGCCGGAGGCCAGGCCCAGGGTGGTGGGCTTGCCGCGATGCATCCACTCCGCGAAGATCCAGGAGAGGGAAGCGGCGGCGGCGGCCAGGTGGGTGGTGACGAAGGCCGAGGCGGCCAGATCGCCAGCGGACAGCGCGCTGCCTGCGTTGAAGCCGAACCAGCCGAACCACAGGATACCGGCGCCGAGGATGGTCATCGGCAGGTTATGAGGGATGAAGGGCTCGCGGCCGTAGTTCTTGCGCTTGCCCAGGAAGAGGCAGAAGGCCAGGGCGGAAGCGCCGGAGCTCATGTGGACGACCGCGCCGCCGGCGAAGTCGAGCGCGCCAAGGCCGGCCAGCCAGCCGCCGCCCCACACCCAGTGGGCAAGGGGGTTGTAGATGCAGATGGCCCAGATCAGGCTGAAAAGAAGGAAGGCGCTGAAGCGGATGCGTTCCGCGAAGGCGCCGGAAATGAGTGCCGGGGTGATGACTGCGAACATCATCTGGAAGGCCATGAAGGCCAGGTGGGGCACGGTCTTGGCGAGGTCGTTGGGCTTATCCATGCCCGCCAGGTTGAGGTAGTCCAGGCCGCCCACGATGCCGCCGATGTCGGACCCGAAGGCCATGGTGTAGCCGAGGATGGCCCACTCGATGGAGATCAGGCCGATGAGCACATAGCTGTGCATCAGGGTGGCCAGGACGTTTTTGGAGCGGACCATGCCGCCGTAGAAAAGACCAAGCCCGGGAGTCATGAGCAATACCAGGGCAGCCGAGATGAGAATGAAAGCTGTGTCCGCCGCGTTCATCAGATAACCCTCCTGTTTTCGATGCTGGCTTCCGGCAGGACTCCCCTGCCGGAAGCCTCGTGCCTGCCTTTGTTGTAACCGGGAGTTTCCTGCCTGCTCTGTCCGGCTTGGGCGGCACGGCTAGAGAATTAACGACGTTTTTACACTTTTGCAAGTTTTTTGTGGAATCAGACATTTTCAGGATAAGCGGTTCAAAAATGTCAGCATGGTGAGATTTGGCTGTTAATTGCTTAAATTAGTATGTTTTTTTTGGCAAGTGGCCCTTGGTTTCGTGTGGATATTTTTTTACAAAATATGCAAATTTTTTCAATTGGAGCGGTTTCGTCCAGGTGGGTGCAGAAACAGGCCATCCTGGAGCAGGAACTTTTGTCGTTTACCAGCTTGCCATGCCCGCTGGTTTGGGACAAAGATACGGATAAGCCTGTAAACCATTTCAGGAACTCACATGGCCGAAACGCTCCCTGCTGCCAAATGCATACTCACCGTGGACGACGACATTTCCGTGCGGGCCACCATAGCCGCCTGGATCGAGGACACAGGGTACACACCCATACAGGCCTCAAGCGGCGTGGAGGGATTGGAAAAGCTCGCGCAACACAAGCCCGACCTCGTCCTTCTGGACCTTCGCATGCCGGTCATGGACGGCCTTGCCTTCCTGGATGAAAAGAAGAGGCTCGGAGACGACACACCCGTCATCGTTGTCTCCGGCAGGGCGGACCTGCAGGACGCCATCCGCGCCTTCCGCCTGGGAGCCTGGGATTACATCACCAAGCCCATCGAGAGCTTCGAGCTGCTGGAACACGCGGTATCAGTGATCTTCGAACGCCGGGATATGGCCTTGAAGATCCGGCAGGCCGAGGCGCGCTATACCAATCTGGTCCAGAACATACCGCTGGTGATCTTCAGCCTGGATGAGAACCTCAACCTTCAGTTCGTGAACCGTGCCAGCCAGAGCATGCTCGGTTTCTCCCGCGAGGAGGCCCTGGAGTCGCCCGGCTGGCTGCTGGAACGCATCCACCCCGACGACCGGGACCGCGTCCGTCAGGTGCTCCAGGGCAGCCTGGACGACTGCACCCTCACGTTTTCCAAAACCTGCCGCCTGCTTCACAGGACCGGGCGCGTAGTCCACGGCATCCTGAAGTCCGTGCCTTTGGGCAGTTGCGACGCAGGGTACGGCCGTCCCGTGGTGGAAGGAATCATCCTGGACATAACCGATCGGCTGATGCTGGAAAAGTATCTGGTGCAGAAGGAGAAGGTGAAGACGCTGGGAGCGATCTCCGCCGAAGTGGCTCATGAGATACGCAACCCGCTCATGTCCATCGGGGGGTTCGCGCGCAGGCTCCTGAAAAAGTCTCCGGGTTTGGCTGAAGCCGAGATCATTCTCGGGGAGGCACAACGCCTGGAGCGCATCCTGGACCGTATCCGGGACTACCTGAGCCCCGTGCGACTGCACCGGACCGCCATCCTGCTCTCGGACGTGGTGCGCGACTGCCTGGAATTGCTCTCGCCGGAACTGGACGCCAACGGAGTGAGCCCCTCATTGGATGTGGAGCCGGACATCACCGCCGTGGAGGAAGACCCTGACCTGTTGACCCAGGTGGTCATAAACCTCATCCGTTCCACCCTCACCACGTTGGCGCCGCAGGGCCGCATGTGGATACGGGCTTTCGTGAGCGAGCAGTTCCTGCATCTGGAGATCGGCGGGGATCAGGCCGCGCCGGTGGAAGACGTGGAAAAGGTGTTTCTGCCCTTTGACGAAGGGGGGGACACCATAGGGCTGCCGTTCTGCTATCGGCTGCTGCGCACCATGGGCGGCGCGCTGGCCTTTGAACAGCGCGACGGCAAGGGGTTCTACACCATGAGCGTCCCGCGCGGCGAGCACGGCCCGACCGGCTTCAAGAGCCAGCGCTGAAGGCTCTGCCTGCGAGTCCCCCGGAATTGCGCTTCCGGTAAAACCGCCGCACTTCACATTTTGGTCTTTCGAGCGACGCTCAGGCTCAGAGCGAGCCCACCCGGCTGAGGTTCCCCTCGATGCGCCGGTACAGCGTATTTTCCCTGCCGAGCTTGCCTTCCACCAGCGCCAGCGCCTGCCCGAATTCCTGGGCGGCCGCGTCCGGTCTGGACGCCAACAGATGCACCAGCCCCAGGTTGTTGCGCAGCTTCGCTTCGTACATGGATACTCCGGCGCTGCGGGCGAGGCCTATCCCCTCGGAGAGCAGCCGGTTCGCCACATCAAAATCGCCGTGCTGGCAGGCGTCCATTCCCTGTCGGTTCAGGCGCGTCATGGTCTTGGCCCGGCATCCGCACGAGCTGGACCCGCACCCAGGACCACCGAGGGAGCTGCAATTGCTCCCGCAGCCGCATCCGTCCGACTTGTGCCGGGCTGGCGCGGTCACTGCGCGCGAGCGCACCAGGGTCGAGAACATCTCGCTGGGTCGGGCTTTGGAACCGATGCTGGATTTCGTGGTCATACGCACCTCCACGGTTTTTTGCGGAGAGTCGGGGCCGGACACCACCCATGGACTCCGGCCCCGACTTGTTCCACATGGCGTGAGGAGTGTTTATTGAAAACGATTCTCAATGTCAATGCACTGTTTCACACTTTTTCGTTTCATGCCATACAAACCCCATGATCAAAGCGCACTTGCCTATAAACTCGCGTCAGGACCCTTTCGCCAGGTTGCTGCACATAGTGCCCGACGCACGCCGGATCATCGACGGCGGAGCCAACAAGGGGCGCACCGTGGCGCGTTTTCTGGACCTTTACCCGCAGGCGCACGTGGCAGCGTACGAGCCTATGCCGCGTCTGGCCCGCAAGCTTCACAAGCGTTTCGCCGAGGATCACCGCGTGAGCGTCCGCGCTGCGGCCTTGGGCAGTTGTCAGGACCGCCTCTGCCTGAACGTGCTGGAAAGCGCCACCTGTTCGTCGTTTCTTGCGCCAACCGGGATCCGCGACAAGCACGCGGGAAAGCCCATGGACGTGGCCCAGACCGTGCTGGTGGACGTCGTCTGTCTGGACTGCGAACTGGCCGCATCGCCCGACATCATCAAGCTCGATCTGCAAGGTTTCGAGCTTGAGGCGTTGCGCGGGGCCGAGGCCCTGTTGCGGGGTGTTGCCGCCGTCCTCTGTGAGGTGTCCTTCGCCAATCTCTACGAGGGACAACCTGCCGGTGGCGACGTGATAAGCTGGATGGAAGAGCGGGGGTTCAGGCTGGACGGGCTGTATGGTCCCTGGTTCGACAAGGACGGCACCGTAATCGCCGCGGATGCGCTGTTTGTGGCGGGAAGAGAAGAGTAAGAAAAGAGGGGGATGCCTCCGGCGGCCAGAGAGGAAACTTTTTGGAAAAAGTTTTCCTCTCTGGACTCTCCTTCAAAAACTTTTAAGTAGCTTCGCGACGGGCCGGGCAGTTTGGCAGAAACCGGACGAAAGACATCAAGGCTCAGGCAGGGACGCAGATGCCTTGCGGTCAGAGCGGGCACTTCCCAGCATATTTGTCACGTGCCGGGCAACTTGGGAGAAAGCGGATGAACGACGCGAAGCCTATTGCAGGGTCCAGGGGGATCATCCCCCTGGCGGGTCCAGGGCGGAGCCCTGGTGGGGTCTGGGGCGAAGCCCCAGCATGCGCGCGTTGCCTGACGTGGGCGGTGCTGTCGGTGTGCCTGCTTCTGTCGGCCTGCGGCCAGCCGGGCGTGGAGCTGGTCCAGAACGGCACGGTGCCCATGAACCCCACGGCCCCGGTGGGGCTGGCCATCAAGAGCTATGCAGGCTTCAAGGAAGTCACCTGGGAGCAGTACGTGGACGCCCAAGGCGTGACCCGCGTGCTGGCCACCGGCGAATACCGCATGGACCTGCCGGAGATCCAGGCCTGCCCCAGGCGTGGGGACGGCGGGGAAGTGAAGGCCGCGCGGATGTTCCTGCGCATGATTTTCTCGGTGGATCTGGCGGACAAGAGCTTCACTTTCAGCGACGCGCAGTTCCTGGTCTATTCGCCTAAGGGCTGGTCGGCGTCCTACCCGGCGGGACTCACGGTGTTCGAGGCCATCCTGGCGGGTGAATCCGGCATCACCTGCGGCGTGGCCTACGTGGACGTGCGCTAGGCCACGTCCCACACTGCCCCGGCAGGGGTATCCTTCACATCCACCCCCATGGCGGCAAGCTCGTCCCGGATGCGGTCGGAGGCAGCGAAATCCTTGTTGGCGCGGGCGTCCTTGCGCGCGGCCAGCAGCGCTTCCACGGCGGCGGCCTCGATGCCCTTGCGCCTGGCCTTGCTGTCGCGCAGGTCGATCAGGAAGGTGGCCGGGTTGGAATCCAGCACTCCCAGGATTTTGGCATAGCCCGCGACGTCAGCCTTGATGCGTTCCAGGATGGCCTTGCCGCCCTGGCTCTTGCGCAGGGTCTTGTCTTCCATAATGCGCCCGGCCAGGCGCACCATGCCGAACAGATGGCCCAGTGCGGCGGCGGTGTTCAGGTCGTCCTCCATGGCCTGGACGAACCCGGCCTCCAGGAGCGACAGCTCGTCCTCGAGTTCCTTGGGGGCGGGCGTTGCGGCCCACTTGGTCCCGGCCAGCACTTCCTCCATTTGGGCCAGCGCGGAATAGATGCGCTTGATTCCCTTCTCGGCCTCGTCCAGGGCCTCGGTGGAGTAGTCCAGGGGCGAGCGGTAGTGGGCGGTCACCAGGAAGAAGCGCAGCACCTCGGGCAGGCAGTAGCCGAAGATGTCGCGGATGGTCACGAAGTTGCCGAGCGACTTGGACATCTTCTCGGAGTCGATCTGCACGAAGCCGTTGTGCACCCAGAAGTTGGAGAACTCCTTGCCAGCGGCGGCCTCGGTCTGGGCGATTTCGTTCTCGTGGTGGGGGAAGATGAGGTCCTGGCCGCCGCCGTGGATGTCCAGGGGCAGGCCCAGCAGGTCCTCGCTCATGGCCGAGCATTCGAGATGCCAGCCGGGGCGGCCCGGTCCCCAGGGGCTGTCCCAGGTGGGTTCGCCGGGCTTGGCGGACTTCCACAGGGCGAAATCCAGCGGGTCTTCCTTCTCTTCGCCGGGGGCCACGCGCGCTCCGGCCTGAAGCTCCTCGAGGTTGCGCCCGGAGAGCTTGCCGTAGGGCTTGAAGGCGCGCACGCGGAAATACACGTCGCCGGACGGGGTGGCGTAGGCGTAGCCTGTGTCGATCAGGTGCTTGGCCAGCCGGACCATCTCGCCGATGTACTCGGTGGCCTTGGGCTCCAGGTCGGCGCGCAGGATGTTCAGGCGGTCCATGTCTTCGTAGAAGGCGTTGATGTACTTCTCGGACACTGCCTCGGAGGTGGACTGCTCCTGCTGGGCGCGCTTTATTATCTTGTCGTCCACGTCGGTGAAGTTGCGGGCGAAGCGGACTTCCAGACCCTGGGAGCGCAGGTAGCGGACCATCACGTCGAACACCACGGCGGAGCGGGCGTGCCCGATGTGGCAGTAGTCGTAGGCGGTGATGCCGCAGACATACATGTTCACCCGGCCTGCGGTGACGGGGACGAAGAGTTCCTTGGAGCGCGTGATGGTATTGTAGAGCTGCATGCTTGGTCCTTGAAGTCTGCTTGGAGGAAGTCGTTTCGGGGCAAAATCCGTTGCAGAGCGCGGCCCAAAAGTCAAGGCGGGCCAAGCTCTGGCGCGTCAGGAGCAGGGCCGCAGGGCGTCCGCGTCCATGAGCGAGATGGCCGTGGCCGTGGCGTAGGCCTTGATCCCCAGCTTCTCACCGGTGAAGCCGAGCTTCTCCTCGGTGGTGGCCTTCACGTTCACCCGGTCCTGCGCAAGGCCCAGAAGACCGGCCACATTGCGGCGGATGTGGTCGCGGTGCGGTCCGATGCGCGGAATCTGGGCCACGATGGTCAGGTCCACGTGCGTGAGCGTGAGCCCTGCCGGGCCGAATTTCGCAAGAACCTCGCTCACCAGGATGGAGCTTGCCACGCCCGCATAGGCCTGGTCGGTGTCCGGGAAGTGCTGGCCGATGTCGCCCTGGCACAGGCAGCCAAGCAGCGCGTCGGCCAGGGCGTGCAGGAGCACGTCGCCGTCGGAGTGGGCGATCACCTGGGGCGCGCCTGGGATGGGCGTGCAGCCAAGGACCATGGGACGGCCTGGAGTCGATTCGGGCGTCTTCGCGGTGACGTAGCGGTGCACGTCGTAGCCGAAGCCCACGCGGGGCACGGCGATCTGGGGGGATGTACGGCCCAGCAGGCGCAGGTCCTCGGGCGTGGTCAGCTTCACGTTGTCCTCCGAGCCTTCCACCACATGCACGGGCAGGCCCAGCGCCTCGGCCAGCCCCGCGTCGTCGGTGACGGTGAGATTGTCGCGGCGCGCCGCCTCGAAGCCCTGGCGCAGTGTCTGGAGCTCCACGCCCTGCGGGGTCTGCACCGCCATGAGGCGCGAGCGGTCCGGCGTGGACGAGACCACGCCGCCGGATACTTCCTTGATGGTGTCCTTGACGGCCACTGCCGGGATGACGGCCTTTGCCCCGGCACGCAAGGCGTCGATCACCCGGACGATGACCGCCGGGGTGACGAAGCAGCGCGCGGCGTCGTGCACCAGCACGTGGGTGCAGAGGGCGGGCAGGGCGGCCAGGCCGTTTTCCAGCGAATCCTGGCGGCGCTCTCCGCCTATGGCGGTGGTCCACTCCAGGCCAAGCGGCGCTTCGCGGTCAAGCCGGGCGATGGTTTCGGCCATGGCGTCATGCTCGCTGGGCGGCAGCACGAAGACCATGCCGGACACGCCAGCCGTACGCGCGAAGGCGCGGGCCGATTTCCAGAAGACCGGCTCGCCGCCCGCGTCCAGGAACTGCTTGCGGGTGGAGAGGCCTGCGGCGGCCATGCGCGAGCCGCTTCCGGCGGCCAGGAGTATGGTCCAGACGTTCATTGGTGTCCGATCGTTTGAGGTGCTTGTTTCGGAAGCGGGAAGATGCCCCAATCCGGGGCGGTTGTCACCTGCGGCGACTAATCCCGCCGCGCAAAGAAAAAGCTCCCCGGAGCGTGCGCGCCGGGGAGCGATATATCGAGAGGGGAGTCGGCCATAAGCCGGATTCTGTAACCCGGGCCTTGCGGCCCTGGCGCTGTCATTCCTCTAGGGCGGCGATTACTCGCCGCCTCAAGCAACCTACCCGGAAGCTTCGGCCGGGCCAGCCTCAAGCGCTTCTCTATTTGGTCTTGCTCCGAACGGGGTATGCCTAGCTTGCCGTGTCGCCACGGCAACTGGTGGGCTCTTACTCCACCGTTTCACCCTTACCTGCCGGTTGAAACCGGCGGGCGGTCTGCTTTCTGTGGCGCTGCTCCGGGGATCGCTCCCCCTGGGGGTTACCCAGCGTCCTGCCCTGCGGAGTCCGGACTTTCCTCCCCAGGTTTCCCTGCGGCGACAGCCTGTCCGACTCCCCTCGATGAAACTATGGCCCGAAGGCCCGGGCGTCCAGAGTCATGTCCTCGGGATTGCCCGTGTGATGCAATGCGGCTGCACTAGGCCTTGGCGTCGGCGGTCTCTTCCGTCTGCGCAGGCGCGATGTGCTGCTGCCAGTAGATCAGGCGCTGGCAGTTGGGGCAGGAGAGAATCTGCTGACCCTTCTGCAGCTCGATGTAGGCCTGCGGCGGAATGGAGATGTTGCAGCCGGAGCACACGCCCAGGTCCACGGACACGATGACCGGGTTGGCCAGGCGCGAGCGGATGAACTCGTAGCGCGACAGGATGGGCGGGGGCAGCACCTTGCAGGCTTCGCGGCGCTGGCCGTTCAGGACTTCCAGGCGCTTCTCGGCGGCGGTCATGCGCTCGGCCAGTCCGGCGCGGGCGGCGTCGAGCTCCACGCGCACGGCGTCGGCCTGGGCGGTCACTTCCTGGTCGGCTGCGGCCTGGCGCTCCAGCTCTTCGGCGAAAGCGGCCTTTTCCTCGTCGCGCGACCTGTTGAGCTTCTCCAGGGAGTCCATCTCGCGCACCATGGCGTGATATTCCTTGGAGTTGCCAACCATCATCATCTTGCTCTTGGACTTCTTCAGGCGGACGCTGTCGTCGGCCAGGTCGGTCTCAAGGCGCCTCAGCTGGTCGGTCAGGTAGTTGAGCTTTTCCCTGACCTGCTCTTTGGCGGCTTCGGTGTCCTGGAATTTCTTTTCCAGGCCCTGGATTTCCTTGGGGGCGTTTGCAAGCTCGGACTTGAGGGCGATCATTTCGCCGTCAATAAGCTGGAGCATCACCAATTGTTCGATCTGCTTCTGGTACATTGCCGTCTCCGGGTGTGTTCGTCGGCGCCCTCATGGCTTTGTCCCGCTGTCGGCGGGAGTCCGCCGTGAAGGGAACCGACCTTGACCGTCAATCGTCTTTCGAAACTGTCGATATTCCAACGGATTGCGCGCCTGCGCAATCCGGTACGAATCAAATCCGGGCGCTAGGGCCTTATAACCGCCCGCATGGGGTCGGCGCTGGCGAAGAAGCGCACCTCAAGGTCCCGGTCCTTTGTCTGTCCTGCAAGCGAATCCGCGAACCGGCGCATCATCTCTTCCTCCAGCACCCGGTGTCCCACGTCGACGGTCAGGCCCAGCGGGGCCAGATCCAGGGCCGGGTGATGGGTCACGTCGCCGGTCAGGAACACGTCGGCTCCCTTGGCGAAGGCCAGGGGCGCGCAGGACGAGCCTGACCCCGTGCAGTAGGCCACGGTGCGAACGGTCTCGGGCTGCTGGCCGATCATGGTGAAGAACGAGCGCGGCACGGCCTTCCACAGCGCCTTCAGGAACTCATCCCAGCCCAGGGGCTG
Organism: Fundidesulfovibrio putealis DSM 16056; assembly: GCF_000429325.1. Classification (NCBI taxonomy): domain Bacteria; kingdom Pseudomonadati; phylum Thermodesulfobacteriota; class Desulfovibrionia; order Desulfovibrionales; family Desulfovibrionaceae; genus Fundidesulfovibrio; species Fundidesulfovibrio putealis. The sequence goes on from NZ_AUBQ01000019.1 coordinate 34,446, forward strand.
CGCGAGCCTGCCGATCAGGCCGTAGCCGTAGGGCTCGGCGGGTTCCTTCAGGCGGATGGCTCCGGCCATGGAGGACACGTCGGGGCAGTCGGCCAGGATCTTTCGCATGGCGGGCCACTGCGGCTCCGGACAGGAGAAGGCCTGCGGGGCGTGGCGCAGGGCGTCGCGGTCGAAATGCATGCGGTCCACGTCGAGCTCGTCCGGGAAGACCAGGCCGTTGAAGCCGTCGGTGGCCACTTCCTTGTAGATGCTCATGATGCGCGGCGTGTCGCCCTGCGGGTCGACGATGGCGCGCTGCATCAGGCCCAGTTCGTCGGCCAGCCAGGAGGCAGGGCCGCCAGGGGCGCAGTCCAGGGAGGTGTGGGCCGCGAAGAGCCAGGCGTCGTGCGACAGGAGCAGCTTGAGGGCCGCGTGGTGCGCGTCGACGCGGTCCGGCAGTCGAGGGGTCTTGCCCAGCGGATGATGGGTGAGCACCACCTGCGCGCCCCATTCGAGCGCCTCGGCCAGGATGTTGGGGGTTGGGTCCAGGGCCACGGCCAGCCTGGAGGCGGCGGTGGTGACAGAGGCCACCTGCACGCCGCAACGGTCCCAGGAGGCGGCCATGTGCGGCGGGGCGGCCTGTTCGATGAGGCCAAAGATTTCGCGTATGTTCATTTGTCAAAAAAGAAGGCGCTTTCCGGGTGGACCCCTAGGAAAGCGCCTTCCGGCAAGCGTTGTGTGCGGTGTCCGCCAAAGTGGTGTATCGCACGTCGTTCGTCAACGAAGCATCCTTACGAGGGAGTGGTGGGCCCACCAGGATTCGAACCTGGGACCACCCGGTTATGAGCCGGAAGCTCTGCCAACTGAGCTATAGGCCCCCCAACTCAAGTCTGAAACAGGATTCATAGTCCCTGGCGCGCAGTCCTGTCAAGGAACATGGGGCGAAATATTATCCCTTCGGGCATTTTTCCTTGAGCCAGCTGATGGCCGACTTGGCGGCCAGCGCGCCTTCGCCCACTGCCACCGCGATCTGGAGGAAGCCGCCGGTGCAGTCCCCTGCCGCGAAAACGCCCTCGATATTGGTCTTCATCTCGCTGTCCACCGAGAGGAACTGGCCGTTGCGGGCAACGCCCAGAGTGTAGGCGAAGTCGGTGGAGGACGCCTCGCCCATGGCGATGAACAGCCCGTCCACGGCGCGGGTTTCGGTGCTGCCGAAGGTCACGGCGCTTAAGCCGGGCTGGCCGGAGAGAGCGGTGATGGTGTCGGTGGTCACGGACACGCCCGCCGCGTCAAGGCGCGCCAGGAATTCCGCCGGGATTGTGGGGGCCTTGCCCTGGGTGCAGATGCTCACGTTGGGGGTGTAGTTCAGGAGCTCCAGGGCCTGGTTGGCGGCGAACACGCCTTCGCCCAGCACCACGACGGGCTTCCCCTTGTAGAAATAGCCGTCGCAGGACACGCAGTAGGACACACCTTTGCCTTCGTAATCCGCGATGCCGGGGATCTTGGGTTTGGTGCGGCTGACGCCGGTGGCCAGGATGACCGCGCAGGCCTGGTATTCGCCCTTGTCGGTTTTTATCTTGAAGCCGCCCAGGTCGCCGTGATGGATGCCCAGCACCTTCTCGCAGCGGATGTCCGCCCCGAAGCGCGCGGCCTGGCGGCGTCCGCGCTCGATCAGGTCGCGCCCGGAGATGGTGGTCTCGAAGCCGAAATAGTTGTCGATGTCGTAGTCGCCCTCGATCTTGGGGGCGCACCCCAGGACCAGGGTGTCAAGGCCGGCCCTGGCCGTATAAATGGCGGCGGAAAGCCCCGCAGGCCCCCCGCCAACTATCAGACATTTGGTCTTTTCCATGAAAGCCTCCGAAAAACGGTGAAAAGCATTCGTTCAATATACACACGCACGGTAAAATGGGAAGCCTCCCGTGCCGGGGGCGTGGATCGGGGCTTTGGGCGCGCCCCCGGTTGCCAGGGGGGGCTTATCCACGTAAAGAATGAGCCGGACTTGGAATCGTAATGCAAAGGATATTGTGCTTTCCATGAAACACTCTCCCTTCGTTACCGGCGACGGGCAGCTGGTCGAGGCCAGCGTCATCCATTTCAATCAGGAACTCGCCGCGCCGCAGCTTTTCGGGGTCATGCGCTTCACGCACGTGTCCGACGCCCTGCGCGGACTGGTGCGAGACATTGCCGGGCGGGCCAGGGACGAATCCCGTCCTCTGGAAAACTACCTGGACATAAGCGGACGTAGCGGCCATTCGCGCATCGGCATCGACATCCATCTGGGAGATGGCGAACCGGTGGTCTCCGACGCCCAGAAGTTCATCGAACTGCCCGTGGTGGTCACGGCGCTGAACAAGCATCTGGCCGAATCCCTATCGGACTTGCAGCTGCTCACCCAGCGCGCTCCCGTGGACATCGGCAGGCTGTTCGTGCCCATGGGGAGGCCGCTCTCGCGAGACGAGGTGCTGGACGCCCTGGAGCGCGAGGAGCTCCTGCTCCCCGAGACCCACACCATAAGCCCCGAGGGCGTGGTGGAGATACCGCTCGAGAACGTGCGCTACATCCTGTCCCAGCGCCTGATCTCCATCCCCAACAACTTCGCCGAGATGATCGTGCGCGGCAAGCACGGCCTGTCCACCTTCCAGCAGCCGGCTCCTTCGGGCCTGCCCAAGGAGATCGCGCCCAAGGAGTTCATGGTAAGCGCCGTGCGCATCTCCATCGGGCCGTTCACCGCTTTCATCTCGCGCCAGCTGAGCCACTCCGGCGTGTTCCACCTGGCCTCGCGCCTGCTGGACGGCGTGCGCACCACCGGCATTGCCACCCTGCGCCAGGCGGAAATCTACAACCAGGGCGAGGACGCGGCCAACTGCCGCGACCTGCGGGTGCGCATCAAGCTCTATCCGGCGGACGAGCGCGTGGCGGCCATCTCCCAGCGCGTCTTGAAACCCGGCAAGGCCACCACGATCCTGGCTCGCGGAGTGGATTTCGCCGAGATCACCGACATATTCAATCCCTCCGCCTGCAACGCCCTGTTCGATGAAATTTCACAAGCGCCGGGGCGCGGCGGCCTGTACGGGCGCATCATGATGCCCGGGCGCATCGTGAACATTCCCTGGGAGCAGGAGGACGGGCGCTGGATACCGGAATTCCAGTGGGGGCTCCTGTACGAGTGCGCCAGGGGCAACGTGGCCGAGGCCATCCTGGCCGAAGAGGAAATCCCCAAGCGTTTCCGCACCTTCCTGCACGACCTCAAGTACGTGGGCGGCGAGCAGAGCCTCTCCAAGGTGTTCGTGGCCGACGCGCTGCCCCCGGTGGACGCCCTGCGCGTTCTCAAGCGCAGCGGGGTTGGCGTGGTCGTCATCCGCAGCATCAACATGCGCGGCGCGGGCAACGGCGAGAAGCCCGAGTATTACCTGGACCAGTCCTCCTATGAGGAAATCGCCCGCCTGTGGCGCGAGGGCATGCGCTTCTACATGATTTTCGGTTCCGAGGATCACAGTCACATTCGCGAATTTTACAGCGGCTTCTGGGTGACCGCCGAAGGCAAGGAAGGCATCACCCGCCTGCACACCACAGTGGCCTTCTTCGGGTCTGCCGTGGACGAGACCAAGGCCATCCTGCTGGCCCAGTTGGAGGACTTCTTCGCGGCCCTGGCCGGAGACGAGCGCCTGGGCAAGGGGCTGGCCGTGGCCCACGGCAGCGGGCCGGGCGTGATGAAGGCCGTGGACGACGCGGCGGCCCGCCACGGCATCTACCGCATCGGCGTGGGCATCGACGGCGAGCGCATCGGCCAGGAGACCAACTTCTCTCCCGAGGCCGTGGTGCAGTTCGTGAACATAGCCCTGAACACCCGCCAGGACATCCTGGACCGCCGGTCTCTGTTCAAGGTGTTCAATCTAGGCGGCTACGGCACCTGCTACGAGATCAACATGGCGCTTACCTTCATGAAGATCGGCCACTGCCTGCCCGCGCCCTACGTGTTCGTGGACCCCGTGGGCATGGGGGGCGACGGCGGGCACCTGTGGCGCAAGGCCATCGAGCAGTTCCAGGAGATCTCCGTGCCCCACGAGGTGAACGGAGTTCATATCCCCGCGCTCGGCCCCATGTGGGTGGTCAACTGCTGCCATCTGGTGAGTTCCTACCCGGAGGCGCTGGCAGTGCTGAAGGGCTTCCTGGACGACCCGGCCGCCTACTGGCGCAAGGCGGGCATCGAGCTGTCGCGCGTGATTTCGGCGCGTGACAACCTGGCCCGGGCCGGGGTGGTCATCCCGCCCTATATCGAGCGAGCCTTGCAGATGGCCATGGCCCAGGAACTGGAAGAAGACATGAAGTAGAGCACTATGCGCGCGGCTGGACGCCAGCCGTGGACTTTGAAAAGGGGCGCTCGCGCATGGCGGGCGCCTCTTTTGTATTCAGGACGAAAGCCCCAGGGCGGAAAGCTTTGCGCGGGTGGTTTCCAGGTCCGTGTGCAGGATGCCCGTGATCTGGAGCGAACGCGCCACTTCCACGAACATGGCCCTGTCGTCCAGGTAGGCCACCTCCTGCGGTCGCACCTGTGAGACATCCAGGGCCAGGGTGTAGATGTCCGTGTCGGGCTTTCTGATGTGCACGAAGCAGGAGGCCACGAAGCTGTCCACGAACGCGTTCAGGCCGAAGGCCCGGATGCGGTGCTCGGTCAGCTCCCGCCCCTCGTTGCTCACCACGGTTACCCGGAGATTATGGCGCTTCTTGAGCGCTTTCACCAATTCGATCATCCCCGGCAGAGGCTGCGAGCACGAGAACATGAACTTGCGGAAGTCGTCGCGCGTGAAGGGGCGCGGCGCGTGGAACACCACCCGGTCCAGGTAGCTGTCCAGGCTCAGCTTGCCTTCCTCGTAGGTGTCGAAGGTCAGGTGATGGCGCTCGTCCATTTCGTCCAGGTCAAGTCCGAAGGTCTCGGCTGCGGCCCGGCGGCCTTTGCGGTCCCAGCCGTTGGTGAGCAGCACCCCGCCCACATCCAGGAAAAGAGTGGTGACCTCCGATGCCATGTCAGTTCCCTCCGGGAGGTGCTGTCAGTCCGGCTTCCAGGGCGTTGACCTTGCCGAGCCTGCGCGCGTGCCTTTCGGCTCCGCTGAAGCGCGCGGCCAGGAATATCCTGCAGAGTTCCAGGGCCTGCATGGGGCCGGTCACCCGGCTGCCCAGGCACATGATGTTCATGGCGTCGTCCTCCACGCCCTGGTGCGCGCTGAAGCTGTCGGTGATCAGGCAGGCCCGCGCGCCGGGAATCTTGTTGGCGGCGATGCAGATGCCCACGCCGCTGCCGCACAGGGCGATTCCCCGTTCCACGGCCCCGGAGGCCACCGCGCGGGCCAGTGCCGCGCCGAAATCCGGGTAGTCGTCTCCGGTGTCCAGGGCTTTGGCCCCGAAGTCTTCCACCTCATGCCCGTCTGCTCGCAGAGCCTCTGCCAGGATGCGCTTCAGTTCGAAACCGCCGTGGTCGGCGGCGATGCCCGTCCGCATGGGAATCTCCTTTGGGGTGGCTGAATATGCGCCTGGACGCAAACCAGCAACCGGGATGATTCCCCGAAGTATCAGGATTTCAGGAAAGCGTCCTCAAAATTCGCCTTGATCGTACCTGAAACAGGGGCGAAGGATACGACGAATGCTCAGTTCCGGCAGGCGGCGCATCCATTGCCGCTTCGGACGGTGTTCCCGCAACCGCATTCCTGCCCCGGTTGCGGGAATCCCGGGCTGTTTTCTTGCGAGGGGATGTGTTCGATCGGCAGCGTAACCGTCACGCGCGTGCCCTCGGACTCCGAGGAATAGAACGTGATTGCTCCGCCGTGGGCCTGGGCGATCAGCCGGGCGCTGTACGCGCCAAGACCGGTGCCGTTTCTTTTGCCGCTGGTGGCGTATTTCTGGAAGAAGCAGTGGCGGATGTCTTCGGGCACTGCCCCCTGGTTGTGGATTCCCACCTTCAGGGTCGAGCCGTTGGGCGTGATATGCACCGTGATCGCGCCATTTTGCGGAGACGCCTCCAGGGCGTTCTGGAGCAGGTTGGAGAACATGTTTTCCACCAGCGGGGCGTGGCAGGACAGAGGCAGCGCCACGTCCAGGCCAAGCGGGACGTTCTCCAGCAGGATGCGCATTTCCAGTTCGCGGTTGCTTAGGGCCGAACTCATGCCCAGGCGCAGCCGATGGAGCATCCGGGCGAGGTCGCACCGGGTCGGCTCCAGCTTGAAAAGACCCTGCTCAATCTTGAAGATGTCCAGGTTCAGCTCGACCAGCTGCAGCATGCCTTCACTGCATTCGCGTATGGCCTCCGCCCATTCCTTGACCTTTGCTTCCTGCGTCCGGTCTTCCACCAGCTTGCTCAGGCCGAGTATCCCGGAGAGCGGGGATTTGAGGTCGTGGCGGAGCATCGCCTCCACGCGCTGGCGCATCTCCTCCGCCTGGACGCGCTTGGTGACGTCGTGAACGATGGAGAACAGCAGGGGCCGCCCCTGGCGCTGGACCGGGCCGCTGTAGACCTCCACGTCGCGGAGTTCTCCGCTGGCGAGGCGGTGCTTGAACAGGAAATGCCTGCATGTGCCTGTCCAGGCCCGCTGGAGAATCTGGAGCACCTGCTCCGAGGGCATGGTGTCGATGTCCTGGATTCGCAACTGCGTCATCTCGCCGTAGGCGTAGCCGTAAAATTCGCAGGCAGCCGCGTTGGCGTCGATTATTGCTCCTGTGCCGGGATCGATGAGCAGCTTGAGGGCGATGTTCACGCAGAAAATCGCCCTGTAGAGATCCTCGTTTTCCCTCTGGGCTCTTTCCGCCTGGATGCGCGACAAGGCCAGGGCGACGTTGTCCGCAAGTTTTTCCAGAAATGATATGAGTTCCGGGGTGAAGCGCCCCGGTCGCGTGTCGTTGAAAAGAAGGATTCCGAACGTCTCGGCCCTGTAGCGCAAGGGCACCAGGGCCATGGACTGGTACGGCCTCCTGCCTGCCTGCTCCTGGGGGGACGCCTCCTCTTGGTCGCCATTCCTGATGCAGAACGCGCCGTTGTTCCAGAAGGTTCCGTGGGCCGTGAAAGTCGGAGCGGACATCGCAGTGACGTCGCGTGAGCCGGTCTTGTCCGGAGACGTCGTCAAGGTCTGTGGGGAGCTGGGGGTCTTCTCGCCTGGAGGGCAAAGCCTGTTTTCCATGTGTATGAAGTCTTCGGCGAACCCGTCCGTCTCGATATACGGGTGCTCATGCCCCGTACGCAGGCGGATTCCCACCGCCTCGCAGCCGGACCAGTGCTGCAACAGCGGCAGCAGGGCGGTGAGCATTTCTTCGGGACTTGCGCCGGAACTCAACAACCCGATGAGTTCCATGAACATTTCGCGCTCGTCCACGGTGCGCCCGGCGGAACATGTGCAGTTCATTCGCCTTTATCCTCCAAATCAGGGCGTCTTGCGTTGCAAGGGCAACGGCTGCCTGATTATGGTCTCTGTATAGTGAAGTTGGCCCTCTATCTAGTAAAGCTTCTTCGCTATCGCAATGCAATTTTTGAGGTGAGTGTGGGTGGTGGTGCCAGGAGCGCCCTGTCCCATTCGATGTTGATTGAATTTCAGAGACGGGCGTCTGTATGGATACGGACTGTGAATATCGTCCACGAATACGGCAATATCCTCCTATTGCGGTATGAAAACTGTCCATCATGGTCAGATATTGCGATGCCATAAACAGCCTCCCTCGGGAGAGTCACCGTCGTTCATCCTGAGGAAATGGAAGGATCACACTGACCGTGGTCCCATCTGTGCCCGATGTGGTGAACTCAATGCCCCCCCCATGAGCCTTGGCGATGAGTTGGGCGCTGTAGGTTCCCAATCCCTTGCCATGTGATTTTCCCTCAGTTGCGTATTTTTCAAAGAAACGGTCACGGATAGTTTCGGGAATTGTTCCCATATTATGGATATCGATGCGCTGTTCGTCATTCTCGTGGGAGAGGGAGATAGTCACGTCGTTATCCCCTGGCGAGGCTTCCACTGCATTCTTCACCAGGTTCAGGAGCATGTTCTCGATCAGGAATTCTTCTCCAAATACCAAGGAAAGTTGACGCGCGACGGGGTCGAGCGCTCCCTGCTGGACAAGGCGGATCCGTTTGGTCGTTATCCACGTTCGCAGCGACAGTTCGATGCTCTGCACCACTCCCTTGATGTCGAACCATTTTGATTGAGGCTTGTATTCCCCAAGCTCCATTTGAGCGACTTTATCTGATGAATCAATCAGATTGATCACTTGGCGGATGCCGTGCAGGAGCGGTGGAATCTCCGCGCGCAACTCTCCGTCCAGATCTTCGCTCAAGGCATATTGAGCAAGGGAGTGAATGCCAGCAAGAGGAGCCTTGATGTCGTGGCGGATGATGCGTTCCACATCTATTCGGAACTGCTCAGCCCTCTTGCGGCCGGTGAAATCAGCATAGGTCCCGATGATGCGCGTCGCTTTGTTGTTCTCATCAAAATCCATTAGCTGTGATTTCTGCGCAATCCAGAGGTAGTGCCCCTGTTTAGTTTTCATTCTAAATTCTTCATTGAACCGACTGTCACAGTTCTTCATTGCTTCTTCAAAGTTACGCAAGACCCTTGGCAGGTCATCTGGATGGACTTGCTCGCGCCATGTGTCGAAACTTGGGGTGAATTCTCCTGGTTCATACCCCAGCATTCTAAACGCTTGGGGACTTAAAAAAATATCGCCAGTATTGAGTGACCAATCCCAGAGTACAATATTTGTTGCGGCTAAGGCCAGCTCGAGTCGTTCTTCATTCTCTTTCAAGGCTTGTTCGGCCTGTTTGCGTTTAGTTATGTCGCGTCCTACCACTACCGAGCCGACAATCTTGCCGTTCGTGTCATATAGCGGAGCGAAACTGTAGCTTCCAACCCAACGCTCGCCAGTGTCTCTGCGCCGAAGGTTGTAAATGACATCCTTGCCGGTCTCGCCGCGCAATGCTCTGGGGACAGCCCATTGTTCCAAGGGAGCCAAGTCTCCGTTTTCCGTGAAGACTTCCAAAACGTTTGGGAACTCAGCCAGATTCTTGAAGCATTTTTGCCTGTCATTGAATCTGTAAAACGATGCAAACGCGTCACTGGAGACGAGGAAATTTCCGTCTACGTCTGAAATGAACATGGCATCAGACATGCTCGCCAGGGCCGTATGGAGCAAAAACTGGCTCTCGCGCAGGGCATTATCACGCTGCTGAAGGAGTTCTGAAGCCCTGGCCAGAGATTCGCCCACCCCCTTGGTCTCACTGAAATCATAGTGGCCATTGGCCACCGGTTTTCCCATGCCTACAGCCATGGCCGCATCTGCGAGGGAATTGATGGACTGGGAAATACTGTTCCCCAGACGCAAGGCGATGCCCACACCAATGCACCCAAGAAGGAACGTGCCTCCGAGCCCCCAAAGCAACCATGGCCACAAGTGTTTCTCAACGGAGGCCATAGGCACACTGATGACCATGGTCCATCCCGAGATGGTCGACTGGCTGTACCCTACCAGGACCGGTACTCCTGCAAGTCCCTGGGCTTCAAAGACTCCCTCTCGCGCTGTTTCTTTGTGGCGAGCGAGAACTGGCATATGGGGCGTTGTTCCTGCGAACTTCTCATGGTCCCGTGTGCGGGTCGCAACAACGCCGTTGCTGTCCAGGATCGTGGCCGTCCATTCAGGTGGCAGCTTCGGAAGCAATAGGTTCTGCAACAGGGTGTCCACGGGCAAGGTCATCCCCAGGTCGTAGATCGCTCGGCCTTCTTTCATGACCGGGACATCGAATCCGACAAGGTGACGGCCTGTAACCGCTCCCTTGAATATGTCGCTTACGCTCGGCTCGCCGGTCTCAAACAGACGTTTGACTCGATCCGGAATATTGCGTTTGGGAAGGGGTGCTCCATGAGGAAGATAGGAGTTGGCCAACTGCTGCCCTGTCTCGTCCGCCAGAATGATGTCAGCTCCGGGACGACCTACAAGAGCCAGCAGGGTCTGATCGTACAGGCAGGTGAGATTGCCCGATGAGAGGGCAGGTGATTTGGCCAGCGTTTGCAAGGTCGCAAGAATACCCTCCAACTCCTGGTCCATGGTTGCGGAGTACCTGCGGGTGGTCTCAAGCATGCTTTGGGAAATATCTTCGCGCTCTTGCTGATAATGTGTGTAAACCAGAATACTGGCGGCTATACCAACCGGCAATACACTTGCCACGATCAGCAGGACAAGCCGGAAGCGCATGGACTTTCGCAGCGAACGCCATCTATGTCCAAGGTTCATAGATTACTCGTTCAAGATTCGCACGTTAATAATGTATGCTGCGCATATTGAGGAGTGAGTTTGCCCCAGAGGCACCTTGTTACTTGTCGAAGCACTATCCGGAAAGATACTCTCACCTTTGTTGTAGGATCGCAATCAAAAGCGTTTGTCGATCGTCTTGAGGTCGCGTTCTGATGTATGAGCTGTTCTTGACCGGGCCAAGAACAGGTCCTTCTGGATTGTGGGGGCTGAGCGGACGACCTGTTCGCGCTCTGCATGACGGTCACGCAGGCAGGGCCATGACCGACAAGGAGGAGTATCTCGTCTTGCCAGTTCCTGGATGCGGCCAGCACTGACACGGCCATCGCTACGCCGACCGCCGCTGAACACGTCAGCCCGGAACTGGCAGCAGCCACTGGCGGTGTTTCCTTGCAGTGCTCGATCATTGGGTGAACACAGCCCAGAAGGTACACCTGCGGGCAAGCCAGTGGACCTGATCAAGGACCATCTGGCAGTGAGCCAGCCGGGCGGCATGGTGCTGGACCTGTTCATGGGGGGGGCACTACGGCGTTGGCCTGCATGGAGACGGGAAGGCGCTTCACGGGGGTGGAACTGTCGACCGAATGTGCGGCCCTCGCCACCGAGCGAATCCGCAAGGCCGAGGAGGCGTTTAAATAGAGGGAGGCTGACAGGGCAGCGTGCCGAATCGCGCGAAAATCAGTGCCAAATTGCGCGCCGCCTTACACCACCGTGCCCGCCTCTTTGAATTCTCAAACTATCTTGCAGGAATTCTCAAACTGTTTTGCGAGCTCTACGACCGTGCCGCTTCTGACAACGACGTTAGCCATCCGTTAGCCAGAGATAGGAAAAGGGGTTGCGACTTGTGGTCGCAACCCCTTGAATTCCTTGTGGTGGGCAGTACAGGATTCGAACCTGTGGCCTTTGGCTCCGGAGGCCCATTTCAGCCTGTCTGATGAGTTTCGACGAGTTCCTATGTGGCATGAATCGTTGACTAAAATTTTCTCATTTTTTCTGAAGAGGACCGAGAATCTCGGATGAGTTGTTGCTTTTTTGTTGCTACTTGGCCTTTGGGCTGCGGGGCCAACGGTCAAAATCGAGCGGATACCTCTACTTCCAGATAAAATCCATGTAACCTAGCAGGCTTATGCTGTTTTGCATGTTATACATGCAGAATTTGTTTGTTGTCATTGTTCTGTCACTAGTTTGGCAAACGTCAGCAAGGTGAGTTCGCGACTGAGTTGCTCTGACTTGAGGGCCTCAGGCGACTTGTATCCGAAAGTAGAGTGTAGGTAGTTTACGTTGTACTCGTTGTTCCAGCGGTCAAGATCCTCCAAGAAGCGGTCGAGTTACGAGTAATAATGCGTCTGGATAATGCCATGCTTGTTGCACAGTTCGCCGATTGGTCATCCTCAAGGGCCTTCGAGAACAATCCCCTTCGGCTTTGAGGTCAACTGCCATCTTTTCATGGCAGACCTCCTCTTCGTAATCAGCCACGAAAACTGAGTTAGTACTGCCTCGTCAAGCCGGGCAGGATGTCATGACCTGTGCTTTCAAGACGTGTCATGATTACGCACTGTACCTGCGGGTAAAACGCCACCAAAGGACATACTCGGCGCTGTTCTCACAAATTGCACTAGGATTGCTCTCGAGGGAACGGGCACTTGCCTGTCACATTGGTTTGTTTTATATTGCCTTAACATGAGGTGCATTGTTCTTAGGTATATGGCTGGGGGCATGTCAGGTGCAGCATTCCGTACTTATTCTTGATGATGAGGAGCGCATCTGCGAGACCCTCGAAGACTATCTCGTGGATATGGGGCATCATGTTGTCTCTTGCGGGGATGGGGCCGCAGCTCTTGAGGCATTGCGCGCGAACAATTTCACCTTGGCAATTGTCGACCTTCGCCTGCCAGGTATCGACGGGAATACGTTCATCAAACAAGCAAGCCTTTTGAGGCCGGAACTGCGCTACATTATTCACACAGGCTCTCTCGAATACGCAAGTGGCAATGTGGAGCAGGAACTTGTGGGGGGCCGGATAATGGCTGTGCTCAGCAAGCCCGTGGAGAGGATGCAGGATTTTTCGGATATCCTCGATCTCATAGGCCGCGCGAAATGAGCGACCTGACCTCGGTAAGCATCCTGATCATCGAGGACGAGCCTATGTTGAGACTCACCCTAGGCGACCACTTGCGCGACCGGGGCTTTGAGGTGCTGGAGGCCGATAACGGCCAGGCCGGACTCGACCTTTTCCGTGGCCAGCGTCCCGCACTCATCACGCTGGATTTGCGCATGGCCCCCATGGACGGACACGCAGTTCTCGCCGCAATCCGCCAGGAGGACCTCGACGTCCCGGTTATCATTGTTTCCGGCCAGGGGCAGATGGATGACGTCATCAGGGCCCTGCGTGCTGGGGCCTTCGATTATATCCAGAAGCCTGTCTCTGATATGGCCATATTGGACCACGCTGTGGATCGCGCCTTGGAAAGAAGCGCACTCAAGCGCGGCAATGCCATGCTCTCGCGTTCCTTTTTGGCCGAAGGGCCGCAGCGGCCGGAGGATTTCGAGCAAATACTCACTGCGAGCACGCGCATGCGCGACATTTTTCGCTACTGCGAGGCCGTGGCTCAGGGCTCGGAGCCGGTGCTCATCACTGGGGAGACAGGTATAGGCAAAGAACTGCTGGCCCGGGCCCTGCACCGCTCCAGTCGCTGCACTGGACCCTTTGTGGCAGTTAACGTGGCCGGATTAGATGACCAAGCCTTCTCGGACACGCTTTTCGGTCATGTGCGGGGAGCCTTCACCGGGGCCGACAGACCTCGCGAGGGACTCATGGAGAAGGCCGCCGGGGGGACCCTGTTTTTAGACGAGGTGGGCGACTTGGGCCAGCAGGCACAGATACGCTTGCTACGTGTGCTTCAAGAGCGAGAATACCATCCCCTTGGCAGCGACTGCCTTCGTCCTCTGCGGGCTCGAATTCTGGCTGCCACCAACCGGAGACTCGCAGTGCTGCGTTGTGATCCGGATTTCCGTAGTGACTTCTTTTTCCGACTAGCCACACATACCGTGGACCTGCCCCCTCTGCGGGAACGGCTCGAGGACATTCCGCTGTTGCTTCGACATTTCCTGGTCCAGGCCTGTACCCATCTGGGGCGGCCTGTGCCGGACTGCCAGCCCCGCCTGCTTACTCAGCTAAAGGCCTACCCATTCCCGGGAAACGTTCGCGAGCTGAGGGCCATGGCCCATGACGCCCTTAGTCGCAGCATCGATGGCTCTCTCGGGCCGGAGGCCTTCCCCGCTCTTGCCACCCTACCTGAAGCAGAACTCCCGAATGTCACATGCAAAACGCCATTCGCCGAACTGCCCGTCTTGCCCAGTCTACGGGCCGCTGCAGACGCCTTGGTGGCCGAGGCCATGCGCCGTGCCGGGGGCGTGCAGAAGGCTGCAGCCGCTCTCCTGGGTATAAGCCCCCAGGCTTTGAGCGAACGTTTGAAACGCGGTTGAGCGATCCGATCAAGTTTTCCTGATTGTCTCAAGATTTCTTGTTTGTACGTTAAGTCCTTGTTTCCCTTCACTGTACCCACCCACGTCAGTCGTTCCGCTCAATAAACCCGTAGCGGTCTCTCCTTACGTCGCCCCATTTTGCGAGTGAAATGGTCTTAAGTGTCTAATTTCAAACAGTAAAGCCGTGTTGGCACAGCTCTTGACTACTTCGGGTGAGACCGCCGCCCAAGGAGGACCCAGCATGGCGAAGATTCTGTGCATCGACGATGAGCCAATTTTGCGTCTGATCACCAGCGATTACCTGGGAGACATGGGGCACGAAGTGCTGGAGGCATCTAGCGGGGCCGAGGGGCTGACTCTCTTCCGGAGGTATCGGCCAGACATTGTGCTCTCGGACCTACGCATGCCCGACGGGGATGGTTTTCTCGTTGTGACTCACCTGGCCGAGGAGGCCCCGGAGACACCGGTGGTCATTATCTCAGGTACTGGCACCTTGGATGATGCCGTTAAGACCATGCGCCTGGGAGCCTGGGACTACCTGTCCAAGCCTCTCAAGGACATGCCTCTCCTGGGGCAGACAGTAGAGAGAATGCTTAACAAGGCCCGGGAACGCCGGAACGCCAGCCAGTATCTGCTGAATCTGGAGAGCAGGGTTAATGAGCTGGAGCATGAGTTGCAAAGCTGGTCCAGTAGCCACAAGGACACGGTGCTACGTTTGGAGGCGGCTCTCAAGACGAGCATTGGTTCACTGAACCTCGCCCTACGTGAGAAAGATCCCTACACGGCAGGACACAACGAGCGCGTTGCCCGCATATCCGTGGACATCGGCATTGCACTGGGACTGGGGGAGCAGGAGCAGGAGGTGCTCATGCTGGCCGGACTCCTACATGACATCGGCAAGATCGGCGTCCCCGAGTCCATCCTTAACAAGCGCATCGCGTTGAGTCCCGACGAGCTCGAGGAGATTCGCAGCCACGTCACTTGCGGCTACCGCATTCTGTGCAACATCCCTTTCGACGGCCCCGTGGCCGAGTTGGTTCTGCAGCATCACGAGCGTTACGACGGCTCGGGCTATCCCAAGGGGTTGGCAGGGGAGGGTATCCTCCTGGAAGCACGCATCCTCGCCGTGGCAGATGTCTACGAAGCTCTCTGTTCAGATCGCCCCTACCGGGCAGGGTTGAACCCAGTTGATGCCGCCAGCTACGTCTTCAAAAACGCAGGCACTCATTTCTGTCCGAAATGCGTCGACGCATTCAGGCAGATCATTTTTTAGCAATAGCTCTGAAAGAGAAGACCATGAATCCAAAACACATCGCACCCCCGTGCAACCTGTTTGCCTACGGCAACAATCAGGCCCGCCGTCTGGCAGGCCGAGTTGAGCATCAGTCCGAGTCCATTTCCCTCGGCGTAAGGGGAACTCGCATGCCGCAGGGTTTCCCGCCGGAGAGTCTGCTCCGCTTTGTCGAGCGCTTCCTGCTGCGTCTGGTCAATGTCATGTACGGCCAGAACCCCGGCCATGTCTCCTACATGTTGGCCTGGAATATCGGTCACGAGCCTGCGAAGGAGGGCGCATGAACGTCGAAGC
This sequence comes from Fundidesulfovibrio putealis DSM 16056, assembly GCF_000429325.1. NCBI lineage: Bacteria > Pseudomonadati > Thermodesulfobacteriota > Desulfovibrionia > Desulfovibrionales > Desulfovibrionaceae > Fundidesulfovibrio > Fundidesulfovibrio putealis. The sequence goes on from NZ_AUBQ01000019.1 coordinate 49,774, forward strand.
AAACATCAGCAGCGCCATGGACACCTTGCTCCAACTCGTCACATTTAAGGTGGCTGAGGAGGAATATGGAGTGGACATCCTCTCTGTGCAGGAGATCATCCGCCATACGGGCCTAACCAAGGTGCCTAGCGCACCGGCCTTTGTGGAGGGCATTTTGAATCTGCGCGGCAAGGTCATCCCTATCATCGACATGCGCAAACGCTTCGGCCTCGCCTCTAAGGCCCCAGACACGCAGACGCGGATCGTGGTTTTCGCCCTGGAGAGCGGGGTCATTGGCTGCCAGGTGGATTCCGTGTCTGAGGTGTTGAGGCTGCCCGCAAGTATGGTCGATGTGCCCCCGACAGTGATTTCCGGGATGGACTCAAAATTTATTCGTGGAGTGGGACGACTGGGGGGTGAACGAGACGGCCGCTTGCTCATATTGCTCGACTCAGGTCAGATGCTGACAGTGGAAGAGATGGACGCATTCCACGATCAACCAGCAATCCATCAGTAATCCGAATGGACTGCGCCGGGCATATGGATCGGTGCATCTACAATACTTCATCCAGAGGAGGCCACCATGAACACACTGCGTAACATAAATCTCCGCACAAAATTAATCACAAGTTTTTTCGTCGTATCACTGCTCACTCTCGCAGTAGGAACTTATGGCAGCATGGAGATGCACCAGATAGATGACAACGGCACGAGGCTCTACGAACAGAGTATGGTCCCCCTGGGGCAGATAGCCTCAGTCGCCATCAACATGCAGCGCATCCGTGCAAACGCCATGGAGGCCGTGAACGCGAAAGACATGCCGACGTTCAATGCATATGTGGAAAGGATAAAGCAGTTCCGGGTGGCTATTAGCGAAAGCTTGTCCAAGTACGAAGCAACCCTGAGCAGCGATGACGAGCGGTCCTTGTATAAGAAATTGCTGGAAGATCGTCATGGATTCATCACCGTTCTGGATAAAGTCCTTGCAATGGGGACTGCGGGGAACATGGACGAAGCCGCAGCGTTGCTTGCGACCGATGGGCGCACCAGTGCCCGTAAGTATCAGGATAGCATTGATGCGCTTATGAAGGAGAATGAGAAGCAAGGCAAGCAGATCTCCGAAGGCAACAACGCTAGCGCCAGCAAAGCCACGAACATGATGCTGGTCGTCATGGCCCTGTCCTTCATCGTCTCCATCGGTCTGGGATTTATGCTTACATCCAGTGTGTCCGCCCAATTAGGTGAGGATCCTGGCTATCTGGGAGACGTGGCGGGTAAGATCGCTGGCGGCGACCTTGATGTGGCCTTCCGCCCTCAGAAGCGACAGGGTGGCGTTTACGCGGTCATGCAGGACATGGTGAAGGCCATGAAATCTAAGATCGTCGAAGCTGAACAGAAAACCGCCGATGCCGCGGGGCAGGCCCGGCTAGCTCAGATCGCCACGGACGAGGCCAATGAGGCCAAGACCAGGGCGGAACGGGCTAAGGCCGAAGGCATGATCGCCGCCGCCCATCAGTTGGAAAAGATTGTCGAGGCCGTCAGTTCAGCCAGTGAGGAACTCTCGGCTCAGATCGAGCAATCAAGTCGTGGCGCTGAGGTTCAGTCCCATCGCGTGACTGAGACCGCCACGGCCATGGAGGAAATGAACGCCACTGTGCTTGAGGTGGCTAAGAACGCCTCCCAGGCGGCGGACTCCTCGGGCAACGCCCGCACCAAGGCTCTTGAGGGTGCCAAAGTCGTTGCCCAAGCAGTTGAAAGCATTACTGACTTGCAGAGTAAGTCTGTGGCCTTGAAAGGGGACATGGTCGTGCTTGGCAAACAAGCCGAAGGCATTGGCCAGATCATCAACGTCATTAACGACATCGCCGATCAGACAAACCTCCTTGCGCTAAATGCTGCCATTGAAGCGGCGCGTGCAGGTGATGCCGGGCGCGGCTTCGCGGTTGTGGCCGACGAGGTGCGTAAGTTGGCCGAAAAGACCATGGCCGCAACTAAGGAAGTGGGCGAGGCTATCAGCGGCATCCAGCAGGGTGCCCGCAAGAACCTGGAGAACGTGGAGCACTCCGTCATCACTATTGAACAGGCAACAAACCTTGCCAACGAGTCGGGCACGGCGCTCAAGGAAATCGTGACCCTGGTCGAGGTGTCCACCGACCAAGTGCGCTCTATCGCGGCGGCCTCCGAGCAGCAGTCCGCTGCCAGCGAGGAGATCAATCGCTCCATCGACGATATCAATCTCATCTCCGGCGAGACCGCCAGCGCCATGAATCAGTCTGCTCAGGCCGTGGGAGATCTGGCGAGGCAGGCGCAAACCCTGCGAACGCTCATCGAGAGCATGAAGAACGGCGCGTAAGGCCGTTATCTACGAAGTTGGCTGGTCCCGCCTTGACTCTGTTCCAGGCGGGACTTTGGCTCAATGGCTGGACGACTTGACCGTCCGTGTAAGTGGCAGTCGGATAGTGAAACATGTTCCCCGGCCGGGTTTCGAGTCCACGCTCATCTTGCCCCGGTGGGTGGTGGTGATGATGAAATAGCTTACGGACAGCCCCAGGCCTGTGCCCTCGCCTACCTTCTTAGTGGTGTAGAAGGGCTCAAACACCCTGTCGACCTGGTTGGCCGAGATGCCTGGGCCGTTGTCCTCCACCTGGATTATGGCCTCGCCGTCCTCTCTGGCCGCACGTACCGTGATTGTCGGGTTCACAGTTCCAGCTTCAGCCAATGCCTGTGCAGCATTTCTTAGCAGGTTGAGGAGGACTTGTTCGACCTCGGAGGGGATGCAGGGAATTGAAGGGAGCGACTCCGAGAGCATTAAGTGAACAGCAATCTGGCGGAAGTCGTAATTCTTTTTGAGATCATAATCCTTTTCCGCCAGGGAGACTGCTTGGCGCACCAGCTCGGATACATTCCGATCCACGAAGCCGGAGTCGCTCTTGCGGCTGAAGTTGAGCATGTTTCGCACGATGCTCGTGGCGCGCTCGTTCGCTTCTCGAATTCCTTCCAGGTAACGGAGAATATTCCGGCGTCGCATGTATTCGTGGGTGGCCTCCATGTCCAGGTCAAGAGTTTGAGCTACCTCCAGGTTGGTCGGCAGGGCGGGGTCGAGTCGACGCTGTACGCCCTGCACGGACTGGGCAATAATCCCCAAGGGGTTATTTATCTCGTGCGCCATGCCAGCGGCCAGGCCGCCGAGAGACATCATCTTCTCCGTCTGTACCATGGCCTGCTGCGCCAGCTTTATTTCCGTGATGTCGCGCACGATGTTCAGGGAGCAGCGTTCGCCATTGATCTCAAGGTACTGGCACGAGTTCAAGGCGTTGCGAAGTGTGCCGTCCTTGCGACGCATTATAAATTCATAATCGAATACCGTTCCGTCGCGGTGAAGCTGTTCCAGGAAGGCTGTGCGACTTGCATGGTCATTCCAAATCTGTAGATCGTCTCCGGATTTTCCAATGCTCTCAGACCGAACGTGTCCGGTGATCTTTTCGAATGCAGCGTTCACGTCAAGAATAATACTGTCACTCAGTCGTGAGATGGAGATGCTATACGGCGCAAGATTGTAAATTTTGGAGAACTTCTCTTCTGAGAGGCGTAGGTTACGTTCGGCCTCTTTGCTTTTGGAAACATCCCGCGTGAGGGCCAACAGATACCGTGCACCGCCCACATCCATGGGCGTCAGCGAGGTCTCCACTTCTATAATACCGCCGTCCACCCTCTGGCACAACCACTCGAAGCGCAGCCGCTCTCCGGCCTCGGCATGCTCAAGGATGCGACGCATCATCCGGGTGGTCTCCTCGCCATCTGCCTGTACCCGCGGGGAGAAATCTGCCGGGGCCCGACCGATCATTTCCTCTCGGGTGCAGCCGATGAGGGCGGTTGCGCTGGGGTTGCAGTCCACGATGGTCGGCCCGTCCATCACCAGGATTGTGTCCTGGGCGGATTCGAAGAGGGTGCGGTACATCTTCTCGCTGGCAGCAAGGGCCAATTCCGCTTGCTTCCGCGCGCTAATATCCTGAATGATGCCTAACATCCGTCTAGGTTGACCACCATTTCCGGCCTGAATTACGCCGCTGTCGTGCACGTAGACATAGTGGCCGTGCTTGTGGCGCAAGCGGTATTCAATGTCGAATTTCCCTTCGTGCGCGCAGACCTCTTCCAGCCACAGTAAAACCTCCGGCGCATCTTCCGGGGGGAGCAGATCCTTCCATCTCTGCACAGGACCGTCTAGCTCTTGAAGTTCGAATCCCAGTACCTCTCGCACTGCGCCGACCCACTGCATGTTGCCCGACCGTAGGTCATAGTCGTAAAAGATGTGCTGCGCCGCAGTGTTCACTATCTCAAAACGTCGTGTCCAGAACTGGAGCTCGCGCTCATGCTCTTTGCGCTTACTAAGATCCTCTATGAATCCGTTGATCCAAGAGGGTCGGCCTTCTGCGTCGAGTTGAAGTGAGGCGCTGATCGCGACAGGCAGTTGGTTGCCGTCCTTACGATGGAGGATCACTTCGCTGCGCACCCCGGCCGGGGAGGCCAGAAGCTGTTCCAGAAACTCGCTTTTCTCCTGCGGTTCCGCATACAGGGCGTGAGGCCTTGCGGCGAGAAGTTCTTCCCTGTTTTCATAGCCGAGCATTCGAACCAACTCGCGGTTGACCTCCTCGGTGGGGCCGTTGAACGTCGAGCGGAAAATCCCGAGTGGGGCGTTGTTGAATAATGTTCGAAGCGTTTCCTCACTTTCCATCTTTGCGTGCAGGGCTTCCTTTTGCGGAGTGATGTCCACGGTCAGGCTGAGCAGGCAGGGTTCACCATCATAGGTGATGGGCACCGAGGTGTAGATCACGTGTGCGATGCTGCCATCGGGTCGGCGAGTAGTCGCCTCTTGTCCGTGCAGGCCGCCTTGCTTCGCAATGTGTTGACGCAAGGCGTGGGCCTCCTCATCGGAGAGTTCTGTGAGGGCGTTGGCGTCAAATTGGCGCAGGTCCACTCGAGTGATGTTCATTCGCTTGAGGAAGGCTTGGTTTGCTTCAAGGGGGACGCCGTCGGAGATACGCTGGACCACCATGGAATAAGGAGCATTGTCAAAAATCGAGCGGAACATGTTCTCGCTTTCCGTGATGCGGGCGCGAGCCTGCTCAATCTCGGTGACGTCGAGCAGGATGCCCGCCAGTCCGTCCGCCTTGCCTTCCGCATCCGTCAGGGGGCTGGTCAGCAGTCGGAACGTGCCGCCGGAATAGGAGACAAAATCCTGAACAGTCTCTCCCTGCATGCTTTGCTGGAGGTAGGCCTGCAAATCCGATAGCTCAGGATATGCGTCATGAAACTTCTTGCCGACGCTCCCTTCTTGTGAATCTTTGACAGCGTTCTGAGCCATGCCCTCGGACAGTCGTACCGTGCCGTCATAGTCGAGGATGAAAATAATAGTGTTGGTGTGCTTTAGGATGGTGCGCAGGCATGCGTCGCGTTTGAGCAGCGTTTTTTGCATCTCAAGGACTTCGATGTGTTCACTTTCTACTGTCGCAAGTTGCTTCGCATGGCGCCTCCTCATTGAAAGTAAGGCTAGGAGTGCGGCCAGGGTGACACAAACGCTGACAAGGGCGATAGAGGCCAGGATTGCATTGCCAGGAAGCCAGTTGACGTGAGGAAGGGACAATATGCTCCAGGCCGTATCGATGTGTGGAGGTGTTGCCAAGCAAGCTCCATTCTTATGCTAATGATCTATGTGAGGGTTGAAATCTTTATGAAGATTAGCAAAACAGAAAAAAATGGCAAGTGTGGTAAATTGGAATCGAGTCCGTTGAGAGCGGCAAACGACACATCTTGAGAAGGCTACCCCTGACTTACGACGAATGCCAGCAGAGCCGTTAAAGGAGCGTCTTGGATCCCAGGATCACCGAGTCAGAGCTACGTTCGTCGCTACTCCCAAGGGGATTTGAACCCCTGTTAACGGCGTGAAAGGCAAGGCCCAACCCAACGCTCCCCAATGTTTAAGCGGCTTCCTGCCTACATCCCTGGACACCAAACACACCCTTGGACACCCAGGACTATGTCCATCGCTATATCCACCTCGACCATTTCCCACCTCGAAACAGCTCCCAGGAACACCCAGAAATATATCAGCCAAGTCGATCCACAGGAAGCATGGGGGTGGGTCTGAAAATCGCTGTGCGCGCGTGAACAGGTAACTAGGTCACAAAAGACGCCGCCCCCTCGTCCACATGCCCCCCCACTGCCACTCACGCCCCCCCATCCCCTCGACGCATCCAGCTCCAGTCGAACCCTCCGCCCAGGCTGGCTGACCATGACTTCAGCGGTCCCGTCTGCCGCGTTCTGATGCCCGCAGTGACACCTTACCCCGGTTTGCCCACTTGCGAGGCTCCAGCGATCCTGGTCGTGACCATGCCCGTGGAAGTCATCCGCGTTCACTTCCAGTGAGTCCAGGTGTGTCAGTCAGAGTGTACCTTTCCCGTCACGCCCTGGCCTGCGCCGGAACCCGCTGTTCACCGTGTCAACAAAGGTCGAATCGAGCCAAGTTGACCACGTGACAGCCTTAGTCTAGAGTGATGCTGTCAACAGGGAGGACACCATGAGCGGTCAGCATGTCGGATACGTCAGGGTGAGCAGTGTGGATCAGAACCTAGCCCGCCAGTTGGATGGGGTGAGCCTGGATGAACGGTTTGAGGATAAGGCGTCAGGCAAGGACACCAACCGCCCCGGCCTGGAGGGCTGTTTGAAGCACCTCCGCAGGGGCGATACTCTCCACGTCCATTCGATGGACCGGCTTGCCCGCTCCCTGGCTGATCTGCTCAGACTGGTGAAGGAACTCACCGAGCGCGGTGTTGCCGTCCAGTTCCACAAGGAGGCCCTGACCTTCACAGGGGAACCGAACCCCATGCAGGACTTGCAGCTTGCTGTCATGGGAGCCGTAGCAGAGTTCGAGCGGAGCATGATCAAGGAGCGGCAGCGTGAAGGGATCGCCGCAGCCAAGGCCGCAGGGAAGCACCTGGGACGCTCCAAGATGCTGACGCCGGAACAGGTGAAGGAGATCAAGGAGCGCAAGGCCAAGGGTGAGACGGTGAAGGCCCTGGCCGTAGAGTTCGGGATCAGCCGTCAGAGCCTGTATGCGAACTACCCGGATGCTGTAGGCAAGCCCGCCGCCTGACCCTTTATGCCACCCAGGCACATTCCAGGCCCTGGCACTCACACTGCCGGGGCTTTCTCATCGTCCCACGCCACAACTTCACCAGAATGCGCGACCTTCTGGGCATGAAATGCCGTAACATGCTGTAATCACTAGGGAGCGCATAGTCATGGGCATGGCCTATCGAACCCACCCAGAACAATCACGGGCTTGCTTTCAAGGACGTTCCACCCCCTCAACCTAGCATCCACGCGCCTTGCCAGCCTTCTCCACCACCTGTCCACAAGAACTTGACAAGCTCTTTTCCCTTGAAGCTAGGACTGGCGCGGTCTGTGGGGCGAGGGAACACTTGTGAGTAGTTGGGAAGTGCCTCCCGGCAGATCGTGTATTGTTGTCTGTTTGATCGCCGAGGCAGGATGTTTAAGGAAATGACATACCAGCCGGGACTCGTGGTAATATTAGGCTTTCATCGTCGAGAAGGGCCGCAACGCCCGCCGCTTGTGCCTCCAGGCTCTGACCAGGGCCGTCCTCATAGGCCACGCTGTGCTGACCACGCAGCGTGGCCCTCTTACGCACCAGTTCATCTACATTGTCGCACCAGGCCTTCGCTTGGCTGCGTCTTGTTCATCTACAAAATCGACCCACAAGGGGGGTGATAGCATCGCAAGAGAACACTTTAGCGCACGTCTTGACAGCAAACTCAAGGCCACCATCTACGCAATTGCGGCAGACGCCAGCCTTCCAATGGCGCGAGTAGTCGAAGACCTGTTGCTCTGGGCAACCGTCGCAGTTGATCGCAGGGCAACCAAACGCTTCCAGATGCTCCAGTGGAAAAGCTCCATGCTGGCGGGGCGTTACTAGGTACAGTGCTCCGTAAGAGGCCCACAACGCCCATCTAGTTTCGCCCCATGCCAGGGTATCAAAACCAAATCAGAGTTCACCCAGGCCCTCCTTACGATGGGGCCTACTTCATCGAAATCTCAACCAAGGAGTTTTCACATGCAGAAACGACGCATTCTAGTCCACTTGAAGAACGGCAAGGCTGAGTTCCGGCGCGGCTACCAGCTAAGTGAGATCGTGGCCGTGAAGATCGGGGCCGACATACTTGAGCTGATGGTCTTCGGCGATGCCGACACTACCAGTGACAGGCCCGAAGTGGTTGCCCTGGTCAAGCCTCCCAAGTCTGGCGATGGCGGTTGGCAGACATTCAAGGCCTTCCCGGCTGGCAAGGTCACTGAACGTGACATCATGGCTCTGGGTGATCGCGTCAGTGATCCCGGTTTGAAGCTGATTGCCTCCACCCTCGGTGTGATGCTGGGCAAGGCCCTGAAGGCCAAGGCCGTCGAGGACTACGTCTCTTTGTTCCAGGGAGGAAACCGCTAATGACCACCGCAGAAGTCTCCACCCGCGTAGCAGACCTTGAAGCCCAGATCACAGACCTCAACCGTGAGGCCGCAGACCACTCCGAAATCATCAGTTCCTGCCTGCTGGCCGCCTCACGGTTGGGCAAGCTCGACGCTGAATCCTTCACTGCCGCCCACGTTGGCCTGGAGAAGTGTCGCATCGCTGTCCAGGGCTGTACCACCGCGCTTGCATCGCTTAGCGAGTTGCAGGGACGTGCCGCCCGCGTTGACCAGATCAGGCGGGACAAGGTGTTGTTCATCGACGGTCTGTCTGGCTTGCTGGACTTCAAGAACGACATCGACACCTTTAATGCCAAGCGTTCCAACAGTGACCGCCATCGTGATGCGGCGTTCATGCACTCCCTGGAACGGGTGAAGGCGTTCGTGTCCCACTCGAACAGTCTAGCGAACCGTGCCCAAGAGCTTGGCTTGAGCGAGGCTCACACGAAGACTCTCGCTGCACTTGGCTTCGACCAGTCTGGCGTCAACGGCCTGTCGCATGACGCTGTAAGGGCGTCCCGTTAATGCGACTCCCGACTGCACGGGTCTCCCTTGGGCCGGGTCACGGGTCGAAACGCGTCCTTGTCCTCGGTGAAGAGGTCGTTCCACTCGCAGAACATGGAGAGATTTTGGGGTTCAAGATCGTCATGCCACCTGATGAAAACGGATTTTGGATCGTTGAAGACCGCAGCTTTGGCAGTCGAATGACTTCTGGTTGGCTCAACTTGGAGGGAGTTCGTGAGGAGGTACAACGCAGGCAGAGCGAGCTAGATGCACTGAGGCGTGCCGTTGGAGAAGCCGAGCGCGTTTATGCTGCCCTGATGGGTGAACGTAAGTCCAAGAAGGACAGTTCTGCATCCAGGCGCAGGGATGGTGGCTTGCAACGCGTCAGGACTTGGCTGGTCGATTAGTCCGCATTGCAGTGGGGCGGTAACTGTCTCGCCCTGCTGCAACCCCCTGGAACTGGTCCTCCAGAGACGTACCAACATCAAACAAGAGGGCAGCACATGGTCAGTATTCTACAGTTCCCAGTGGGAACAGATCAAGTCGATGGGTCATCAGTCCCAGTCACGCACACAGAGCGCGACATCTTCTACAAGTTCTCAAACAGAATTATCGACAGTGGCCTGTGGGCCAGTCTCAAACGTCCTGCCAAGAGTTCGTTCCTCTGCATCGCAGCACACGCTGACGCCAATGGGAAGTCCTTTCCCTCTCAGGGGATGGTTGCTGAACTCACTGGCATTACCGCCAAGCAAGTGAGGGTCGGTACTGAAGACTTGCGCGAGAAGATGCGCGACACGTTCCATGCCAAACAGGTTTGGAACCAAAGCACCGGACGTAATCACTGGGAATATTTCCTTGTCAGACCCAAGATGAACTGGTTCCCGCTGGTGTCACGCTGGTTGAAGGACGGCACACTGTCCAAGTTAGAGTCTGCTGCTCACAGCCTGTATCCAGTAATGAGGCGCACGGGGAACCTCCACCACAAGGATGCCCTTGTCCACTTCACAGGTCAGGACGCCGCCCGGTTCCATCTGGAATGCCCGAGCAGCTCAGACTTTGAGAGCTGGTTCCCGTCCAGACCGTTCGACCTGTGCCGTGCCGAGGTGGAATGGCTCATGTCCCAGAGCGGGATCAAGGACGCGAAGACTCTGCGGAAGGGCCTGCGCTCCCTGGAGACTCATGGCCTGATCCGTGAAGTCTCCACCGACACTGGCCAGGGCTGGCTGGTGAACCTCTGGCCCCATGCAAGCCTTGACCGTCAGGCCCGATCCCCACTTGAAACCCCATGTGATCCACACACGATCCCGCTGGCTTGTTCCCTCTAAGCCTACGGCATTGATGACTATCCTAGGGATTTTCCTGATGCGAACCCACACACGATCCACGGCACAACCCACGGTACGTCACCCGGTACGACACACGGCGAACCACAGCCTTTACCCTGTAAACCACTGCCACTACAGGATATTTCAAGGTTGTTCTGCCGCGTACAACCCACGGATCAACACGCGGTACGTCACGCGGTACGACAAACAGGGTGGATTTTGGAGAGGAGGCGCGGGAAATGGCGAGGGAAGAATTACCCACTAAGAAGGCTGTTAAGCTGGCTCGAAGAATACATGTCCTACGTCCTGCGGTCTGCTGATCCACCGGGTAAGAAGACCTTGCGCCCTGCCGGGAGGAACCCGTCAGAGCGTGTACTCGCCTTCGGCGCGTACGATGTTGTTCTGGGAGCGGGCTTCTTTTGGACTATCCCAACAGATGGGCTTGATGTCCACGCGGTGGAGTTGGCCCCGTCCTCATCTTCCGGCCCTGAAAAGGGTGTAGGCTACACCCGTTTCTCTCACCACCCAGTGAACCCCACGTGGTCCACTCACTCAACTGTCGGAATTTCTTACATATATTCCTTGCACTACCTGCCGGATGTGCTAGGCAAGCGCATCAAATCGTTCTGGAGGGTTCATGATCTGCTCATCTTGTGACGCTGAAGTCTCGTTCATCTACGCCTGTGAAGCTGAGTTCGCTGACTTGTCCGAGACTCACCTTGTCGAAGTCGCGCACCAGCCGGAAAACACAGGGCCGTTGTGTTTGACATGTCTCATGGAGAACCTGAAGAACATGGTCACGCAGGCTGAATCGGTGGAAGAGACAGACGCGATATAGTCAAGTGTCCGGAATCGGACAATTAGCAAAGTGCTGGGGTCATCATGGCTCCGGCCCTTGTTCGTTTGGGCGGAATCTCCCCCTTTGATGCCAGTGGGCGTGGCAGCAAATGGGTGTAGCCTACAACCATTCCAGCGCAAGGAGCCTCTCCAGGTATCCTGGTTGGTCAACCAGCATCCCTGGAGTAGGCTTCCGGGTCAGGATGCCCCCAGGGGGCCTTATGGCGGGGTCTGGCGCAACAGAGATGGGAAGCGCGGCCTACGGCTTCCCCTCAGAGTTCCACTCTGCCGCGAGTTTCTGTGCCTGGGCTATCTGGGTGGGGGTCATCATCTTGGCGAGTTCGTCGCGGTTCTTCCTGGCTGTTTCATCCCCGCCAGCAGCAGCGATGTTGAACCACTTGTGAGCCTGGACGTAGTCTCGTGCTACGCCTTCGACCTTGCTGTTCATCATCCCAAGGTTGAACATGGCCTTTACATCTCCAAGTTCAGCACTCTTTCTGAACCACCTCATCGCTTCAGCATAGTTCTGCGGTGTCCATTCCCCTATGTAGTACATCATCCCTATGTTGAACATTGCCTTGTGATCCCCAAGTTCAGCAGCTTTGTTGTACCACTTCATAGCTTCATAATAGTTCTTTTGTATGCCTATGCCGTCGTCGTACATCACGCCAAGGTAAAACATTCCCGACACATTACCCTGTTCCGCAGACACCTTGTACATCCCAAAAGCCTTTTCATAGTCTCCGCTCGTTACCGCTTCACGAGCTTCATTGAAAGGATCAGCAGCAGACTCACCACCAGACACACATAGCACCATCGCCAACATGACCAGCACTCGCACAGTGTTCATCTGTGTATCTCCATCAAACTGCTTGCTTGGACTAGGCGTTGACTGTCAACCAGTACGGGCAGTTAGCCCGGAGGTGAATCCGCCGTCAATGTAGGAAGACCCTACCCAGTGTCTGTCATCGTCTTCCGGACTGTTGCCGGGGCCGGAATGAATTCACCGCTTCAGTTTCGACACCTCATCTTCTAGCGCCTTCAAGCGAGGTTCTGGAAGGGCAAGTGCCGCACTCGTTGCGTTCCTCACAATACTCTCGATGACCGCTGGGCGCTCTGCCGGGACGAAGTACCAAGGCTCCCGGTCGGCCTGGCGGTGGTCAATCTGGCCTGGGCGGTGGTCTTTCACTCTCGGATTAGGTATGCTCCCGGCACCTATTCAGGGGAGGGGCCACATGAAGGGCGTCAAGTTGTTGTTTTTGGTCGCTGCGATGTCAATTTTTCATATAGAGATGGCAATCGCCGAAAAAGTAGTGTTCATGGGGATTCCGGACGAGCTTGTGAACGATGCATGTGATACTGTAAAGCTGGACGGTGCGAAAAAGCAAGAATCCATGGTGTCCATCATAGAGATAAATGGGAGGTACTACTGGCAGACAAGAGACAACAGAGAGCTGATGTACCGGAAGTCTGGAGTGTTCCACTCTTTTGTTGACACCCTGGGAGGGGGATACATCAGGATTATGGATGCATCACACCCTGACTTCAATAAGGTTCGAGGCCTTGAATACGTCGAACACCTTGTCATGGGTCTTGGGTCAATAACCTATCGGGGGACTGGCCTCACTGTTGCTCCGTAAGGTAGAAACTCTGACCGAACTTCAGAGCCACTTGAGGCGGCGAAATGAGCCGAACTCACGATAAGCCCCGACGTAGTTGCGGATGGAACGAGCCCTGACTTCGATGTCAGCCAGCTTCTTGGGGTCCGTCTGCTTGTCGATCACTTCCAGCGCCAGGGTGTGGTCACCCGACTTGTAGCGCATGTAGGTCTCGTTGACCGCCATGTGCAGCTCGGGGGACAGCCACTTCGCGTAAGCCAGGGCGATCTGCCAGTGGGCGAAGGTTCCGCCGTAGCGACCAGCCTTGGACTCGTAAATGTGGGATATCCCACTTTTGGATTCGGCAGCGACCTTCGCCATGAATTCGAGGCTCCCCTCGTAGCGGGTCCACTGGCCGGGGGACTTCTTGGGGTCACCACCAGACGCCTTATATGAAGGTCCGTCAAGCAGATCAGCCCCTTGTCGTTCTGACGGATGTCCCGGCCCATGATCACGAGGTCAGACTTGGGTTGTGTCAGGGGCGTTCGTAAGGGGGTGTTTCAAGCATCCTGTTTCGAGCGCCCATACTCCGGGTCGGCTTTGAAGCCAGACGTTCCCCAGGTCCGCCTTACAGGGGGGTGTCGCGCCGGGAAGTGGCGTTCCAGGTGGGATACATGCCTGCCTGAAATTATCTTAGGGGGCAAATAGTGGACTAATGCGACACGCCGCTTGCAGCATGTGGCGCTATCACTGCACTACGGGGCCGTATTCCATATTGGTCGGGAACATATGCATATTGAATTACATGTTGACTGGCAGGTGAACCGTGCTAAGTCCACTCGATCAACTCCATGGAGGTCGTTATGAGCATGCGAAGACTCTCACTGAACACAAGATCATTTACCATCGGTGGTGACACTTGGTAGGTAGTCCGGCGCAGTTGGACACTGCACGGCAGAGGCATAGCGTTGGAACAGTCAACATCCCAAAGCGATACCTCACCTCTCACGAGGTGGCAGCGGTTTACGGCGTGAATGAGAAGACCCTAGCCGACTGGCGGCTGAAGGGTTCCGGCCCTGCGTACTCCAAGCTGAATCGGCTTGTGAGGTACAATGTCGATGACCTTGAATCGTTCTTCTTGAAGGCCAGGGTCAGTACGCGAGATTCTTACCAGCATTGAGAACGTCGAGGATAACGGTCTGTTTTGCTGACAACTCCTCTGGTATGAGGTGGGCGTAACGCTGTGTCATCTCCACGCGCTTATGTCTGAGGAGTGTTTGCAACTCATAGAGGGTCACCTTTCCGCTCTGTGCATGCCAACTTGCGAAGGTATGGCGCAGGGTGTGGAAGGTGACCTTCATGGTGTTGGGGGTGTCGTCTTGATTGAGACCAAGGGCAGTACAGACACGTTGGAAGGTGTCGGACAGGGTGACAATCCGCTTGCCGTTTCTGGCTCTGAACAGGAGTGAGCCCGGTTCAGTGACATAGTTCTTGAGCATGCTGAAGAGTGAGCCGTTAGGGTCATGGATACGGACAACCTCGCGCTTGCCGCCTTTGCTCGTCAGGTGGATGACCCCATGTTCCGGCTGAATATCCGACCCCGTGAGGCCGAATATCTCTGTGGCGCGAAGTCCTGTGCGGAGGGAGAGCAATGCCATGTCATGGAGTTGCTGGGAGTGCCTCTCTAATTCCTCGAGCAGGGCTTGAACTTCTCCGGGAGTGAAGAACCGGACCCGCTCGTTATTGAGATTGCCGACACTGGTCCCACGCTTTTCGTTGAACTCGAAGGGGTTCATGTCGCGCCAGCGTCGTTTGACCTCAAGGGCATGGGCCACAACACGCCGAGCAAGCGCGAGGATGTGCTTCACCGACTGTGGAGAGAGGGTCTGGAGCTTGTCGGCCTTGAAGGTCGCAACATCGCTGGGGTCGATATGGATGAGTTTCCGGCCACCGAATGGAGTGGCAAGGTGCAGGCGGTAACGGGCTTCCTCTGGCTGGAGGTGCTTGCCCTGCTGTTCAGCCCAAGTCCGGTAGAGCTCCCAGCAGTCATCCAGGGTAGGGGAGCCAGCCTTGCGCTGTGGTTCTTCGCCAGAAGCAACGGTTGCTTTTCGCTGGTTGAGGGCTTCGTAAGCCTTCCGGGCGGTCATTCCCTGGCTGGAGCGTCCCACTTTCTCGGTGACCGTCTTGGCGTTCAGCCCTCGATAGATGATCTCCCAGGAGCGGTCTGGCTTGCTGCCGTGGAGGGCGTCCAGTTCGCGAAAATACACGCCCCCGTAGCGTTCATTGGCTTTCTGTCTTGGCTTGGTTCCCATGAGCAACCCAATAGCGGAGGTGTTGCCACTCCGCAAGCTGGTTGCCTATACGTTGCTTTTCAACGAAAAAGGGACTCAGACGATGTGTCTAAGTCCCTGTAATCATTGGTGGGCAGTACAGGATTCGAACCTGTGGCCTTTGGCTCCGGAGGCCAACGCTCTATCCATCTGAGCTAACTGCCCTTGAAGCAGTCACCAGTATGCCGGACGGAGCGCTCTGTCAAGCTGGACGGGCCATGGCCATGGCTTTCTTTTTCTGTTCGGCCTGGGACACGCAGACCATGTTGCGCCCGCTTGATTTGGCCAGGTACAGGGCCTGGTCGGCCTTGCGGATCAGGTCCTCGCGTTTGTCCAGCGAGCCCGGAGTCAGGGTGGCCACTCCGATGGAGGCGGTGACCTGGAAGGATCGGCCCGCATACTGGAACAGCTTCTGCTCGATCTTGCGGCGCAGGCGCTCGGCCAGCACCCAGGCCTGGTCTTCGTTGGTCTGGGGCAGGATGACCACGAACTCCTCGCCGCCGAAGCGGGCAGCGAAGTCCGTGTCGCGGCAGGATTCGTCCAGGATGATGCCGACGTCTTTAAGCACCATGTCGCCCGCCTGATGGCCGTAGGTGTCGTTCACGGCCTTGAAGTGGTCCAGGTCGAACAGCAGGAGCGTCAGATTGTGGGCGTAGCGTTGGTGGCGCTTGAGTTCGTCCGCCAGGCGCTCGTCAAAGGATTGGCGATTGTGGATGCGGGTCAGGCCGTCATGGTCGGCCTTGGTCTTCACCTCGCGAAAGAGCATGGCGTTGCGGAGAGCCAGGGCCAGGTGGTTGGCCGCCGCGTTCATCGAGACCAGCTGATCCTTGCCGAGGCGCACGTCTTTGGGTTTGGCGATGGCCAGGCACCCGAAGCAGTTCCCGGCCACCTTGAGTGGCAGGAGCATGGCCGTCTGGCTGCCCGGTTCTGGCAGAACGGCGTCCGGGG
Organism: Fundidesulfovibrio putealis DSM 16056; assembly: GCF_000429325.1. Taxonomy (NCBI): domain Bacteria; kingdom Pseudomonadati; phylum Thermodesulfobacteriota; class Desulfovibrionia; order Desulfovibrionales; family Desulfovibrionaceae; genus Fundidesulfovibrio; species Fundidesulfovibrio putealis. The sequence continues at coordinate 65,827 of NZ_AUBQ01000019.1, forward strand.
AAATCTGGAAGAGGCTCTCCACGGTGAAGGCGTCAATTGGGCCGCCCGCCAGCTTGGCCGCACTGGCCAGCAGGTATTCCACCCACAGTTGCTTGCCGTGCTGGTCCAGGCCGGGAGCCAGGAACAGCTCCGATTCGAGCCTGCCGTCCTCTGCGGGTTGCCAGAATGCGCCCTGAAGCCCCTGTACGGGGAACAAGAGGCTCAGGTCCTCCTGGGCGTTGGACAGGATGGTCCCCGGTTCCAGTGACTGGGAGGCGCGGGTGAGCACCGTGTTCAAAAATATGATCTGATCGGTTTTGCGCGCCAGAAGTTCGCGCTCCAGCATGATTTCGCGGGTCATGCTGAAGATGTCGTCATAGAGACCGCGCACTTCCTTGGCCCGGAACACTGCGTCGCGGATCTTGTTGGCGGTGATGGGGGGCGTGAGGGCCGTCAGGAATCCCAGTTCCAGGATCTCCTCGACGTCAGGGCCTTCATGAGGGCCGTCCAGCAGCAGTACGCGCTGGGTCAGCTCCCAGTCACGCAGGTGCTTGCGCGAGGAGGGCGGCAGGGCGTTCCACACCGAGAGCGGAATCCAGACCGTGAGCGGACTGGCCTTGTCCATGTCCCGCTTGGAGGGCAGGCCGTCGATGGGCCAGTTGCGCAGATGATAGCCTGATCCGAGGGCTTCCTCGATGGCCGTGCACAGTGAGTCTTCGAGCCCGAGGCCCCAGATGAGATCAGGTCTGTTCGCGCGTTGCATGGCGTCCCTCCAAGGTTTGGGCGTGCTGTGCCCGACCACCCTTTGCAAATCACGCGCCATGTGAAGGGCGCCCTGGGCTTGCAGTTCGTTTGACTTCCGTTTCACCCCATGCTTTCTGACGATCATGCTCACGACGCGAATTTGGGCCAGCCTGGATCCCTTCCTTGAAGCAGGTCCTGTTCTTGGCCGAACCCAGGCCAACGCGGCCTTCCTGAAGGCGCTCATGCGCCTTGACCCCTACGACGCATACCGCTTCTACCCTGCGTCCGATGCGGCTTGCCGCGAACTGGCCGGGAAGCTGCAAGAAACCTGGCCCCGCCTGTGGGACAGCGCCCGGCTTCAGGTCGTGCATCGGCGCGAACTGCCCGGACAGTTGGCCGCCGAAGAACATCACGTTTTTCATCTCTCCGACTGTATCCTCAACCCAAGCCACCTCGCGGCGCTTCGAAACGCCTGTTCCAGGAAAATCTTTCCCATCACTTCCGTCACGCATTCGCTCAGTTACGCACGTTACGGACAGGATTTCCTGCGGCACTTAAACCCTTGCACCACCGCGCGCGACGCCGTGGTGGCCACCTCGCGCGCTGCCGTGGGCGTTGTGAACGCCTACTACCGCACCCTGCGCCAGGGCTACGGGCTGGACCCGGTCGCCTACCCGCAGCCGCAGGTCCGCCACATCCCGCTGGGCGTGGATCTGGACGCGTATACGCCTCCGGACGTGCAGCGCCGCGAGCACTTGCGCCAGGAGCAGGGATTTGGCGGGGAAGTGGTCTTTCTGGTGCTGGCCCGGCTCTGCCACAGCTCCAAGATGGATTTCCTGCCCATCCTGCGCGCCTTCCACCGTCTGATTCTTGGCGGCCTGCCAGCGGACTCGGTGCGCCTGGTCCTGGCCGGATGGACCGACGAGGCGGACTGGGGCGGGCGCATACTTATCGATCTGGCCCGCAACATCGGCCTGCCCCTGACCGTGGTGGAGAGGCCCTCGGACCAACGCAAATGGGAGCTTTACGCCGCATCGGACGTGTTCCTGTCGCCGTCGGACAATCTTCAGGAGACCTTCGGCCTTACTCTGCTGGAGGCCCAGGCCATGGGGCTGCCGGTCATCGCCTCGGATTTCGACGGGTACCGCGACCTGGTGGAGCACGGCCATACCGGCGAACTGGTGCCGACCCTCGGACCGTCCGTGAGCGACGGGGTGGACCTGATGGCTCCCATGGGGTTCGACAACCACACTCAGCTGATCCTGGCCCAGCGCCTGGCCGTGGACGTGGCCGCCATGGCCGCCGCCGTGGAACGGCTGGCAGGGGACGCTGCGCTCCGCCGCCGCATGGGGCTAAACGCCCGCCAGCTTGCCGGAAACTACTCCTGGGAGTCTGTTGCCGCCCGGCACGTGGAGCTTTGGGACAGCCTCTGGCTGGAAGACGTGCCGGACAAGCCCGCCGCGAAGCATCCCGGCAGCGTGGCGTATGCGGAGGTGTTCGGGGGATATCCGACGTCCCTGCTTGGACCCGGTGTGCAGGTGGCGCTCAGCCGCCTGGGCAACGCCGTGTACCGGGGCCAGGACTACCCCATTGTGTACGAAGGCCTCTCCGGCATGATCGACCCGGAAACCCTGCGCGCCCTGCTGGTGCTGGCCCGCAAGCCCGTGGACGCGCATGCCCTGTGCGAACGGCTGCGCGCCGCCGTGGCCGGACTCGGCCAGGAGGACGCCCAGGCGCACATGTTGTGGTGCCTCAAACACGATCTGATGGAGCGTACGGATGGCTGACGGCAGGGAAGTGCACCATCACGTGCTGCTGCGCATGCGCGGCGGAGCGGTCAGGGTGGCCCGCATGCTCAGTGCTCACCACAGCGGCGGCTGGCGCACCGGATTGAGCTACGAGATAGATGATTGCGGCAGCGCCTGCAGTGCGGACCCGCAGTATGACTCCGACAGCCTGTGCGCGGCGGGCGCGGTTGGCGGGCATGATCCCGGCGCTTCCCTGGTTCATGTTCACGGCACGCAGGATTGGCCGGGACTTTTGGCGGGGTTTGTCGGCGCGGCGCGTCCCTTTCTGGTGACCGTACATGATTGTTCTCTGATTACCGGCGGATGTGTGTACCCGGTGTTCTGTTCGCATCACTCGCGCAACTGCGAAGACCCATGCCCCAGGTGCTATCCGCAGTCGCAGATGAACCGCGCCCTGAAGCTGCGCGCCGTGAGCGCAGCCAGGCCGGTGCTTGTGTCGCCGTCGTCCTGGCTGGCCGCAATGTTGCGCCAGGAGTGGCCGGGGGCGAAGGTGCGGGTGATCCCCAACGGGGTGGACCTGCCTGGGCGTTACATGACCAAGGCCGAGGCCCGTTCCCGCTTCGGGATCGCCGCAGCCGCAAGGGTTGTCCTGTTTTTGGCCCACGGCGGCGCGCACGCGGCCTACAAGGGCGGCGACCTGGTGGAGAGCCTGCTGGCGCGCATCGGCGGGATGGTGCCGGGGACACTGGGCATTGTGGCCGGAGGTGTTGGCGGTGAGCGCCGCGAGGGGCTGTTGACCCTGCCCTACGTAGGTGGCGAGCAACTGGAGGCGCTCTTGTTCGCGGCGGATGTGCTGGTGTATCCCAGCCTGTCGGACAACCATCCCCTGGTGGTGCTGGAGGCCATGGCCCACGGCCTCCCGGTTGCTGCCTACGCAGTGGGGGGGATACCCGAGCAGATCGAGCACGGAAAACAGGGCCTGCTTGCGCCTGTGATGGCCGAAGACAAATTGGTCAAGGCGGTGACGACCATCCTGAACGATGCGGCGCTGTCCAGGGCCATGGGCGACAGCTGCCGGGATAAGGCCTCCCGGCATTTCACGTCCGCCCGCATGGCCAGGGACTACGAAAAGCTTTACGAGCGCATGCTGCGCCCCTCCGCCTGATTTCGCTGCTGTCGGCTCAGCTCCCCTAGCCCGCCATGTCCGCGAGAATATCCGCCATCTGCGAGCGGAACAGGTTGCTGCCGCCCATGGCAGGGTGGCGTACGGTGTGGAACTCCAGCTCCGGGAACAGTTTGCCCAATGATTCCTGGGCTTTGCGCCCAACCGCCACGATCACCTTGGGACGGAAGATTTCCAGAACCTGCCGGAGCAGCGGCTCTCCGAGTTCCAGTTCGGCCTTGGTAGGCGTGCGGTTGGTTCGGGGTTTGCCCGGCAGGTGGGGGTGCAGGGGCAGCGCGTTCCAGACCAGGGGCATGACGCCCTGGGCGTCAGCCACGCCCCAGACGAAGCGCCCGCTCTGCTCGTGGATGTCCCCCTGGCGATACAGCCTGTCGCGGTGTGTGGCGAAGAAGTCGTTTTGAGAATCGCGCAGGGTCTCGGGGCTGGTGAAGGGCATGCCGGTCAGGGCGCAGCCCCGGTGTCCGGCGGCCTCTCCGATCATGGCCAGGGTGATGGGCCGGGCCGCGAGATAGTTTAAGTAGCACCTGAGGTTTTCCGCGAGTCGTTCATCCCGGAACGGGTTGAAGAGGGTCTTCGTGGCCGGGGTGTCGGCCAGTGCCTGCAGAAGCGATTCGATGGGTGTGTTCATAAAGAAAAAAAGCCCCGAGGCTTTGCGGGCCTCGGGGCGGGAATGGCTTTGTTGGAACTAGGACAGCTGCGCGAGCAGGGTGTCCTTGATGGAACCGATGGAACCTTCGCCGTTGAGCTCGATGTACTTGCTCGCGCCCTTGGCGGCCAGGTCCTTGTAGAAGTAGGCTGCGGCCAGGGTGCCGGTGGTGGTGTCGTAGTAGATGTCGTGACGCTTGCCGATGGCGCCTTCGTCCTGGTCGTCGGCGCGGGCGGAGAGTTCGCCGCCGCAGACGCGGCACTTGTCGCCGTTGGGCTTGATGGCGTCGATGAAGATGTTGTTGGGGTGGTTGTTGTCGTTCTTGCAGAGGCGGCGGCCCATGATGCGGTTCTTGGCCACTTCGCGGGGAAGCAGGATCTCGATGACGTAATCAAGCTTCACGTTCGCGGCCTGCAGGGCCTCCCAAAGCTTCTGGGCCTGCACGATGCTCCGGGGGAAGCCGTCCAGCAGCCAGCCGCCGGCGCCACGGGTCTTCAGGGTCTCGAGGACCATGGGGATGGTGATGTCGTCGGGGACCAGATCGCCGCGGTCGATGTAGGCCTTGGCCTTCTTGCCGAGCTCGGTGCCGCCGCCGATGTGTTCGCGGAAGATGCCGCCGGACTCGATGTGGGCCAAGTTGTACTTGTCCTTCACCAAGGAACCCTGGGTTCCCTTGCCGCTGCCGTTAGGCCCGAAGATCAGGATATTCACGCGCCGCCTCCTTGTTTAAAAAGTCACAATCGGTGGTTTCTATCGTCTGGGCAAGCCGGTGTCAACGCTGATAGGCGGGTTGGACGGCAAAGACGCAGCAAAGGAAATGCCGTCTCGTTCCACCCGTGCTTCTTTGCCGCCGGGAAACTGGATAATCTTTCCTGTCAGGCGTTTGCGCCACGCTTCATCCAGGTTGTGCAGCTGCCCGGCCAGGGCTTGTCCGGGGCCTGCCGCCTCCACCGCACGCTTGTAGAGCCGAAGGCGCAGCGCCTGGGAGCTGGAGTGTAGCGTCGTGTCAGGCAAGAAAACCGGCCCTCCGTCCTCAGGTGGGATGGTTGAGACACCCAACATGGCGTCATTCCAGTGGATTTCATCCAGTCGGGCCTGTCGCCACAGCTCTGCGGCAGCACCGAGATAGTCAGAATTTTCACGAGTGAGGAGGGGCAGGATGTCCGCGCGCACGCGGTTGCGGGCGTAGGCCGGGTCCTGGTTGCTCGCGTCTTCGCGCCAGGGGAGGCCCAAGTCCTCCAGCAGGTGGCGAAGCTCGGCCTTGCGGGTCATGAGCAGAGGGCGCAGGACGCGGCGCGCGCCGTCCCAGGCGCGCATGCCGCCAAGCGCGGGCCAGCCTGCGCCGCGAATAAGCCGCAGGAGCTGATCCTCGGCCAGGTCGTCCAGGTGGTGGGCCGTGACGACGCACGCTGCGCCCCGCTGCTGGCGCACCTCTTCCAGCCATTCGTAGCGCGCCCGGCGTCCGGCGTCCTCGATGCCGGCTTTCCAGGATTGGGCCAACGCCCTCACGTCCCGGCGGACGCTCTGGCAGGACAGGCCTGCTTCGCTGCAGAAAACGTCCACGAAGACCGCGTCCTGGCCGGATTCGACGCGCAGGCCGTGGTCCATGTGGGCGATGGTGAGGGAGCAGCCCAGACGCCTGGACAGGGCCTGGAAGATGACGGCCAGAGCGATGGAGTCCAGGCCGCCGGACACGGCCAGCACCACGGGGCGACCGTCAAGCGTTTCGGGGAAGACGCCGGTCAGGAACGATTCGACCCGCAGGCACAGGTGCGCCGCCCAGGGCGGGAGGTCTTGAAGTCCCGGCAGGGCGGGCATGGGCTCAGACGTACCCCTTTTCCAGGAAGTAGTGGGCGTAGTGCTGATCGTAGCCCAGGATGTGCTCCGTGAACCAGCTCATGAGGAAGGCGAGCAGTTCGGCGGAGAGCTCCTTGCGGTCGGCCAGGTAGTCCAGCTCGAAGTGCAGCAGCGTCTCCACGAATTTCTCGTGCTGGGCCGCATGGCCTTTGAGGCCGGGGAACTGGTAGCGCGCCATCCAGCGTTCTTCCGCAGAAAAGTGCTCACGGACGTAGGTGTTGAGCTCGCGGATGACGCGGCCCATGATTTCCTTGTCAGCCCCGGATTCCAGGGCCTTCTCCAGCTCCGCGACCAGTTCGATCAGCTGGCGGTGCTGGAGGTCGATTTCGGGGATGTTGACCGAAAGGGTGTCGGACCATTGAACGGATGCCATGTGAGACTCCTAAACGGCGATGTCCAACTCTTTGATAAGGCTGTCGAGCATGTCAATCATGTGTTCGCGCAGCGCCGGATTGGCGTAGGCGATGCAGGAGCAGCGCAGAATCTGGCGCGCTCGCACCAGAAGCTCCAGGCGGACCCAGCCGTCGCCGGTCTCCAGCGGAAGGAAGAAGGGGCCGCAGGGCTCCAGGTGTTCGCGCTGCTCCGGCGCAAGCAGGTCGTCCGGTATGGGCACGTAGTACATGCCCTTGATGGAGCCCGTCCAGCCCTTTTGGGCCAGGCGTTCCTCGATTTTTTCCACGGCCTCTTCGGTCAATTCGTCGATGGAGTAGGAGCGCATCTAGTCCTCCAGGGTGTTTTTGCGGTCCAGGTGCGCCTCGGGAGGCACGGCGTCCTCGTCGAGGTTGAACATGCGGCGCGCCAGATCCAGGAAACGTTCGCCGCCTTCCTCCTGGGAGCGCCGCTTCAGGAAGGTGAGCGGGTCGTGGTAGAGCTTTCGCGAAAGCGACAGGGCCAGCGTCTCCACCGCAGCCTTGACCGCGTCGTCGCAGTCGGGGCCCAGGCGCTTGAGCGTCCTTTTCAGTTCCTTGCGGGCCAGCTCCTCACCGTGCGTCAGCAGGTCCACGATGGTGGGCTGCAGGTCCAGGGAGTCCAGCCACTGTCCGAACTTGGCGGTCTCGCTTTTTATGATCTCGCGGGCCTTCTCGGCCTCGTTCTGGCGCTGGGCCTTGTTTTCCTCCACCACTTCCTTGAGGTCGTCGATGTCGTAGAGGTAGATGTTGTCCAGGCTGTTGATGTCGGGATCGATGTCGCGCGGCACGGCGATGTCGATGAAGAACATGGGGCGGTACTTGCGCTTTTTCAGGACGTCCTTGATGTCGCGCGCGCGGATGATGGGCTCGGCGGAGCCGGTGGAGCTGATGACGATGTCCACTTCCGGCAGCCGCTCGATGAGCTCCGTGAAGGAGTAGGCCTTGCCCTTGAAGCGCGAAGCCAGCTCCTCCGCGCGCGACAGGGTCCGGTTGACCACGTACAGCGAGCTGACGCCTGCGCCCACCAGGTGGGTGGCGGCAAGTTCCGCCATCTCGCCCGCGCCGATCAGCATGGCCTTCTTGTCGCCCATTTCTCCGAAGATCCGCTTGGCCAGCTCCACGGCGGCGTAGCTGATGGACACGGCGCTGGTGCCGATGCCGGTCTCGGTGCGCACCCGCTTGGCCGTTGAAAAGGCCTTGTGCAGCATGCGGTTGACCACCACGCGGGCCTGGGCCTTGTCCACGGCGGACTTGTAGGCTTGCTTCAGCTGCCCCAGGATCTGCGGCTCGCCAAGCACCATGGAATCAAGCCCGGAGGCCACCAGGAAGAGGTGCTCCACGGCGTCCAGGTCGCGGTGTTCGTAGACGTGGGGGGCCAGTTCGTGGCCTTCCTTGCCGCTGGCCCGAGCCCAGCACTCCAGGACTTTGTCGGAAACTCCCGAGCCGCGAGGGGCCACCACCAGGATTTCCACTCGGTTGCAGGTGGAGAGCACCAGCACCTCGTCCACGGCGCGCCCCAGGGAGCGCACGCACTCCTCGAAGCGTTCCTGGTCCTTGAGGGCGAAGCACTCCCGCACGCCTACGTCGGCAGTGCGGTGATTCAGGCCGAAAAGATGGATGTCGTGCTGCATCAGGTGAAGCTATGGTGCGTCTTGACCAGAAAGTTGATTCCAAACATCGAGGCAAGGGTCAGCCCGAAAACCCAGATGGCCAGCCAGGCGGTCTTCCTGCCGCGCCAGCCCAGGGCCACGCGCTGATGGAAGAGGTAGGCGAACAAGAGCCAGATGAACACGGCGGCCACTTCCTTGGGGTCCCAGGAGAAGAAGCGGGTCCAGGTGAGTCCCGCCCAGAGAAAGCCCGAGACCAGGCCCACGGTGTACAGCGGGAAGCCAGCCGTGACCGCAAGGCGGTTGGCTGCGTCCAGCTTGTCCAGCGAGGGCAGGGCCGCCCAGACTCCCAGCAGCTTTTCCTTGGACTTGATGCGCTTTTCGAGCTTCAGGTAGGCGGCTCCGGCTGCGGCGGCCATGGCCATGAGGCCCATGGACACGAACAGCGTGCCGATGTGCAGCCCGAAGAACAGGCCCGCCAGCGAGGACGGCAGGGGCACGCGCGCCGAGGTGACCGCCTGGGAGCCCAGCAGCACCACCATGGCCAGCGGAGTGGCGATGAGCCCGAGGAAGGACATCTTGAGACGAATCCACAGGGTGAACAGGATGAGCAGAAGGCTCCAGGAGAAAAGGCTCAGGTAGAATTCGCCGCTGGTCAGGGCCACGGCGGGATTGTCCGCCAGTTGAAGGCCCAGGGTCAGGGCATGCAGGGCGAAGCCCGCTCCTGAGATGGCCCCGCCGAGCCTCTTGGGGCGCTCACTGTGGGTGATGATGCCGCAGATGTGGCCGCCGCTGCCTATCAGGTACAGGGCCAGAACCGCGTAGGGGAGCATTTCAGCAAAGGCCATCCAGAATCTCCGGGATGCGCGCATGCAGTTCGCCGGGAATGTGCCCGGCCAGCAGGTCCGAGGCCATGGCCTGGTCCTTGCGTTCCAGTGCGTCAAGGAGCCCCGAGTCCACGAGGCCCCTGAAGATGGCTGCGTTCCTGGGCGAGCCCAGGCCAAGCTCCAGCACCATGGGCCGAAGCCTGCTCATGAGCACCAGCACCGCGCCGTATTCCGACCCCAGGAACTCGCCCAGTTCCTTCCTGATCTTGCGGGCCAGGGCCGGGGAGCCGCCCCCGGTGGAGATGGCCACGGTCAGGTCGCCCTGGGTGAACAGCGCCGGCACGATGAAGCTGCACTTCTCGGGCTGGTCCACGATGTTGCACAGAATGCCGCGCTCCTCGCAGGCGCGGCTGATGCGCCAGTTGAGCTCCTCGTTGGAGGTGGAGGCGATGACCAGGAAGCGCCCGTCCAGGTCCGAGTCCTTGAAGGAGCGCTGCTCGAAGATCACGGAGGGCAGGGCCAGGGTGTCCAGCAGGTCCGCGTCCGGGGCGCGGGTCTCCAGGACCAGGACTTCGCTGGCGCCGCAGGCGGCCAGCGTTCCGATTTTGCGGCGGCCGACTTCTCCGGCGCCCACCACGAGGCAGCGCTTGCGGGAAAGGTCCGCGTACAGGGGGTAGTATCGCATGGGCAGGCACCATAACAAATCCGGCCCTGTACGCAAAGCCACTTTCTTTCCCCCCGGCCTTGGGATAACCCAGATTCCCATGAAACCCGTGCTGGTTGTGCAGCTTGCCCGTTTCGGGGACCTCGTGCAGACCAAGCGGCTGGTGCTTGGGCTGATCCGCGCCGGGCGCGAGGTGCACCTCCTGGTGGACGCCTCGCTCAAGAGTCTGGCCGGGCTCTTGTACCCGGCCGCCGTGGTGCACACCGTGAACGCGCACAGCGCGCCGGACCCCTTGCGGCTGCTTGATTCACTGTCCGGTCTGGCTGCCGCCGGGTTCGGGCGGGTGTACAACCTCAATTTCGCCGGTCTGAGCATGGCCGTCAGCAGCCTGTTCGACCCGGACACCGTGCGCGGCTACCGCCTGGAGTCCGGGCAGCCCACGCGCGATCCCTGGGCGGCCATGGCCATGCGCTGGACGAAAAACCGACGCCTCGGGGCAGTCAATCTGGCGGACTTCTGGGCCGGGTTCAGCCTGCCCATGGCAGATGCTTCATCGGTCAATCCGGACGCCGCGCCGCGAGGCGGGGGCCTGGGCGTGGCCATGGCCGGTCGCCACGCCAGACGCTCCCTGCCGCCGGAGGTGCTGGCTCCGGTGGTGCAGGCCATGCTGCCTCTGGCCGGAGACGCCAGGATCACACTTTTCGGAACCGCGTCCGAGCGTCCCGCAGCCAGGGAGCTCATGTCGCGGTTGCCCGCGCGCCTGCTGGACCGCGTGGTGGACCTCACCGGGCGCACCGGCTGGCAGGAGCTGGCCGACACGGTGGCCGGACTGGACCGGCTGCTCACGCCTGACACCGGCATCATGCATCTGGCCGCGCATTTCGGCGTGCCGGTGTCGGCGGTGTTTCTGTCCTCGGCCTGGTGCCACGAGACAGGCCCCTACGGCCGGGGGCACACCATCTGGCAGGCCGTGCAGGACTGTTCACCGTGTCTGGAGTCTGCGCCCTGTCTCTGCGGGACCGCCTGCCTGGACGTATTCCGCCAGCGCGAATTCCTGCGTCTGGCCGGAGGCATAGGGCAGGGAGATCCGCCCGCTGGTCTGGTTGGCTGCCAAACCGATTTTGACGCGCTTGGGGTGGTGTGCGAGCCGTTTGCAGGGGCTGTTCCCCGCGAGCAGGCCGAACAGGCCGAGCGTCGCAGGGTGCGGGCCTTCGTGGCGCGGCATCTGGGAATAGAGGCCGGGAGCGTCGCGCCGCCCGCGCCCGATCTGGCCGAACGTCTGGTGGAGGAGCCTGATTTCATGCTGGACAAACATCAAGCGTTACTTGAGATTTTATGAGCCGCCCCCTGCGCATACTCGTGGTTCTGCCGCTCTACGGCGGCTCCCTGCCGGTGGGGCGGTCCTGCCAGCGTGCCCTGGCCTCGCTGGGACACGTGGTGGAGACCTTCGAGGCACCCGAGTTCCACGGGGCGTTTTCGGCCCTCAAGGGGCTTCGCGTCACCTCGGAGCGCCTGGACTACCTGGAGCACGCCTTTTTGCAGGTGGTGGCCCAGGCCATCCTCTCCAAGGCCGAGACCTTTCAGCCTGACCTGGTGCTGGCCATGGCCCAGGCTCCCCTGACCAAACAGGTGCTCAAACGCCTGCGCCAGGCTGGCATCCCCTCGGTGATGTGGTTCGTGGAGGACTTCCGGCTGTTCACCTACTGGGAGGCTTACGCCGCACATTACGACGCCTTCGCGGTGATCCAGAGGGAGCCGCTCCTTTCCAAGCTGGCCGAGGCCGGTCAGCCCAACGGGCTGTATCTGCCGCTGGCCGCCGATCCGGAGTTTCATAAGCCGCTGGAACTCTCGCCCGTGGAGAAGCGCCAGTTCGGTGCGGACCTGGCCTTCCTGGGCGCTGGCTATCCCAACCGGCGCACGGCCTTCAAGGAGCTGATGCGCTTTGGCCTGAAGATCTGGGGCTCGGACTGGGAAGGCGACGAAATCCTGGCACCGCTGGTGCAGCGCGGGGGCGAGCGCATCTCCTCCGAGGACTCGGTGAAGATTTTTAACTCCACGGCTGTGAACCTGAACCTGCACTCCAGCGTTTCGGCCAAGGAGCTGGTCTCAGGCGGGGATTTCGTCAATCCGCGCACCTTCGAACTGGCCATGTGCGGCGCGTTCCAACTGGTGGACCGCCGCCAGCTGCTGCCCGAGATGTTCGGCCCGGACGAGCTTGCCACGTTCGGCAACATGGAAGAGCTGATCGAGAAGATTCAGCACTTCCTGGCTGCCCCTGACGAACGCGCTGAGTACGCCCGAAAGGCGCGTGCGCGTGCGCTTGCGGATCACACCTATCAGTCCCGCATGCGGACCCTGATCGCATTTCTTGAAGAACGCCTGGAAGGGTGGCCCAAGCCGCGCCAGGACGAGGACGCCATGTCCGTGCTGCCCGAAGAGTACCGCGAGGAGGCGGCAAAGCTTCTGACCGGGCTTGGCCTGACGCCGGACGCCGCGTTCTCCGATCTGGTCTGGGCGCTTCGCGCCAGGGCCGGGAAGCTCTCCCCCGTGGAGACAGCCATTCTGTTCCTGGACGAGTGGCGCAAGCAGTACGGGGTCAGGCAGGAGTAGGCGTGCCCAAGGATATTCTTATCATTGCGGGGCCGAACGGAGCCGGGAAGACCACATTTGCCCGGACCTTTTTGCCGCGCGAAGGCGGTTGCCTCACGTTCATCAATGCTGATTATATTGCTCAAGGATTGTCTCCTCTTGCCCCGGAGCTGGGAGCTGTTCGTGCGGGAAAGCTGATGATCAAGGAGATTGATCGGATGCTTGAGAAGGGGGAGTCGTTCACGATTGAAACAACCTTGAGCGGGCTTGTCTATGCCAGGAAGATACCGCAATGGCAGGCCTTGGGCTACACGGTTACTCTAGTATTCCTGCGTTTGCCCAGCAGCGAGGCGGCTTTGAAACGTGTGCGATTTCGTGTCGCGCAGGGTGGACATGCGATCCCGGATGGTGATGTGACACGGCGATTTGTGAAGGGTCTGCATAACTTTGAAATAAAGTACAAGTCTTTGGTGAACAAGTGGTTCTTGTTTGATAACTCAAGCGAAGTGCCAATCCTTGTTGAAGAAGGGAGCAATCCATGAATTGCAAACAGGGATTTAAGTCCCTCAAGGTGGAAGACATAGAGAGGGCCTTGTGCCGTGCTGCTGAAATAGCCAAGGATACGGCGCGCCTCCACGGGACCCCGCTCGTGGTTTGGGAAAACGGCAAGCTCGTCGAAAAGTACCTGGAGCCGAAGGGAGTCGTAAAGGTCCGTTCGGAGCCCTGAATCCGGCCAGCGCCACGATGGGCGGTCCTGCCCGCGCCAGGGCTGGTAAGTTCTCTCCCGTGGAGACAGCCATTCTGTTCCTGGACGAGTGGCGCAAACAGTACGGGGTCAGGCAGGAGTAGTCGGCAGCAAATCGGAGCGCCATGTTCGTCCTCGACCACAACGCCCCTGAGCCGCTGTATGTGCAGCTTTCCCGGCAGATCAGGGAGCGCGTGCTCTCCGGGAAGCTGCTTGCGGACAGCAAGCTTCCTTCGGTCAGGGACCTGGCCGCAGAGCTCTCGGTCAGCCGCAACACGGTTGAAAGCACCTATCTGGAGTTGCACGCCGAAGGGTTCATCTACGCAAGGCCACGAAGCGGCTACTTCGTGTCCGCCCTGGACCGCGAGCCCGCGCCGCCGGTATCGAGGCCAAGGCCGCACGTGCGAGACTTGCCAAATCTGGCAGACGCGCCGCCCCAGACCCGACCTGTCTTCCGGTACGATTTTCATCCCGCCAGACTCGACCGCGACAGCTTCCCGGCACCCCTGTGGCGCAAGTACTATCTGGAAAGCCTGCGCGAGCATTCCTCCGATCTCGCCGTGTACGGCGAGATGCAGGGGCATCAGCGACTTCGCCTGTGCATCCAGGGCTATCTGGAACGCTCGCGCGGGGTGGTCTGCACTCCCGAATAGATCGTCATCTGCGCCGGATTGCAGCACGCCTTGAGTCTCGTGGCGGGGCTGTTCCGGCACTCCCGTCCCAGGGTCGCGGTAGAGAATCCAGGCTACTTCCTTCCACGGTCGGTACTGCGAAACCACGGCCTGGAGGTGGTCCCCGTTCCCGTGCGCTCCGGCGGCATGGACCTGGACGCCCTGCGGCAGAGCGGATGCTCCGTTGCTTACGTCACGCCCTCGCACCAGTTCCCGTTGGGGCACGTCATGCCCGTGGAGAACCGCCTGAAGCTCATCGAGTGGGCCAGGGCGGAGGGGCACGCCGTCATCGAGGACGATTACGACAGCGAACTGCGGTACAAGGGCGAGCCGATACCCTCGCTGCAGGGGCTCTCTCCCGACGGCAACATCTTCTACCTGGGGACATTCTCCAAGATTCTCTCACCGGCTCTGCGCCTGAGCTACATGGTGCTCCCGCAGGCCGTGCTGCCAGCGTATCGCCGCCTTTTCGGCGACTACCAGTCCTCTTCCTCGCTGCTGGAGCAGAGCACGCTGGCCAGATTCATGGAGCACGGCCACTGGGAGCGGCATATCAGGCGCGTGCGCACAGGCTGCAAGAGGAAGCACGACGCCTTGCTGCGCGCCATCGACCGCCATTTCGGAGACGGCGCCGACATCATCGGGCAGGGGGCGGGCCTCCACGTCGTGCTGCGGCTTTCCGGCGTCTCAATGAGCGAGGAGGAACTCGTGAAAAAGGCCGGAGCGGCTGGAGTCAGGCTGTTCCCGTTTTCCGAGACCCTGGACGGCGGCGGTGAGGATTCCGGCATGCTGCTCCTGGGTTTCGGGGCCATGCAACCCGAGGAGATTGACCGGGCAGTGGAGTTGCTGTCCAGGGTCTGTTTGAGCCCGCCCGTGGAGCCTTTTGCGGCAGGGGGCTGATCCTGCCGCTTCGGCCTTTGATGTCATGGCCGGAGAGTTTCTCCCGGCGGGTTCCGGTTTTGGGCCAGCCGCGTCGTTCAGGAATCTGACCCCGTGTTATTTTTCGCATCTGCCCCTGTTATTCCCGGACGATTTCGCTACACCCGCGATGACGCGTGCGTGCCAAGGCCTGCCGGTCCGCCAGACCTGCGGATTCCCGGAGCGGGGCGGCGTATGCGCGCGAAACACGACAGCATGGAGAGTTTGAAAATGATTCCTGAAAAAATGCTCGAAGTCATAAAGAACGAAGGCGTGGTGGCCATCGCCACCCAGGGGGCGGACGGCCCCCATCTGGTAAACACCTGGAACAGCTACCTGAAGATCGCCGACGGCAAACGGATCATCATTCCTGTGGGCGGAATGCAGAAGACCGAGAAGAACGTGGCCGGAAACAACAACGTGCTGATGACCGTGGGAAGCCGCAAGGTGGCCGGAAGAAACGGTCCGGGCACGGGCTTTCTGATCCGGGGCGTGGCCGCTTTCGAGACCTCCGGCCCGGATTTCGAGGCCGTGGCCAAGTTCAAGTGGGCGCGTGCCGCGCTGGTGATCACGGTCACGTCCGTGGAGCAGACGCTTTAGCCTTTCCTGATGCGGCCCGGTTGATCCGGACGGCCCAGATGGCCTGAAAGACCGGGATCGATACAACTACCGGGACCGGCGAGGCAGTTCAACTGGAAGTGCCTTCCGGTCCCGGCCATCAACCCGGATTGTCGGAGACCGCCAGGGCTCATGCCTGCCGAGACGGCCAGTGCCTCCGGGCTGGCGGCGCAAACAGGGCGGCGCAGGCAGGTGGAGCTTTGCCGCCGTTCAGATCCGGGAGAAGCTCGCGGCCATAAAAAAAGGGGGCCGAAGCCCCCTTGTATGCTCGAAAAATCTTCCCGCGATCCGCTACAAACCCAGCGACGCCAGCAGGTCGTCCACGGACGCCTGGTTGGAGTCCGTCTGCGGTCCCTTCAGGTCCGACACCTTCTTGTCCGCTTCCGCCTCGATCTGGTCCAGGTCCATGTCCGGGGCTTCCTCGTGGGCTTTCACCTTGAGGCCGGTGGACAGGTACAGGTCCAGCACGATGGCTTCCACGTTCTTGATGGCCCCTATGATGCGCTTGATGCGCTGGCCGGTGAGGTCCTGGAAGGAGAGGGTGGTCATGATGCTCATGAGGTCGGCGTTGAGCGCGTCGCTCATGTCGCGCAGCTCCTGGAGCTGTTCCTTGGTGACGCCGCCGGACTTCAGGCTGTGCAGGATGGTGTTGGACTTGGCCTGCATCTCCAGATGCTTTTCCACGACGTCCATGATCTCGCCGGTGGCCTGCTCGGTGGTGGAGAGGATGGTGTCCAGCTGGTCGGCGGCTTCGCTGAAAAGCTGGTCGGCCCGCTTCTTCTCCTTGACGATGACCGACCCGCCTTCGTCCTGCCGGGCGGTGGAGAGCTCCTTGTAGATGGACTGGAGGCCGTTTCGCATGTCGTCGCTCAGGCGCTTGTAGAACTCGCTCTGGAGCAGCGAGCGCGTCAGCGATTTGGAGAGCTCCTTTTCAACGGCCTGGGTGATGGCCCCTTTCAGGTTCTCCACCATCTCGTCCATGTAGCGGTCCATCAGGCTGTCGATCACGGTGTCTGTGTTGGCCATCACGAGTGCTGCTCCCACTTCTTGACGCGCAATTCATCGCGCTGTGTTTGGAAAACGAACTGAACGATGGTCTCCAGGTCGCGGTCGCGGATGCGGGTGAAATCAAGCGCCCAGATCTGCCTGCCGTCAAGCGTCTCCTCGCGCACCACGCGGGCCAGTGCTCCGGCCAGACGCACCGGAAGCTGCGTCATGGTGATGACGACCTCCACATGCTGGCCAATCGTGAGCGGGTAGGCGCAGGCGATCTTCACCCCGGCCCCGGAGATCTCCACGACCTCCAACAGGTGCGGGAAATCCTCCTGCAGGCTGTCCTGGCTGTGGATGCCGATCAGCATGTCCAGCTTGCGGTCCATGGCCTGCAAGGCGCTTATGAGGGCCTCGTTGACGCCTGCGGCCTTGAGGTCCATCGAGGACACCGAGGTGCTGGTGATGGGCGCCTCGCGAAACAGCTGAAGCTCCTTCCCGGAGGAGAGGAAGCGCATGCGACCGTGCAGATTGGTCGGGATGCGCAGGAAGGTGCGTTGCTCCTCATCCATGGCCGGCCTCCCGGAAGGGGTTACAGATAGCCGTTCTCCAACTGGGTTTCCATGGCCTTCACCGGGCAGACCTTCACGCACAGGCCGCAGGCCACGCACTTCTCGGAGTCGAAGCGCACCTTCCAGGTGGCGCGGTCGATCTCCAGGGCGCGCGGGCGGCACAGGGCGGTGCATACGCCGCAGTGGACGCAGGAGTCCTCGTCCTTGCGGACTGTCTGGGCCACTGGGGTTATGGTCAGCCCGTGCTCGCGCAGGTAGGCCAGGCCGTCGTTGACGGCAGGCTCCAGGCCGTTGATCTCAAGGACCATCTCGCCCACCTCGCGGGGGTTGATCTGGGCCTTGATGATGTTGAAGCACAGGTCGAAAAGCTTGATGATGTTGCAGACAACCGGCTTGCCGGAGGAATCCGGCGGGAAGCTCAGATGGACGATTTTGCGGACTTCGTTCATAAGTTCAGACCTTTAGAGGAGGCTCTTGGCCCGGCGCGCCTCGGCTGAATCCGGGAATTTTTTGATGAGGTCGGAGAACATGAGGCGGGCTGCCTCTTTCTTGTTCAGCTTCTGGAAGGCCATTCCCATCTTGAGCATGGCCGAGGGGGCCTTGTTGCTCTTGGGGAACTTTTCCACCACTTCGTTGTAGTTCAGTACGGCCTGACCCATGTCGCCTTTCTGGAAGTAGGCTTCGCCCATCCAGAAATAGGCGTTGGGGGCCAGGGTATGCTTGGGATAGGTCTTGGCCACTTCCCGCCACATGCCTGCGGCCTTGTCGTAGTCCTTGGCCTGGAAGGCCTGCATGCCCTTGGCGTAGATGGCCTCGGCCGGGTCTGCGTTGGTGGCGGCGGGCACGTCGGTGGGGCGGGCCTGGGCCTGCGAGGGGGCTTGGGTCTGGGCGGCCGGGGCGTTCACCTGGGGCTGGCCGGGGGCCTGATTGCCCTGGGGTCCGGGAGCAGGGGCACCCGGATCATGGGGCTGTCCCGCACCGGGCTGCTGGCCGTCGATCTCCACGCCAAGCTGGGATCCCATCTGCTTCAGGTTGCCCTCGACCTTCTGGATGCGCTTGGAGAGTTCCGGCAGGGTGGTCGCTCCGCCGGAGCCGTCGCCGTCGGTCATGGTGCGGATCTGGAGGTTCAGGTCCTCCACTTCGGCGGAGAGGCGCTGCACCTGGGATTTCAGCCCGTCCACCTCGGCGAGGAGGTTGGCCTGGGCCTGGGCCTGGGGATCGATGGGCTTGCCCTTCACGGGGCTGTCGGAGCTGGTCCCGGCGCAGCCGGACAGAAGCAGGAGCGCGGCCAGGGCCGCAATGCGTGCGTTCATGATTCTTTCGTTCCTCTTTTCCTGCCAACGAACAGGTAGATCAGGCCGCCCAGCACCGGTACGAAAACCGACAGGCACAACCAGACCATCTTTTCCTGATAGGTGGGGAAGTTGCGGTAGAATGCGTGCCCGATGGCCCAGAAGTTCAGGAACACGGGCAGGGCCAGGACAAGGAAGAACCAGAGGGGGAACCCTCCGATGGTGGTGGTGAGCGTCATAAGGGTGTCCTTGTTACGCCTGGCCGGTGCATTTTGCAAGGCCGGGGCGGCTTGCGGGGCCTGGCTTCCGGGAGGTCCGGCGGGGCCTTCAGTCTTTCTTGCGGACGTAGAACGAGAAGATGAGCGCCAGCGACCCGCAGCTTATGGCGATGTCCGCCACGTTGAAGGCGGGCCAGTGATAGGAGCCGATGGCGAAATCGAGGAAGTCGATGACCTCGCCGGTGCGGACCCTGTCAATAAGGTTGCCGACGGCTCCGCCCAGGATGAGCCCCAGGGCCACGATGAGCAGCTTGTCGCCGGGGGAGGCCTTGGCGAGCAGGTTGAGGATGATCATCACCGCCATGGCCGTGGCGCCCATGAAGAAGTAGGTCTGCCAGGAGGTGTCTGGGTTGTTCAGGAAGCCGAAAGCCGCTCCCCGGTTCAACGTGTGGACCAGGTTGAAGTATCCCGGAATCACTTCCACGGAGGTGAAAAGGGTGAGGTGCTTCTGGATCTGGAGCTTGGTTATCTGGTCCAGAACGACCACGACGGCGGCCAGGCTTGCGGCCAGGGTATACTGGGGCTTCACGGGGGTTCCTTGATTTGTGTCCGGTTGCTGCTCCTTTATGCAAGCTGGCGGGGAAGTCAATCACCGGGAGGCCCTCAAATATCTTGCCGGGGGGGGATAAGTTGCGTAAACCCACGCCGGGGTGAAAACCCCAAATTGACATTTCACGTCACATTTCTGGAACCCAACGCCGTACCCAACCTTAACCACAACCCCGCCAGTCATGCCCAAACGCACCGACATCAAAAAGATTCTCATCATCGGCTCCGGCCCTATCGTCATCGGTCAGGCCTGCGAGTTTGACTATTCCGGTTCCCAGGCCACAAAGGCCCTCAAAGAAGAGGGCTATGAAGTGGTGCTCGTCAACTCCAATCCGGCCACCATCATGACCGACCCGGGCCTTGCGGACCGCACCTATGTGGAGCCCATCGACCCGGACATCGTGGCCAAGATCATCGAGCGAGAGCGCCCGGACGCCCTGCTGCCCACCCTGGGCGGGCAGACCGGCCTGAACACGGCCGTGGCCCTGGCCGAATCCGGAGTGCTGGAGAAGTTCGGCGTGGAGCTCATCGGAGCTGACCTGGCCGTGATCAAGAAGGCCGAGAGCCGCCAGGAATTCCGCGAGGCCATGATCAAGATCGGCCTCAAGGTTCCCGAGTCCGGCATCTGCCGCACCATTGACGACGTGCGCGCCTGGGGACGCAAGATCCCGTTCCCCATCATCATCCGCCCGGCCTTCACCATGGGCGGTTCCGGCGGCGGCGTGGCCTACAACATGGAAGACCTGGAAGCCATCGCCTCGCGCGGGCTGGCCCTCTCCATGAAATCTGAAGTGATGCTTGAACAATCCGTGCTGGGCTGGAAGGAGTTCGAGCTGGAAGTGATGCGTGACGTGCGCGACAACTGCGTCATCATCTGCTCCATCGAGAACATCGACCCCATGGGCGTGCACACCGGCGACTCCGTCACCGTGGCCCCGGCCCAGACCCTCACGGACGATGAATATCAGCGCATGCGCGACGCCGCACTGGCCGTCATGCGCGAGATCGGCGTGGAGACCGGCGGCTCCAACGTGCAGTTCGCCATCAACCCCGAGGACGGCGAGCTGGTGGTCATCGAGATGAACCCCCGCGTGTCGCGCTCCTCGGCGCTCGCCTCCAAGGCTACGGGCTTCCCCATCGCCAAGATCGCGGCCAAGCTGGCCGTGGGCTACACGCTGGACGAGATTCCCAACGACATCACCCGCGAGACCATGGCCTCTTTCGAGCCCACCATCGACTATGTGGTGGTCAAGATCCCGCGCTTCACCTTCGAGAAGTTCCCTGGCGCGGAAGACTTCCTGACCACCGCCATGAAGAGCGTGGGCGAGGCCATGAGCATCGGGCGCACCTTCAAGGAAGCCCTGCAGAAAGGCATGCGCTCCCTGGAAGTCGGCATGCCCGGCCTCTCCAAGGACTTCGACCGCTGCACCTGGGACAAGGAAGCCCTGCTGGTCTCCCTGCGCAAGCCCAACTCGCGCCGCCTGTTCGATTTGCGCTCGGCCATCCTGTGCGGCATGACTGAAGAGGAAATCTTCGAGGCCACCAAGATCGACCCCTGGTTCCTGCGCCAGATCCGCGAGATCGTGGACATGGAGGCCGAACTCCACGCCTTCGCGCTGGAGGAGTCCGTCAGCGCCTCCAACCCCAAGTTGGCTCCGGTCATGACCAAGGCCAAGCAGTTCGGCTTCTCCGACCGCCAGTTGGCCACCCTGTGGAAGAAGTCCGAGTTGGATATCCGCGACATCCGCAAGAAGCTCAACGTCAAGCCTACCTACTACCTGGTGGACACCTGCGCCGCCGAGTTCGAGGCCTACACGCCGTATTTCTACTCCACCTACGAGACCGGGGCAGAGATCGCCCCCTCCGAGAAGCGCAAGGTGGTCATCCTGGGCGGCGGTCCCAACCGCATCGGCCAGGGCATCGAGTTCGACTACTGCTGCGTACACGCCTCCTACGCGCTGCGGGAGCTTGGCATCGAGTCCATCATGGTCAACTCCAACCCGGAGACCGTGTCCACGGACTACGATACGTCAGACAAGCTGTACTTCGAACCGTTGACCTTCGAGGACGTGCTGAACATCATCGAGCACGAGAAGCCCGAGGGCGTCATCGTGCAGTTCGGCGGACAGACCCCGCTGAACCTAGCCGTGCCGCTCATGCGCGCAGGCGTGCCCATCCTGGGCACCTCGCCCGATTCCATCGACCGCGCCGAGGACCGCGAGCGCTTCCAGGCCCTGCTCAAGAAGCTGGCCCTCAAGCAGCCTCCCAACGGCACCGCCATGTCCGGGGAGCAGGCCCGCGTCATCGCCAACGACATCACCTATCCCGTGGTGGTGCGCCCCTCCTACGTGCTGGGCGGACGCGCCATGGAAGTGGTTTACGACGACGAAGGCCTGGCCGCCTACTTCAAGAAGGCCGCCGTGGTCTCGCCCGAGCACCCCATTCTGATCGACAAGTTCCTGGAGAACGCCATCGAGGTTGACGTGGACGCCGTGTGCGACGGCGAAGAGACCTATGTGGCGGGGATCATGGAGCACATCGAGGAAGCGGGCATCCACTCCGGCGACTCGGCCTGCGTGCTGCCCCCGC
Organism: Fundidesulfovibrio putealis DSM 16056; assembly: GCF_000429325.1. Lineage (NCBI taxonomy): Bacteria > Pseudomonadati > Thermodesulfobacteriota > Desulfovibrionia > Desulfovibrionales > Desulfovibrionaceae > Fundidesulfovibrio > Fundidesulfovibrio putealis. The sequence goes on from NZ_AUBQ01000019.1 coordinate 87,303, forward strand.
ACACCCTCTCCGCCGAGGTCATCGCCGAGATCGAGCGTCAGACCAAGGCCCTGGCCCTGGAGCTGAACGTGGTGGGCCTCATGAACATCCAGTTCGCGTTGAAAGACGGCGAGGTGTTCATCCTGGAGGTCAACCCCCGCGCCTCGCGCACCTCTCCCTTCGTGTCCAAGGCCACGGGCGTGCCCCTGGCCAAGCTGGCCACCAAGGTCATGATGGGCATGAAGCTCAAGGACCTCGACCCCTGGAGCGGGCGCAAGTCCGGCTACGTCTCCGTCAAGGAGTCGGTGTTTCCCTTCAACCGCTTCCCCGGCGTGGACGTGCTGCTGGGACCCGAAATGCGCTCCACCGGCGAGGTCATGGGCGTGGATTCCAACTTCGGACGCGCGTTCATGAAGAGCCAGCTGGCTGCGGGACAACGCCTGCCGCTCGAAGGCACGGTGTTCATCTCGGTGAACGACCGCGACAAGGACGCCGTGCTGCCCGTGGCCAAGCTCTTCCAGGAGCTGGGCTTCAAGGTGATCGCAACCGGCGGCACCGCCAAGTTCCTGAACGACAACGGCGTGACGGCCACCAAGGTGCTCAAGGTCTACGAGGGGCGCCCCAACGCGGCGGACCACGTGATCAACGGTGAAATCCAGCTGATGATCAACACCGTCTCCGGCAAGAAGACGGTGCAGGACTCCTCGCAACTGCGCCAGACCACGGTGCTGTACGGCGTGCCCTACACCACCACAGTGGCGGGCGCGCGCGCGGCGGCCCTGGCCATTCAGGAACTCAAAGGCTCCGGTCTTGGCGTCAAGAGCCTTCAGGAACACTACGCCTAGTTGACAGCAGAGGTTCTGGCCTTATCTGTCTGCCTTTACGAGAAGGCTTGAGAGCAGCGACATGAAAAAAGAATACTGCGGATTGTTCGGCATTTACGGCCATCCCGAGGCCGCGCGCATGACCTACTTCGGCCTCTACGCCCTGCAGCATCGCGGGCAGGAGTCGGCGGGCATCGTCACCTGGGATGGCGACAACATCCGTGAGCAGAAGGGCATGGGGCTGGTGGCCGACGTGTTCAGCGAACGCCACCTCAGCCGGGAACTCAAGGGTTCCATCGCCGTGGGGCACGTCCGCTACTCCACCACCGGCGCCTCGCTCCTGCGCAACGCCCAGCCTTTTCTGGTGCGCTTCGGCGACTGGCGTCTGGCCATCGCCCACAACGGCAACCTGGTGAACACCATGGAACTGCGCGCGGAACTGGAAGCCTCCGGCTCCATCTTCCAGACCACCATGGATTCGGAGATCTTCGTCCATCTGATCGCCAAGTACCTGAACGGCGGCACCATCGAGGAAGCCGTCATCAAGGCCTGCCAGAAGGTGCGCGGCTCCTATTCGCTGCTCATCCTGGCCAACGACAAGCTGATCGCCCTGCGCGACCCGCACGGCGTGCGCCCCCTGGCCCTTGGCCGTCTGGACGACCACTACGTCATCTCCTCCGAGACCTGCGCCTTCGACCTGATCGAGGCAGAGTACCTGCGCGCAGTGGAACCCGGCGAGATGCTGGTGATCCAGGACAAGTGCATGCGCTCCTACCGTCTCTGCGAGCCCATCAAGGCCAGCCGCTGCATTTTCGAGCTGGTCTACTTCGCCCGGCCCGACTCCGTGGTCTTCGGCGAGGTGGTTTATTCTCGCCGCAAGCTCATGGGCCAGACCCTGGCCCTGGAAGCGCCGGTGGACGCGGACTACGTCATGCCCTTCCCGGACTCCGGCGTGTACGCCGCCGTGGGCTATGCCCAGCAGTCCGGACTGCCTTTCGAGGTGGCCATGGTGCGCAACCACTACGTGGGCCGCACCTTCATCCAGCCTTCGCAGGACATGCGCGACTTTTCCGTGCGCGTGAAGTTGAACCCCGTGCGCTCGCTCATCAAGAACAAGAGCATCATCATCGTTGAAGATTCCATCGTGCGCGGCACCACCATCCGCACCCGCGTGAAGAAGCTGCGCGAGCTCGGCGCGCGCGAGATTCACATGCGCGTCAGCTGTCCGCCCATCAAGTTCCCCTGCTTCTACGGCATCGACTTCTCCTCCAAGGGGGAACTCATCGCCGCCAACAACTCCGTGGAAGACATCGCGCGCTACATCGGCCTGGACAGCCTGCATTATCTGTCCATACCCGGGCTGCTCAATTCCGTCGGCGCGGACCTGAACGACCCGCAGTACTGTCTTGCCTGCTTCAACGGCGAGTACGCGATCCCTCCCTGCGCCGAGGGCACCAAGAACTGTCTCGATGAATCCAACGCCCTCACCTGGTAGGTAGCCCGATGTTCGGAGCCATCAAGGATATGGCCGTCTCGACGGCCATAACCAATAAGCTGTCGCCATTGTTCGAGGAATACTGCCATTCGTTCAAGCTGACCTTGAACTCTTCGAACAAGACCATGCTGGTCGAAGCGCTCCCCAAGGGGGAGAGCACGGTCGTTCAGGTGGAGATCGTAGGGTATCGGTTGCTGCACGAAAACGGCAGGGCCGTACTGGCCTTTGAGCGACTGGAGTTCAGCCGTGAATGGCTGGGGGCGCTGGCGTCCAGCTTTCTTCCTGAAAACCGGATCACCCTCCCCGAAGACACGCCTTACGAGCTGCTGAAACAGTATATTTAGGCTGGGATTTAAGTCCCAGACCCTGGCTGGGCTCCGCCCAGACCCGCCAGGGCTCTGCCCTGGACCCGGCAGGGGAGAAGCCTCCCCTGCACCCGGCTTTCCGCTTCGCGTCGCGCGCGGCAATTCGGGCTGATGGCTGGCTCTGGTGACTGTCCCGTTCGTGTCCTGGCGGGCGTGCTAGAACCGATTTGAAGACGATTCGTCGCCCACCCGCCAGAACCCGACCGTGACAGCCCGCAGCACCCGCCGAACGCACGCTCTGCCGCATTTAAAATCCATTCTGCCAAAATGAAAGCATGCTCTGCTGCGATGAAACGTGAGTCAGGACGAAGGCGCATGTGGTCGGATTGAAACATTCAACACAGTACTTCCCAGCCAGCAGAAATCGTAGTGGGCGGTGATTTCATGAACTATTAAGCCCTGAAGCGCGGCATTGCGCGCTTCAGGGCTTTCTCGCGAGATATCTGAAACGTATCTGTTCGTTACGCGAAGCTCATTGAGGGTCCAGGGGGATCACCCCCCAGGCGGGAGAGTGCAGAGAGGGCGGAGCCCTCTTTGCCCGCCGGAGGCATCCGCCTCTTCAGCCTTTCCCCTCGCGCTCCTGGAGCTTCTTTTCCAGCTCCGCGATCCGGGCCTTCATCTCTTCCAGGTCTTCCGCTTTCACCAGTCCGAGCCTTTTGAGAATCCGGTCCAGTTCTTCCTGCCCGACCTCTTTGGCGACGTCCACGCCCTGTTCCAGATTGTTGGAGAGGGCGTCCAGGGCGTGCCTGAGTTCCTCGGCGTGCGAATCGTTCACCCGAACGGGCGCGTTCAGGGCGTCCATGATCTTGTCCTTGAGCAAAAGCCCAGCGCCAAGCCCGGTATAGAAGCCTTTTTTCAGCAGATCGCTCATGAGTATCCTCCAGTGTTGCGTCCTCAAAATCCGTCCATACGGATTTTCAAGACAAACAGCCAAAACCATTGATTTGAATTTTGAAAAACAAAATCATGTTTTTCAAAATCGCGACACTAGGTATCCCGGAACATCTTGAACGTGATGTATGTGCCAAGCATCCCGGACAGGGCGAATCCGGCCAGCCCGATGACGGGCATGCCCCAGAGGTGCGGCCCCAGGTCCGAGCTGAAGATCACGGCTGAACAGACCGCCAGGGCCGAGGTGACCAGCGCGCCGCCCAGGCGGTTGCCGATGCGCTGGAAGGTGGCGGGCAGGCGGCCGAAGTCGTGCTGCTTGTGTTCCACGGTCAGCTGGCCGGCGCTGAGTTTGCGCAACACGGTGTCTATCCTGCGAGGGAAGGCGGTGATGATCCGACCGGCTTCTTCCAGTTCGGCCCAGATGGAGCGGTCCGACAGGCCGGGGATCAGGCGGCGCATGGAGTACGCCTGAGCCAGGGAGGAGAGGCTTGATGCCGGGTTCAGCGTCGGGTCGAGGGATTTCAGGGCTGATTCGGAGGCCAGCAGCGCACGCGCCACCAGGATGAAGTCGGGCCGGGGCGAGAGGCCGTGTTCGCGGCAGATGGCCGTCAGGTCCAGCATATGCCGCCCCATGAAACCGTGTCCGCAGGGCGTGTGGAACTTCTGCATGATGAACATGAGGTCCGATTCCAGGCTGAACACGTCCAGGTCCGGCGGTGCGGAGTAGGACATGTCCTCCACCACGCGGGCGAGGCGCGCCGTGTCCTTGCCGCCCAGCGCGATGAGGCAGTCCACCAGCGCGCTGCGAAGCGCCGGGGCCAGCCGTCCGCACATGCCGAAGTCCAGGTAGCAGAGCCTGCTGCGGCCCACGATGCGCAGATTCCCCAGGTGCGGGTCCGCGTGGAAAAAACCCTCCTGCATGATCTGGCGCACGGTGGATTCAAGCCCCAGGGAGACCAGTTCGGCGCGCTCCTCGCTGGTGCCCAGGAACTCGTCCAGGCGTTCGCCGTCGATGAATTCCATCACCAGGACGCCCGGGCGCGCGAGATCCGCATGCACGGCGGGCGCGAACACGCGCGGGTTGTCCTCGAAGAGGGCGTTGAAGGCCAGCATGTTCACGGCCTCGTTGGTGAAATCGAGCTCGCGGCGCACCACCTTGCGAAGTTCGCGCACCACCTCCACGGGCTTGAAGGGGCGGACCGAAGGCGCGCGCTCCTCCAGCAGTTCGGCCAGGTATTCCAGGATGTCCAGGTCTGCGGCCAGGGTGTCGGCCACATCGGGCAGCTGCACCTTGACGGCAACCAGGCTGGCGTCGTCCGCGCGGCGCGCCCGGTGAACCTGCGAGATGGAGGCCGTGGCCACGGGATGATGCTCGAACCCGGAGAAGAGTGTCTCCAGCGGGCGCCCATAGGCCTTCTCGATGGCGGCGCGGATGTCCTCGAACGGAGTCGGGGGCAGCGCCTCCTGGAGGGTCTTCAGCTCGTCGCAGAGGTCGGACGGGATGAGGTCCGGGCGCATGGAGAGGATCTGGCCGATCTTGACGGCGGTGGGGCCGAGCTCTTCGATGATGAGCTTGAGGCGCTTCCATAGGGGAATCGCTGCCGGGGGAGGCGGGCTCTTGCGCCAGAAATAGGGGAACCGGCGGCGCAGGCCCAGCCGGATGAGGAGCTCCTCAAAGCCGTGCTTGGCCAGGACGGACACGATGATGCGCATGCGGTTGGCCGAAGCCAGCGGCGTGTAGCGGATGAGGTCGGATGCGTTCATGCTATCTGGCTGATAGCGTAGATTCTCAGCCGGAACAAGCGGGAGCTACTTGGCGGCGTCACGGGCGGCGATGGCGGCGGCGAGGTTGGCGGCTACTATGCGGGTGGAGGGATTATCCAAGCCAAAGGTAGTAAGCATGATGGCATGAGCGCGGGTGAAGAAGTCGATGGCCTTGTCCAGGTCGCCTTTCGTTTGCCGTGCTCCGCCGAGGTTGTTGAGGCTGGCGGCGACTTCGTGATGCTCTTTGCCGAAGATCTTTTCGTCGATGGCCAGGGAGCGGGTATAGAAGTCGATGGCCTTGTCCAGGTCGCCCTTGTCATGCCAGGCCAAACCGAGGTTGTTGAGTTCCCTGGCAACGTTAGGATGCTCTTTGCCGAAGGTCTTTTCGTCGATGGCCAGGGAGCGGGTATAGAAGTCGATGGCCTCGTCCAGGTCGCCCTTGGCTTGCCATGCTCCACCGAGGTTGTTGAGTTCTCTGGCAACGTTAGGATGCTCTTTGCCGAAGGTCATTTCGTCGATGGCCAGTGCGCGGGTATAGAAGCCGATGGCCTTGTCCAGGTCGCCCTTGTCTTGCCATGCCGAACCGAGGTTGTTGAGGCAGATGGCGACGTTGGGATGGTCTTTACCGTTTGTATTTTCGACGATGACCAGGGAGCGACTATAGAAGTCGATGGCCTTGTCCAGGTCGCCCTTGTCTTGCCATGCCGAACCGAGGTTGTTGAGGCAGATGGCGACGTTGGGATGGTCTTTACCGTTTGTATTTTCGACGATGACCAGGGAGCGACTATAGAAGTCGATGGCCTTGTCCAGGTCGCCCTTGTCTTGCCATGCCGAACCGAGGTTGTTGAGGCAGATGGCGACGTTGGGATGGTCTTTACCGTTTGTATTTTCGACGATGACCAGGGAGCGACTATAGAAGTCGATGGCCTTGTCCAGGTCGCCCTTGTCTTGCCATGCCGAACCGAGGTTGTTGAGGCAGATGGCGACGTTGGGATGGTCTTTACCGTTTGTATTTTCGACGATGACCAGGGAGCGACTATAGAAGTCGATGGCCTTGTCCAGGTCGCCCTTGTCTTGCCATGCCGAGCCGAGATTGTTGAACTCTCTGGCAACGTTGGGATGCTCCTTGCCGAAGGCCTTTTCGTCGATGGCCAGTGCGCGGGTATAGAAGTCGATAGCCTTGCCCAGGTCGCCTTTGTGTCGCCATGCCTCGCCGAGATTGTTGAGGTTTATGGCTATGTTGGGATGCTTTTTGCCAAAGGTCTTTTCGTTGACGGCCAGGGCTCGAGTGTAGAAGTCGATGGCCTTGTCCAGGTCGCCTTTGTCTCGCCATGCCGAACCGAGGTTGTTGAGTCTGATGGCGGCCTTTGGATGCTCTTTGCCAAAGGTTTTTTCGCTGACGGCCAGGGAGCGGGTAAAGAAGTCGATAGCCTTGTCCAGGTCGCCTTTGGCTTGCCATGCCGAGCCTAGATTGTTGAGGACCGGTGCGTAATCTGGGTGACTATCATCCAAACTTTCCTGAATAACAATTAATGCCTGTTGAAGCGCTTGGATTGCGCCATCCAAATCTCCAAAGTCGTTTAGCAAGTTCCCAAGACTATTGAGATACTCAACATTGTCTGGGGAGAGATTCACAGCACTCTTGTAAGACGCTAGGGCGTCATGAAATTTCAAGGCTGCGAACTGAGTTTGCCCCAATTGGTACGTGGCCTCTGCATATTCTAGCGCGAAAGATTTTAGTCTGCCCTGTTCACTCTTAAAGAATAGTTCTGCCTCTTCCGTTCTGCCTTCGCGTAAGGCGCAGAGTGCCTTGTTGCGGAGTTCTGTTGGTTGCCCCTCGTACTTCTTAAGTTTTTCAGAGAGTTCCCGTATCTTGTCATCTCGCTCCTTGATGACATCCGGGATACGTGATTCCGCAATACCCTGTTGGGCAAGCTTGTCGTAAATAGCATCAAGTTTACCATTCATGACATCATGACGCGTCTGCTGGGATTTCTCTGCCTGATGAGCCGAGGCGTCGATATGGTTCTTGATCTCAGGAGCTGGGTCTTTACTGAATCCAGCCAGGATGCCAAATATGTTGGCTACAAGGCCGATGACCTGGATGAGATAGTTACCCATGCCCTGGCTGGCGTTGTGCAAGAGGTAGTCATAGAAAAGCCAGGAGAGGAAAATGAGAGCAAGAAAGACAAAAATCCAGCGGAGATGACGAGCGATTGCTTTCAGCTTGCGCATAGACTTTACGTTATATGATATGACTGAGGGAGGTCAATTGTGAGTGCAAGTCGAAAACAGGATATGCAAACAGCTAACCCAGCGTTTGTCCTGCGTTCGAGGGTATCAGAAATACGGACACATCCTACGCCTTCATCACCCTCTCCGCCATTTCCAGCACCATCTTGAAGGGCACGCGCTCGAACAGCCCGAACGCTTCGTGTTCTTTCAGCCGCGTCGTGGCAGGCGACGACAGCCCGCACAGGAACTTCGCCAGCCGCCTCGGCGTGGTAAGTTGCGCCAAACCCTCCGCCAGCAGGGCGTCCAGCTTCTTGAGCGAGCGCTCGCGCGGCCTTCTGGGCGCGAACGGCGGCGGCACGCAGGGTTCCTCCCCCAGGCACGGCCCGCAGTGCCCGCACGGGCCGCTCTTCTCGTCGAAGTATTGCAGCAGCCGCATGGTCAGGCACTCCGGCTCCCCGGCCAGCACCAGCATCTGGCGCACGCGCTCAAGCTCGCGCCCCTCGCGCTCCGCGAATCGCACTTCCAGCTCCCGCGCCAGCCCGTCCAGATGCACGGGCCGCCTGTCCACCCGAAACCGCTGGCGTGTGCCGCTGGCCTTCAGGTCGATATCGCCCTTGCCCTCCAGGTATTCCAGCGCGGTCAATATCCGGTCGCGCGACTCGCCGATGGCCTGGGCCGCCTCCTCCACGTCCAGCCCGAAGCTGCCGTTGCGCTTCTTCTTGCAGCGAGACAGCACCTTCTTCAGAAACGCCTGACGCGCCTCGTCGAAGGGGGCCAGCATCTCGGCGGAGGTCTTGTTGGGCGTGAGCGTGTAGCTGGTATAGATGTGCCCGAGCGCGCGCAGGTAGCCGTCCAGCTCCAGGTAGGTGAGGAGGGTGCGCACCACCAGCTCCCGGATGTCGTGGCGGTTGGCCAGGGCGGGCGGGGAGAGCAGCAGGTGGTCCTCGCCGCCGAAGAGCTCCTCCAACAGCGAGGTGACGGACTGGATGTCCGGCGTGTCGCCAAGCACGAAGTTTTCCAGCACCAGCGTGTCCTGCAGGCAGACGAACATCTCGCAGACCGAGGGCTTGCCGTCGCGCCCGGCGCGCCCGATCTCCTGGGCGTAGCTCTCCACGCCCTTGGGCAGGTTGTAGTGGTAGATGGCCCGGATGTCGGCCTTGTCTACGCCCATGCCGAAAGCGATGGTGGCCACGATGACCATGGAGTCCGAGGCCATGAAGGCCTCTTGGACTTCCGAGCGGACTTCGTTAGCCATGCCCGCGTGATAGGCGCGCGCCTCGATGCCGTTTTCGGCCAGATACGCGGCCACGCCTTCCGCCGTGTGCTGCAAGGTGACGTACACGATGGCCGGGCCTTTGGGGCGCGAGCGCAGCCGCTCCAGCAACAGGGCCTTCTTGCCGCCGGGCTTGGCAGGCGAGGCGTGCAACTCCAGGTTGGGGCGGTAGAAGCCGGTGTGGACGATGTCTCCGGCGTTGATGTCGAAGGCCCGGGCGATGTCGGCGGCGGTCTCGCGGTCTGCGGTGGCGGTCAGGGCCAGCACGCGCGGGATGTTCAGCTCCTTGGCCGCACGGGCGATCTTCAGGTATTCCGGGCGGAAGTTGTGGCCCCACTGGCTTATGCAGTGGGCCTCGTCCACGGCCAGCAGCGACACGTCCGCGCGCCGGATGGTCTGGAGGAAGCGCTCGTTGGCCAGCCGTTCCGGCGAGATGTACAGGAGCTTCAGCTGGCCGTCCCTGAGCCTGCCCAGCACGTCGCGCGACTGCTGCGCGTCCAGGCTCGAGTCATAACGTTCGGCGGCGATGCCGCGCGCCTTCAGGAAGTCGATCTGGTCCTTCATCAGGGCGATAAGCGGCGAGATGACCAGTGTCACGCCGGGCAGGGCCAGCGCGGGCAGCTGGTAGCACAGGCTCTTGCCGCCGCCCGTGGGGAAGATGGCCAGGACGCTTTTGCCGTTAAGCAGGCGGGTGATGGCCTCGGTCTGGCCGGGGCGCAGGGAATCGAAGCCGAAGGTGTCTCGCAGCAGGCCGGTTACGACAGGAGGGACTTGCATGGGGACTCGTTTGTGACTGGTTGTGAACAGGCGTTGCCGGGACTCCGTCCCGGACCCTGCCAGGGCTCTGCCCTGGACCCGCAAGGGCTCCGCCCTTGACCCGCCAGGGGGATGATCCCCCTGGACCCTCAGTGAGCTTCGCGTCTGGTGGTTGCGGGTTGCGTCGTTGGCAGGGTGCTGTCCCGTTCGTGTCCTGGCAAGGCGGGTGCCGATGGCTGTTCCGTTCACGTCCTGGTCGGCGGGCTAGAACCGATTTGAAGACGATTCGTCGCCCGCCGACCAGGACGCGACCGTTACAGCCATCGGCACCCGCCTGAAGATCACGTAACTTGCCCCGAAAGAGTGCCAAAGGGCTCCCAGCAACCAGCCTCGCCTGAACGCCATATTGCCGCGCTGGAATGCGAAGCTCATTGAAAGTTTTTGAAGGAGAGTCCAGAGAGGAAACTTTTTCCAAAAAGTTTCCTCTTTGGCCGCCGGAGGCATCTTCTCTTGCTCTTACTCTTCGCTCTTCACGTCGCTAAGCGCCATCCCCAGCGCCTTTTCGATGCGCGCCCGCACGGCCTTGGCGCGGTTCTCGCCGTTGGTCAGGCTCTCCAGGCGCTCCGGGTTGTCTTTCCAGGTGTCGCGCCAGATGCCATAACGCTCTTCGATGCTGACGCGGTTGACGCGCCGATAGCTCTTGTCGGCCATGTAGACCACCTCGGCCTCGGAGAGGGGCTCGTCGGGAGAGGGGGTGCGTCCTCCCAGGCGGGTGTGGACCTCAACGATGGCGGCGACCTCGGGATAGCCCAGCGAGCGCAGGAGTTCGCCGCCTGCGCGGTCGTGGTCGGGCTGGCCCTTGCAGATGTCGTGCAGGATCGCGGCTGCCTCGATCAGGGGCAGGTTCAGGGAAATACCCTTGGCGATCAGCATCTGGCCCAGGGTGACGGCAAGCCCGGCGACCTTGAGCGAATGGGCGAGCCTGGCGGGCTTGTCGCCCAGATGCTTTTCAAGGGTGGCGACGGCATCGGCTCTGGTGGGTGTGCTCATATACATAAGGTGGTGTAGTGGCTGGAGGTTTCTTACAGCGCCGCCCCGTGGGGGCGGGGCGGCGGTGATTGATCTTTGAGGATGCCGGTCCGTCCGGCAATCAGGAACATACTACACCAGGAGCGCCTTGGCAAAGTCTTCGCCGGAGAAGGGGCGCATGTCTTCCATCTTTTCGCCAAGGCCCACGAAGGTGATGGGGATGGCGTGCTCCAGCGCGATGCCCACCACCACGCCGCCCTTGGCCGTGCCGTCGAGCTTGGTGAGCACGATCTCGTCCACGCCAACGGCCTCGTTGAAGAGCTTGGTCTGGGAGAGGGCGTTCTGGCCGGTGGTGGCGTCCACCACCAGGATGGTGCGGTGAGGCGCTCCGGCGTGCTTCTTGCCGAGCACGCGCTCGATCTTCTTGAGCTCTTCCATGAGGTTGATCTTGGTGTGCAGACGCCCGGCGGTGTCCAGGAGCATCAAGTCGTAGCCTTCGGCCAGGCAGCGTTCCATGGCCTCGAAGGCCACGGCGGCGGGGTCGGCGCCCTCGCCTTTGGAGAAGAAGCCTGCGCCCACGCGGTCAGCCCAGATCTGGAGCTGCTCGATGGCTGCGGCGCGGAAGGTGTCGCCCGCCACGATGAGCACTTTGCGGCCCTGAAGCTGGGCGCGGTAGGCCAGCTTGGCGATGGAGGTTGTCTTGCCCACGCCGTTGACGCCCACCACCATGACCACCTCGGGCGGGTTGATGGCCTTGATGGTTTTGGGGGCGCGGAAAATCTGGGCCAGCTCCTCGCGCAGGATTTCCTTGAACCCGGCGGGATCGGTGACGCCAGCCTTGCGGGCGCGGTTTTTCAGCTGCGCAAGGAGCTTGCCTGCGGGCTCGAAGCCCACGTCCGCCATGATCAGGATCTCTTCCAGCTCCTCCCAGAAGTCGTCGTCCATGGAGGAGTGGGAGGTGAGCAGGTTGTCGATGCGCGCGGCGATCTGCTCGCGAGTCTTGGCCAGCCCCTCGGAGAGCTTGATGAACAGGCGCGAACGCTCGTCCTCTTCGTCTTCCAGTTCCAGGGCCAGGGCAAGGCGGTACTGAAGTTCGGAGCGGAACTCCTCGACTTCCTCGTAGCCCATGTTGTTAAGCCACTTCTGGAAGCGCGCGATGAAGTCGTCGGCTTCCGCTGCGGGAGCCTCCAGCGAGGTGAACAGGAAGCGCAGGCGCTGCCAGAGGTCCGGCCCGGCCACGGCCACGTCTTGCAGGATGATGCCCAGCCAGACGGACAGCTTGGGTTCGGCCTGGCGTAGCGAGAGGGTCAGGTCCTTCTGCCAGTCCTCGGTGACCAGGTTCGGCGCAGGGACGGGCGAGGGCGCATCGGTGGGCGCGACCTCGGCTGGAGGCGCTTCGGCATCGGTCGGGGAGACTTCCGCCGCCGGGGATTCAGGTGTTTCGGATGCTTCGACAGATGCGGAAGCTTCAGCTTCGGGCGTTGCTCCGGGTGCTTCTTCGGGCTTTTTGCCGCCCAGCCAGGACGAGAGCTTGGAAAAAAATCCCATTGGTATTCCTTGGTCTGCGTAAAGAGGGGGTGGGCGCTGGAAAACGCCCGAAATCCAGGCGTGACGCCCATAGTGGAGTCCAGAGAGTGTATCCCACTGCCGCCGGGGTCTCTCCTATCCTACAGTCCCGCCCGAGACAAGGCTTGCCCCGGTCGGTGGGGCTGGATTATGATATGGGGATGAAACGCACGAAAATTGCCGCTCTGCTCTCGGCCGACGGCCCCAGGGAGCAGATTATCGTCAAAGGATGGGTGCGCACGCGCCGCGACGCCAAGGATTTCTCCTTCCTGGAGATAAACGACGGCTCCTGCCTGGCCAACATCCAGGCCGTGGTCGATTCCGACGCCAAGGGCTACGAGCATATCAAGGACATGGGCACGGGCGCGTCCGTGGCCGTAACCGGGGCGCTCATCGCCTCGCCGGGCAAGGGCCAGGCCTGGGAGATCAAGGCTTCCGAGGTGGAGCTGATCGGCGGTGCCGACCAGGACACCTTTCCGCTCCAGAAGAAGCGCCACTCGGACGAGTTCCTGCGCGCCATCGCGCACCTGCGCCCGCGCACCAACAAGTTCGGCGCGGCCTTCCGCATCCGCTCGGAGCTGGCCCTGTCCGTGCATCGCTTCTTCCAGGACCGGGGCTTCTTCTATTTGCAGTCGCCCATTATAACGGGCTCTGACTGCGAGGGCGCGGGCGAGATGTTCCGCGTGACCACCATGCACCCCGGCCAGCCGCTGGGGCCAGAGGGAGCCAAGGCGGACTTCTTCGGTAAAGAGGCGAACCTGACGGTGTCCGGGCAGCTCTCCGCCGAGCCGTTCGCCCTGGCACTGGGCGACGTGTACACCTTCGGGCCGACCTTCCGGGCCGAGCCTTCCGACACGGCGCGCCACGCCGCCGAGTTCTGGATGGTGGAGCCGGAGATGGCCTTCGCCGACCTGGCCGACAACATGGATCTGGCTGAAGATCTCCTCAAGCACTGCATCCGGGATGTGATGGAACGCAGGGCAGGGGACCTGGAGCTGTTCGCCAAGTGGGTGGACACCTCGCTCATGGGAACCCTCGAGAAGCTGGTCGCCGACCCCTTCGAACGCATCCCCTACGCCGAGGCCGTGGAAATCCTGCGCAAGGCACCGAAATCCTTCGAGTACGAGGCGGCCTTCGGCAAGGACATTCAAACTGAGCACGAGCGCTATCTGGCGGAAGAGCACTTCAAGAAGCCGGTCATCGTGTATGACTATCCCAAGGATATCAAGGCGTTCTACATGCGCCAGAACGAGGACGGGCGCACCGTGGCAGCCATGGACGTGCTGGTGCCGCGCATCGGCGAGATCGTGGGCGGCAGCGCGCGCGAGGAGCGCCTGGACCGGTTGGAAGCGCGTATCGCCGAGATGAACCTCAATATGGAATGCTACGACTGGTACCTGGATACCCGGCGCTTCGGCACGGCTCCGCACGCGGGCTTCGGCCTGGGCTTCGAGCGGTTGGTCATGCTGGCCACCGGCGTGACCAACATCCGCGACGTGATCGCGTTCCCCAGGACGTACAAGCACTTGGAGTTCTAGCAGGCTTGGAAGAGGGGGGTGTCGGGGGCTTGTGGCGGGAAGAAGTTTGGGAAAAATTCCGAAAAGGTGTTGACCTTTGCCCGCCATGTCTCTAAAAGCCCCCTTCTGCCTGCGGGGACGCGAGTTGCTGCGGGCGGGGACGGAAAGCTCTTTTACAACTGATCTTGGAGACGAGGCGGCACTCTGGTGGGTGCTCCGAATGTTCGCGCTGCGATGCGGCGGGGACGAAAAGTCAGCGACGATGAAAAAAGTTGTTGACGGGAACGGGGCGCGCACGTAGAAGTCCCCTCCCGCT